>NZ_QAIH01000123.1 GCF_003060895.1 Acidovorax sp. HMWF029 | reverse complement strand
GCCCCGCCCCGCCCCGCAAAGACGCTGATCCCGTACCATCGCAGATCGGAATTTACTCACTAATTGATAGCTAAAAGTGCTTACCCATAGCGCGGAAGCAGCCAATTTATCTCAATTTTTTACCTCCACCACCCCCATGAACTTCGCAGACCGTCTCAAGCAACTCCCCTCCGCCAGCCACCTCGCCGCCCTGCACCTGCTGGGCGCAGACGGCCAGGTGCTGGCCACCATCGAAAACAAGCCCGGCCAGGGCGGATCGCTGGTGGTGTATGCCGCACTGGCTGCGTTGTATGGCGGCAGCATCACGCCCGCAGCCGCCAGCCTGGGGCTGGAGTGGTATGCCGAGCATGTGGCTGATGCGCGCGCCTTCCCCGGCAAGCACCCCAACATCGACCGGCTGCTGGCCTGGGCGCAAGGCAGCGAGAGTTTTGGGGTGCGCGCGGTGGGGGCCTGATGCGGCATCTTGCCAAACCAATCCTGCACGCCCCCTGATCGCGCCTACCATGCCTTCGTCAACAGCCGACGCCCTCAGGGTGCGTCGTGCGCGGCAACTGGCTGGCGCTGCTGGTGGCGCCGGAGAATTCGTGCGGGGCTCCTGGCGCTGGGTGGTGAAACTGGGGTACCCTGCCCGCCTTTCTTCCTCTCTTGATCCGCAACGCCGGAAACCACCATGAAAAAACTCAACGTCACCATCCAGCTCGAAATGACAGTGCCCGACAGCTGGGCACTGGTCGAGACCTCGGAAAGCACGCCGGTGATCCAGATGGCCGACGGCAAGTTTCTGGACATCGCCATCGAGCCCCTGTTTGCCGCCGACCCTGAAGACATGTGGAGCAGCACCGACAGCGACGATGAGCTCAACGAGGTGCTGGACATGGTGGAGAGCGAAGCCGTCACCTACGAGTTCGTGCAGTCCTGACAACCTCAGGCGCCCGGCACCAGCTCCCGGCGCCGGCTCCCAGCACCAGCACCAGCACCAGCAGAAACTGGCACCGCTTCACCGCGCAGGATCAGGCAACGTGTTTGCCTGCGTCCCAGCCATGCGCCCTCAGGGCCTCCTTGGCAACCTCGTTAGGCGCGGCCTCCAGAGGGGTCGCCATGGTGTCGTTCCAGCGGTTGAGAAACGCAAACATGGCAACCACGCCCAGCAGCTCCACAATTTCACCTTCGCTCCAGTGCTTGCGCAACTGGTCAAAAAGAGCATCGTCCACCGCATTGGGCTGGCTGGCAGCGGCCAGCGCAAAATCCAGCGCGATGCGCTCCCGCTCGCTGTAGTGCGGGCTGGTGGCATAGGTCCAGACATCTGCCAGCTTGGCATCGCTGACCCCAAAATTCTTGGCACCCAGCAAGGTGTGCGCCTGGCAATAAAGACACCCCGACACCTTGCTGACCACATGGCCGATCAACCTGCGAAAGCCAAGGTCCACCTCGCCTTCGGGGTCCATGACCGCACCGTTGAGCTGGGCGAATGCCCGAACCAGCCGGGGCTTGCGCTGCATCGTCAGCACGCTGTTGGGCGTGAAGCCCAAGGTGCCCAGAAAAAAGTCGAAATGCTCCTTCAACTCAGGGGTGGTTTCCGGCGGCAAGGGTGACAGGCGAGGCATGAAAAGTCTCCAGATACTTGAATGAATACAACTTGAATGCATGCAACTTGAATGCATGCAGACGGTTGAAGGGTGCGATGGCACTCCGGGCGTGGCAAGCATAGCCGCGCGACCACATTCCACTGAATGCGACATCACCCATGCTGCGGCTGATAAAGCGGCGGGCCAACTTCTCTGCATGCTGCGCTGAGGAGCGCACAATGGGTGGCGGCCAACATGCCTGCGAGCGTCCTGCTGCACTACCGCATTTCTCCACCCCCGTCTTTTCTTTCGCGCCCGTTTTCCCAACGTGACTCCATCCCATCACGACCGCCACCCCGCCCTCACCCGTCGCCAGGCATTGATGGCCGCCAGCAGTGTTCTTGCGCTGCCATCCCAGGGGCTGCTGCATGCCAAGCCTTCCCCACAGCCGCCAGCGTCGGACACCTGGCCACAGGCGCTGCAAGTGCCAGGGGGGGTCGCCCGGCTGTCGCTGGGGCCCGCTTCTACGCGGCCAGCAGCCCATGTGCGCCAGGCACAAACAGATGTGCCAGTCATGGTGGTGGGTGACGCGATCGAGTGGACTGCCGTGCTGGGCATACCGCTGTCGGCAACACCGGGCGAGGGGCTCCTGAGCGTGGAGCAGGCCGACGGTGGCAGAAGCAGGAAGATTCCCTACACGGTGGGCCACAAGCAATACAAAGAGCAGCACCTCACGGTGTCGCCCCGCACGGTGGACCTCTCGCCCGAGGACCAGGCCCGCTACGAGCGCGAGCGCGACCACCAGGCGGGCGTGATGGCCACCTTCACCGAGTTGCCCGCTGGTGTGGCCCTGCCATCGCTGCGCATGCGCGTGCCGGTGCCGGGGCGGCGCTCCAGCTCGTTCGGGCTGCGCCGCGTGTTCAACGGCCAGCCGCGCAATCCGCACAGCGGCATGGACATCGCCGCCGCCACGGGCACCCCGGTCGTGGCGCCGCTGGCAGGCCGGGTGATCGACGTGGGCGACTACTTCTTCAATGGCGGCACAGTGTGGCTGGACCATGGCCAGGGCCTGCTCAGCATGTACTGCCACCTGAGCCGCATGGA
Organism: Acidovorax sp. HMWF029; assembly: GCF_003060895.1. Lineage (GTDB taxonomy): Bacteria > Pseudomonadota > Gammaproteobacteria > Burkholderiales > Burkholderiaceae_C > Acidovorax. Next base: position 490 of record NZ_QAIH01000123.1, on the reverse strand, counting down.
TGTGCGCGTGGGCGACGTGCTGCAGGCGGGCGACGCGTTCTGCCAGGTGGGCGCCACCGGCCGCGTGACCGGGCCGCACCTGCACTGGGGCGTGATGCTGAACCGCACCATGGTGGACCCGGCGCTGTTCACCCCGGCATAACTATTATTTTGATAGCTGCTTGCGCTTGATGGACGCGCGCAAGCAGCCATTTTTATTCAAAAACCACGCCCCAAACGCCCCATGACCCCGCGCCTGATCCGCTTCAACAAACCCTATGGCGTGCTGAGCCAGTTCACGGCCGAAGGCAAGTGGCAGGGCCTGAAGGACTACATCGCCCTGCCCGGCGTGTACGTGGCCGGGCGCCTGGACGCCGACAGCGAAGGCCTGCTGCTGCTGACCAACGACGGCCCGCTGCAGGCCCGCATTGCCGACCCGCGCTTCAAGATGGAGAAGACCTACTGGGTGCAGGTGGAGGGCATCCCGGATGAAGCCGCGCTGGCCACACTG
>NZ_QAIH01000122.1 GCF_003060895.1 Acidovorax sp. HMWF029 | reverse complement strand
GGACACGGATTCCTCCTGGAAGTGGCTTGCAGCTTGGGATTGCGGCCGATACACTGTTTAAAAACACAGGTATAAAATTTACATGAAACCCGGCACGCATGTTTTGCGCTCACCTCGCCTTTTGGACCAGGTTCGAGAGCGTATTCGTTACCTTCACTATAGCCTCAGCACCGAGAATGCTTACCTGCACTGGGTACGTTTTTTCATACGTTGGCACGGGCGTGGCGGGGTCATGCGGCATCCGCGCGACATGGGAGCTGCTGAGGTGGAAGCGTTCCTCACGATGTTGGCGACAGAGCGGCATGTGTCTGCCTCTACCCACAACCAGGCACTTAGCGCCATCCTGTTTCTTTACCGCGAAGTGTTGGGCGTCGATTTGCCCTGGCTGGAGGGCGTAAGCCGCCCCGCCCAGAAGCGGCGCATTCCCAGTGTTTTGACGCGGGATGAGGTTGCTGCCTTGTTTCAGTTTCTGGATGCAGACATGCGTTTGCTGGCGCAACTCTTGTATGGCACAGGCATGCGGCTGATGGAGGGCCTGCGCCTGCGCATCAAGGATGTGGACTTTGATCGCCAAGTGATCATTGTCCGGGAGGCCAAGGGCAACAAAGACCGCGTCGTCATGCTGCCGCGCACCCTGGCGCCCACGCTGCGCGCGCAACTGTTGAACGCGCGAAGCGTGTGGGAACAGGACCGGCAAGCGCAGCGAGGTGGGGTGCAAACGCCGCATGCACTGGAGCAAAAGTACCCCCAGGTGGGCCGCACATGGGGTTGGTTCTGGCTGTTTCCCTCACCCACTTTTTCTGTGGACCCACGCTCGGGCGTGGAGCGGCGCCATCACTTGTTTGAGGAACGGCTGCAGCGGGCCGTCAAGAAGGCCGTGGCGCAAGCAGGTATTTGCAAGCCCGTGTCGGTGCACACCTTGCGCCACAGTTTTGCCACCCATCTGCTGCAATCTGGCACCGACATCCGCACCGTGCAGGAGCTGCTGGGCCACAGCGATGTGTCCACCACCATGATCTACACCCATGTTCTGAAGGTGGCGGCCGGTGGCACGGCCAGCCCGCTGGATTCGATGGCGCACGGAAGTTGACACGCTGCGTTAGTCGCTGAGAGCGAAGATTCTTATTCCAATCGGGCTCTACCGCTTATCCATAAAGCGCTAACAGCTATCAATAGGTGAGCATTACACATCCCCCAGCAGCCCCAACACCTTTGGCGCACTCGCCACCAGCATCGCCACCCCCGACAGTGTCAGCATCCCCAACACAATCTGCCGAAACCGTGCCTCGCTGATGCCGTGGTACAGCTTGGCGCCGAGTAGCGTGGGCACCAGCATTGCGGGCACGACGATAGCGAGCAGGGGCAGCGCCTCACGGGTAATCAGGCCCGTAGCCAGGTAGGTGCCAAACGTCACGATCAGCATGGCCAGGTTGAAGTTCTGGATGATGGCCCGCTGCACGTCTTTGTCGAACCCACGCAGGGTGCACCACAGGGTGGGCAGCACGCCGGTGAAGCCGCCCAGGCCGCCCATCACACCACCTGCCAAGCCCACCAGCACATCGGCCACGCGCCCGCCCCGGGAGATACGGGGCAGTTGTTTGGCCATGAGCATGGCCGGGCACCACAGCACCAGCAGGGTGCCCAGCACAAGCTTGAAGGCGTCCATGTCCAGGCGCGGTAGCACGGCCACGCCGAGGGGGATGCCCGCCAGGCCGCCCAGCACAAAGGGCAGCAGGCGCACGCGGTCAAAACCCCGGCGCACGGTGGCGGCAGCCACCAGCTGGCCGGTGAGTGCGCCACACACCGTCAGCACCGCCGCCAGGCGCGGCTCCAGGCTCCAGGCCCAGAACGACATGGCGACCATGCCAAACCCAAAGCCCGACAGGCCTTGCACAAAGCCTGCGGCAACGGCACCGACCGCCACGATCAACAACACGGAATCCATGCCTCTCCCTCTGCATTGGTTGCACGCTGTGCTGGCAGCGCCCTGGTGCCATTGTGTGCGCAGGCAGTGAGGCCCCAGCAGCGGGCCGCAAGGCTCAATACAACGTGGCCTGCTGGCGCGCAGGCAGGTCGCGGTCGTAGGTGGCGCCATCAAACTGGCCCTGCGTGATGGCCGCAAGGATGGCGCCCGGTGTGGGCACGGGGCGCGGGGTGCCGGGGGGCACTGTGCTCCAGAGTTGCGAGCGCTGGATGGCGCGGGCGCATTGGAAGAAGACGGTTTCCACATAGACCACGATCACGCACTTGGGCGGCTGGCCGTTGACCACGAAGCGCGCAAGCAGATCGGGCGCCACGCTGATGCGTGCGCGGCCATTCACGCGCAGGGTCTCGCCCACGCCGGGGATGAGGAACAGCAGCGCCACACGCGGGTCGGCCACGATGTTGCGCAGACTGTCGGCGCGGTTGTTGCCGCGCCGCTCGGGCAGCAGCAGGGTTTTGTCGTCCAGCAGTTGCACAAAACCGGGCGGGTCGCCACGCGGCGATGCGTCGAGCCCGCCGGGGCCGGTGGTGGCCAGCACCGCAAAGGGCGCGGCCTCGATCATGGCGCGGTAGGCGGGGTGGATGTAGGCCACCTCTTTGCTGAGCGATGCCTCGCTGGGCTGGCTGAGCAGCGCCTCCAGGCGCTGCAGCGTGTCGATGGCGTGGGGGTCGGTCGGTGCG
>NZ_QAIH01000121.1:24214-41121 GCF_003060895.1 Acidovorax sp. HMWF029 | reverse complement strand
ACCCAGCCCGCCACCACACCACGCACAGCGCCCGCCAGCCACCTGGCTGCGCCTGCCGCAGGCCCGGGCGCCCCGGCGTTGCTGCTGCATGCCCCCCGGGCGCTGTACCCCACGGCCGACCCGGCGCAGACTCCCACGGGCCTGGGCAGCGGCTGGCTGATCGTGGCGGAAAGCCCCACCCCCGACGACCCACTGGGCGGCGATACAGGGCGCCTGCTGGACAACATGCTGCGCGCCATGCAGCTGCACAAGCACCCGCGCGTCTACTTTGCAGCGCTGGAGCGGCCAGCACCCGGCACCGAAGCCAGCACCCACATCCCCGCCACCCTGGCCGACGCGGTGAGCACGCTACAGCCCGCGATGGTGCTGGTGCTGGGCCATGTGGCCGCGCGCGCCGCCCTGGGCCGCACCGAGCCACTGGGCCGCCTGCGGGCAGGCCCGCACCAGCTGGCGGGCTGCCCAGCCGTTGTGACCTACGACCCGGCCTTTTTGCTGCGCTCGCAGGACACCAAGGCCGCCGCCTGGGCCGACCTGTGCCACGCCCTGGCTCTGGTGCGTGGCGCTGGCGCTGGCTCTACTTGATCCCGCCCAAAGCGGCCCCCCCGGTGCCCTCCCGGTGCCATAATCCGCGACTTGCCTATTTTTGACGGAGACAGCTCCTTGGAAACCTACCCGAGTTGGTAGCTTTCAGCTCCCCGGCCTGCCGGTGGGGGTTGAAAGCAGCCCAGACCCCCACACCGCAGTTGCCACACACAAGGGAGTGAGCCCATGCTCAACATCTTTACGCTCGCCAATGGCCGGCTGTTCCAGGAAGAAATCGAGTCCCTGGAAGAACTGACCAAGTTCCAGCCGATCTGGGTGGACCTGGAAGCCCCCACGCTCGAAGAAAAACGCTGGATCAAGCAGCACTACGGCCTGTCCATCCCCGAGGATGCGATGGACGAGGACATCGAGGAATCCGCCCGCTTCTACGAAGAAGACAACGGCGAGTTGCACATCCGCAGCGACTTTTTGATCGACGACGACGAAGACCCTCGCTCGGTGCGGGTGGCCTTCATCCTGAACCAGCACAACACCAACCTCAAGAGCCGGGGCGTGCTGTTCTCCATCCACGACGAAGACGTGCCCGTGTTCCGCCTGCTGCGCATGCGCGCACGTCGCGCGCCGGGGCTCATCGAGGACGCCAAGGAAGTGCTGCTCAAGCTGTTCGACGCCGACGCCGAGTATTCGGCCGACACGCTCGAAGGCATCTACGACGAGCTGGAAAAGGTCAGCACCCAGGTGCTGGCAGGCGACGTGACCGACGCCCGCGCGGGCGAGGTGCTGGCCGCCATTGCGCGCCAGGAAGACTTGAACGGCCGCATCCGCCGCAACGTGATGGACACGCGCCGCGCAGTGAGCTTCATGATGCGCAGCAAGATGCTCAACGCCGAGCAGTTCGAGGAGGCCCGCCAGATCCTGCGCGACATCGAGTCGCTGGACAACCACACGGCCTTTCTGTTCGACAAGATCAACTTCTTGATGGACGCCACGGTCGGTTTTATCAACATCAATCAGAACAAGATCATCAAGATCTTCTCGGTGGCCAGCGTCGCCTTGCTGCCGCCCACGCTGATTGCGAGCGTGTACGGCATGAACTTCAAGTTCATGCCCGAGCTGGACTGGTCGATGGGCTACCCGTATGCGCTGGGGCTGATGCTGGCCAGTGCGCTGGGGCCCATGTGGTACTTCCGCAAGCGCGGCTGGTTGAAGTAGCCCCCCTGTGGCGCGAGCCTACGCGCCGCAGCCTGAGGCATCGGCCCTTCGTAACTGTCCAAGCCTGCGCAGGCAGGCTCGGAGCCGCAGTTCCTCAGCCCCCCGAGGGGGGACGCCACCCGAGGCCCGGCAAAGCCGGTTCCTCGGTGGCGCTGGCTTGGGGAGCGCCCTTCGCGTGGTTCTGTCAGGCATCCATCAACGAGTTTCTTGCTGAAAACTTGAGCAGAATTCGGCCTCTGCGCGCGTCCATATTGCCTTTTAAGCTATTAAATTTATAGCTTTTGAAGCAACCTCTGCACCATGTGTTCTGCATAGCGGCTGGCCACGGTCTGCACGAACAGGGCGAAGTCACCGTGGGCGGTGTCGTCGGCGCGGTCAGAGATGGTGCGCACGGCGGCGAAGGGCAGGCCATAGTCCTGGCAGACCTGGGCCACGGCGGCGCCTTCCATTTCCACGGCCAGCACATCGTGCCCGGCGCTGCGCAGTGCGGCGCGCAGTTGGGTGGACTCGGCGGCGGCGGAGACAAAGCGGTCGCCACTGGCCACCAGGCCGTGGTGCACGCGGTGGCGTGCCTGATCCGGTGCTGTATTGAGGCCCAACTGGCCACTACCGCCCGCCACACAAGCCCTGGCCGCTTCCAAAAGTAGAGCGGTCAAAACGGGGTCGCAAGGCAGGCGGCTGCGCGCATAGCCCGGCAGCTCCCAGCGCGGGAACAGGGGCGAGGCGTCCATGTCGTGCTGGATGTAGTCCTGCGCCACCACCACGTCGCCCACGTTCACCCCGTCCCCCAGGCCCCCGGCCACCCCGGTGAACACGATGCGGGCCACACCAAAATGCTCGATCAGCGCCGTGGCCGTAGTGGCCGCCGCCACCTTGCCGATGCCCGACAGCGCGAGCACTACCGGCCGGTCATTTAGCTCGCCCCGCCAGAAGGCGCGGCCTGCGTGCATCACACGCTGCGGGTGGGCGAGGTGCTCGACCAGAGAGCTTTGCTCTTCAGTCAGGGCACTCAGGATGGCGGTACTCATACGAAAAACCTTCGGATCGGCGGGGTGGGGAAGCAACGCACGGCCGCCGCCCCTTGCGGCGCGGCCATGAAAAAAGGCGGCCGAAGCCGCCTGTGGATTGTGGCGCGCAAAAGCCCGCGCGCCGCCACGCCCATGGTTTACTTCTTGTCGCGCAGCTCGCGGCGCAGGATCTTGCCCACGGGCGTCTTGGGCAGTTCGGTGCGGAACTCGATGACCTTGGGCTGCTTGTAGCCCGTCAGTTCAGCGCGGCAAAACTCCTTGACCTGCGCTTCGGTCAGTGCCGGGTCCTTCTTCACGATGACCAGCTTCACGGCCTCACCGGTCTTCTCATCGGGCACACCCACCACGGCGCATTCAAGCACGCCGGGGCAATTGGCCACCACTTCTTCGACCTCGTTGGGGTACACGTTAAAGCCACTGACCAGCACCATGTCCTTCTTGCGGTCCACAATCTTGAAGAAACCGCGCGCATCCATGATGCCGATATCGCCGGACTTGAAGTAGCCGTCGTCGGTCATGACCTTGGCCGTTTCGTCGGGGCGCTGCCAGTAACCCGCCATCACCTGCGGGCCCTTGATGGCGATCTCGCCTGGCTCGCCCAGCTTGGTGACTTCCCGGCCCTCGTCGTCCAGTAGCTTCATGTAGGTGCCAGGAATCGGCACGCCGATGGTGCCGGTGTACTCGGTGGCCGTCACGGGGTTACAGCTGGTCGAGGGGCTGGTTTCCGACAGGCCGTAGCCTTCGCAGATGGGGCAGCCGGTCTTCTCCAGCCAGAGCTTGGCTACGGCACCCTGCACGGCCATGCCACCGCCCACCGAAACCTTGAGGTTCTTCCAGTTGACAGTGTTGAAGTCCGGGTGATTGGCCAGGCCGTTAAACAGCGTGTTCACGGCCGGGAAGCTGTGGAAGGTGTGTTTGGAGAGCTCCTTGAGCACCGCAGGCAGATCGCGCGGGTTGGGGATCAGGATGGTTTTGCCGCCGGTGCGCATGGACAGCATCATGTTCACGGTGAACGCGAAGATGTGGTACAGCGGCAGCGCGCATACCGCCGTGGGCTGCTCGCCTGCGGGCACCTTGCTCATCACGGGCGAATTCCAGGCCTCGGATTGCAACACGTTGGCAAGGATGTTGCGATGCAGCAGCACCGCCCCCTTGCTCACGCCCGTCGTGCCGCCGGTGTACTGCAACAGCGCAATGTCATCAGGCTTGATGTCGGGCTTCTTGAGCGTGCCGCGCGTGCCCTGGGCCACGGCCTCGTTGAAGCGCACCGCACCAGGCAGGTTGTAGGCGGGCACCATCTTCTTGACGTTGCGCACCACGTAGTTGACCAGCGCGCCCTTGAGCAGGCCCAGCTGGTCACCCATTGCGCACAGCACCACATGCTTGACGGGCGTGTGTGCGATGCACTGCTCCAGTGTGGCGGCGAAGTTCTCGATGATGACGATAGCCTTGGCGCCAGAGTCCTTGAGCTGATGCTCCAGCTCGCGCGGGGTGTATAGCGGGTTCACGTTGACCACCACAAACCCTGCGCGCAGCACGGCAGCCACGGCGACGGGGTACTGCGGCACGTTGGGCATCATGATGGCCACGCGATCGCCCTTTACCAGGCCCAGGCCTTGCAGGTAGGCCGCAAACGCGCTGGAGAGCGAATCGGTCTGGGCATAGGTCACCTCCTTGCCCATAAAGCTGTATGCCACGCGGTCGGCGTACTTCTTGAACGCCTCATCCATAAGGGCTACAAGAGAGGCGTACTGCGAGGTGTCGATGTCGGCAGGAACCCCTTGCGGATAGGCGGCCAGCCATGGGCGATCGGTCATGTTTTTTGTCTCCTGAGAAGTTTTTAGTAGCGATGAATGAACCGCGCTGCCGTTTCAGCACGATCGTGCTTTTTTCGCTGGTGAATTATGCCCGTCAGCCCTTGAGCGCGGCGAGCACTTCATCGAGCATTTTCTTGGCATCACCAAACAGCATGCGGTTGTTGTCCTTATAGAACAGAGGGTTGTCCACACCCGCATAACCCGAAGCCATCGAGCGCTTCATCACGATCGAGGTCTTGGCCTTCCACACTTCGAGCACCGGCATGCCGGCAATCGGGCTGGTGGGGTCGTCCTGCGCGGCGGGGTTCACGATGTCGTTGGCGCCGATGACGATGGCCACGTCGGTGTCCGGAAAGTCCTCGTTGATCTCGTCCATCTCCATCACGATGTCATAAGGCACCTTGGCTTCGGCCAGCAGCACATTCATGTGGCCCGGCATGCGGCCCGCCACGGGATGGATGGCAAAACGCACCTGCACGCCCTTGTCGCGCAGCGTCTTCACGATGTCGTTGACCGTATGCTGCGCCTGGGCCACTGCCATGCCGTAGCCTGGGACGATGATCACGCTCTTGGCATCGCGCAGCAGCTCGGCCGTCTCGGCAGCGGCCACTGGCACGACCTCGCCCTGCGGCTCGGCGGCATCGCCCTTCTTGGCAGGAGCGCCGCTCCCCGAGCCAAAACCGCCCGCGATCACGCTGATGAAGTTGCGGTTCATCGCATTGCACATGATGTAGCTCAGGATGGCCCCCGAGGAGCCCACCAGCGCGCCGGTGACGATGAGCAGGTCGTTGCTGAGCATGAAGCCCGTGGCGGCGGCGGCCCAGCCCGAGTAGCTGTTGAGCATGGACACCACCACCGGCATGTCAGCCCCGCCAATGGACATGACCATGTGGATACCGAACAGCAGGGCGATTACCGTCATCACGATCAGCGGCACCATGCCTTGCTCGATGGTTTCTGCGCGCAAGAACTCACGGCCAAACCAGATCACCACGAGCAAAGCGGTCAGGTTGAGCCAGTGGCGCCCCGGCAGCAGCAGCGGCTTGCCGCCGATCTTGCCGTTGAGCTTGCCAAAGGCGATCAGCGAGCCGCTGAACGTAACCGCGCCGATCAGGATGCCGACATAAATCTCCACCTCGTGGATGATCTTTTCCGCACCCTGCAGCTGGATCGAGGTATCGACATAGCTGGCAAACCCCACCAGGCAAGCAGCCAGGCCCACCAGGCTGTGCATAAGGGCAACCAGCTCGGGCATCTGGGTCATCTTGACAACCTTGGCCGCATACAGGCCGATGCCGCCGCCAATCACCAGGGCGCCGACGATCCAGGCCACGCCTGCAGCACTGACGCGCGGGCCGAACACGGTGGCCAGCACGGCCAGCGCCATGCCGACCATGCCGAACAGGTTGCCCCGGCGTGAGGTTTCCGGGTTGGAGAGCCCGCCCAGGCTCAGGATGAACAAAATGGCCGCGCCCAGGTAGGCCACGGTGGCAAGACTTTGGGACATGTACTGTGCTCCTTGTGTTCTTGTTGTGATGGAGTTACTTGCGGAACATGGCCAGCATGCGGCGCGTGACCGCAAAGCCGCCGAACATGTTGATGGCCGTGAGCACCAGCGCGGCAAACGCCAGCCACAGGATGAGCCCGTCAGGCCGCCCGTTCACACCCGCATCGGGCGGCGCAATCTGCACCAGCGCACCGATGGCGATGATGCTGGAGATGGCGTTGGTCACGCTCATCAACGGTGTGTGCAGCGCGGGAGTAACGTTCCACACCACCATGTAGCCGATAAAGCAGGCCAGCACGAACACCGTGAAGTGCCCCAGGAAGGCCACGGGCGCATAGGCGCCGATGGCCCAGAACAGCACGGCCAGCACGGCGAAAACAATGGTCAGGGTTTTGGCGGACATGGGAGCGCCCGTACCGTGGCCATGGCTTGATTTCTTTTCCGCCACCGGGGCTGCTGCCTTGGGCACGGGTGCCGGGGCTTGCTTGAGCGGCGGGGCAGGCCAGGTGATGGCGCCATCCTTGACCACGGTGAGGCCGCGGATCGCGTCATCCTCCATGTTGACCACGGCCACCCCGTCCTTGGCCTTGCACAGCTCTTCCGTCAGGCGAAGCAGGTTGGTGGCGTATAGCGTGGAAGACTGCTTGGCCAGGCGCGAGGCCAGGTCGGTGTAGCCGACGATGGTCACGCCATGGCGCACCACGGCTTGGCCGGGCACGGTCAACTCGCAGTTGCCGCCCTGCTCGGCCGCCATGTCCACGATCACGCTGCCGGGCTTCATGCTCTGCACCATCTCGGCGGTGATGAGCTTGGGCGCGGGCTTGCCCGGGATCAGCGCGGTGGTGATGATGATGTCGGCATCCTTGGCCTGCTCCGCATACATCTTGCGCTGTGCAGCCTGGAAGCCCTCACTCATGACCTTGGCGTAACCGCCTCCGCCCGAGCCCTCTTCTTCGTAGTCCACCTTGACGAACTCACCGCCCAGCGACTTGACCTGATCGGCCACTTCGGCACGGGTGTCGTTGGCGCGCACGATGGCGCCCAGGTTCGCCGCCGTGCCGATGGCGGCGAGGCCCGCCACACCGGCGCCTGCGATGAATACCTTGGCAGGCGGCACCTTGCCTGCGGCCGTGATCTGGCCATTAAAGAACCGACCAAAGGCGTTGGCCGCCTCGATGACGGCGCGGTAACCGCTGACACCTGCGGTGGACGTGAGCGCATCCATCTTCTGGGCACGGGACAAGGTGCGCGGCAGGCAGTCGATGGCCAGCACGGTGGCCTTCTTCGCAGCCAGCTGCTGCATCAGATCCGGGTTCTGGGCGGGCCAGATGAAATCGATGAGGGTGGTTCCCTCGCGCATCAGCGCCACTTCGTCGCTGCCGGGCGGGCGCACCTTGAAGACGATGTCCGACCCGGCCCACAGCGCAGCGGCGTCACCCACGATCTCGGCGCCTGCGGCGCGGTAGGCGTCGTCACTGAAATTGGCGGCATCCCCAGCCCCAGACTCCACAGTGACAGTGAAGCCCAGCTTGATCAGCTTCTCCACCACATCGGGCACGGTGGCCACGCGCTTTTCGCCGGGAAAGGTTTCCCTTGGCACGCCGATACGCTGCGGCTGCGGGACGGGGCTTGTCTGCATCAGAGGTCTCCTAGAGTTTCGTAAACGTTATGCAAGGCCGCCAGGCAGGGGAGGACTGGCGAGCTAGGGCTTGGAAGTGGGCGTGGGGAACGGGAAGGGCGGAATGGCCAGGTGGCCGTCCACCATGCCGACGCTCAGGCGCACGGCCTGGGCTAGGTCACGCCCCCATTGCAGCGCGGGTCGCCCCGCCACAAGGAACTCCTCGTTGCTGCGCGTCGTGGGACGCAATAGTCGCTGGTCCACCAAGGCATCGATCTTTACCCAGGCCCCGGCTTCGGTCACATAGCGATAGCTCAGGTAGGTGTAGGGCTGGCTCACACTGAGCTGGCGACTGATGAGCCACTCGACAAGGTCCGGTCGGTTCTTGTCCAGCCATTGGGCACGGCTTCCCCACAGCTTGAGGCGCAGGCAGTCCGCGCGCACGGGACTTCCTGCAGCAGTATCCTCAACAGTCACATCCTGTTGAGGCGGGCAGCTCCCGATGCCTTGGGGGGATCCCCCCAGATCGCCAGCACGGTTGGTCTGCACACGCAACACAGCCAGCCAGTCGCCTTGCGCATTGCGAAGCCCAACATCACGGGTCTGAAGCGCAATACGGCCTCCGGAGCCTGCAATGGATTCTTCTGAGTTGCCCAGATCCTGCCAAGTCCCCGGCGGCAACACCAGACGGGCACGACCCACGGGATATTCGGACTTGGGAGGAACGGTCAGGGGCGCGCATGCCACCGTGAACACCGTCACAGCCAACAAAGGCAACAGCCGCCGGAACTTTGAAATTGTCAGAGTCATAGAGAGAGGTTCATACGAATTCGCCTTCAATCATCCCACGGCATCGGATTCCGTCACTCGACGGCTTCTGCCATGCAACAACCAGCTCGGTGTAACTGGTGAGAAATGTGTTGAAAGCGCCCTGGTATCAGACACTTCTTGCGGCGCTGCCGGTGGGCAAGCTGACCGCGAGCTTACATGAAGAAATTCTTATCGCTGTCGCCTTTGTCTGCTGTAGAGGGAACTCCCCAGTCCACGCGGCGGCTGGACAAAAAAAAGCCTGGCAACACAAAGCAGCCAGGCTGTGCAATGGCCCCGCAGGGCCTTGCGCGGTTGATCAGTTCACCACTTGGGCCAACGCTCCCGAAGCGTACTGCGCAGCCACAACCTGCAGGCTCAGGCCCTTGATCTTGCTGCCCTGGCCTTCGCAGCCGAACTCCAGGTACCGTTGCTTGCAGACCTGCTTGGCGGCTTCGCGGGCGGGCTTGAGCCACTCGCGCGCGTCGAATTTGTCGGGGTTCTCGGCCAGGAACTTGCGCACCGCGCCGGTCATGGCCAGGCGGATGTCGGTGTCAATGTTGATCTTGCGCACGCCGTGCTTGATGGCTTCCTGAATTTCCTCGACGGGCACGCCGTAGGTCTCCTTCATCTTGCCGCCGTACTGGTTGATGATGGCCAGCAGCTCGGCGGGCACCGACGAAGAGCCGTGCATCACCAGATGGGTGTTGGGAATGCGCTTGTGGATTTCCTTCACGCGGCTGATGGCCAGGATGTCGCCCGTGGGCTTGCGGCTGAACTTGTAGGCGCCGTGGCTGGTGCCGATGGCGATCGCCAGTGCGTCGAGCTGGGTGGCCTTGACGAACACGGCCGCTTCTTCGGGGTCGGTCAGCATCTGGCTGTGGTCCAGTTTGCCTTCGGCGCCGATACCGTCTTCCTCACCGGCTTCACCTGTTTCCAGGTTGCCCAGACAGCCCAGTTCACCTTCCACCGTCACGCCCACCTTGTGGGCCATGTCCACGACCTTGCGGGTCACTTCCACGTTGTAGTCGAAGGACGAAGGCGTCTTGCCGTCTTCCATAAGCGAGCCGTCCATCATCACCGAGCCAAAGCCAAGGTCAATAGCACCGGCACACACCTTGGGCGAAGTGCCATGGTCCTGGTGCATGACCAGCGGAATGTGAGGGAAGGCCTCGACCGCCGCCTGGATAAGGTGCTTGATGAAGGGCTCACCCGCGTACTTGCGCGCACCAGCGCTGGCCTGCAGGATGACCGGTGCCCCCACTTCGTCGGCAGCGGCCATCACGGCCTGGACCTGCTCCAGGTTGTTGACGTTGAAGGCAGGGATGCCGTAGCTGTTGGCTGCGGCATGGTCGAGCAGTTCGCGCATCGAAACGAGAGGCATGGTCGTGGGATCCGTTGAGGGTTGGGGAAGGCGCTGTGAGCCGGGCTTGGCGGTGGTAACCGCTTGGTAACTCGGGATTTTAACCGGGGGGCGTGACCGCCGAAGGGGGCAAATCCAACCGAAAGCAGGTGGTAAAGGGTGGCGCGGCAGACGCCGTGCCAAATGCGCCACCATGGATGTCTGCCACCCGACGCAGGATTTCGTGGCCCAGGTGCAGGCTATCCGGGGGGCTTCCCGCACCTCGGGCCGGGGGCCTATCGTCCCGTCCGCGGGCACCGTCGTCGCACACCTGCAGCCATGCCCCCCCACCTTCAGAGACCCCCACCTCCACAGCGATGTGTGTGCCTTCCGGCGTGTGCTTGAGCGCGTTCTCCACCAGATTGCGGGCAGCGATGTCCAGCAGCAGCACATGCCCGGACACCCACAGCTGCGGCGGCGCCGAAAGCGCGATGTCATCCCCCCGCTGCCAGGCAGCTTGGGCAAAATCGGCGCAGACTTGGCGAGCCACGGCACACAAGTCCAACGGCGCCTTGGCCTCATGCAACTCGGCCCGGCTGGCACGTGCCAGGGCCAGGAGCTGGTTGAGCACATGCCCCGCCCGCAGCGCGTCCTGGCCAATGCGCGCGATGGCCTGGGCCCGAGCGTCTGCGTCCAGCGCCCCGCCCAGGGCGCTGGCCTGCAGTGCGATAGAAGACAGTGGCGTGCGCAGCTCGTGCGCCACTTCGTTGGCCAACCGGCGCTCGCGCACCATGGCGGCCTGCTGCCGGTCCAGCAGGGTGTTGATCGACGCCACCACCGACTCGAACTCGCTCCAGGCGTGGCGTGAGGCCAGGCGCTGCGTGCTGGCGGAGTCCAGCGCAGCCACATCGGCCGACAGGGCATAGAGCGGGCGCAGGCCGCGCCACAGCGCAAGTCCCAAGGCCAGGGACACCACGGGCAGCAGCCATAGCCCGGGTTCGATCATCTGTTCAGCAATGTCCTGCGCCAGCTCGTCCCGCTCGCGCAGCTCCAGCAGCACCGTGACCTTGTGCGCACGCGCAGCGTCCCATTGGGAGAAACTTCGCCACACCGCGCCATGCCCCCCCAAAACCATGTCCGCAAACCCCTCGGCGGCACTGAAAGCAGGCACAGGCGCCGTGCCGCTGTGATGAAGCAATCGCCCCTGCGCATCCCACTGCACCACGCTGAGAGATTGCTGGTAATCATGCGACTTGAGCCAGGGCGTGGCCACGCGCTGAGTGACTTGCGGCGCCCCACCCACCTCGTTAGTGCGCAGGTTCAGCAGCAGGGCGGCCACACTGGCCAGGTGGCCGTCGGTCAGCTCGTCCGCCTCGTGCACGCCCGTCTGGTAGCCCATGAACACAAAGCTGCCCCACACCAGCACCAGCGCACCCAGCGACCACAGCAGAAGCTGGCGGGTCAACGATGGCCTGCGCGCACTGGCACTGGACGGTGCGGCGGCAGCGCTCATGCAGCCGACTCCTGGGGCATGAAGTAGCCCACACCGCGCATGGTCTGGATGCAGCCGCTGCCCAGCTTGCGCCGCAGATGGTGGATGTGGACCTCCACCGCATTGCTCTCGATGGCTGCGTCCCAGCTGTACAAGTGCTCCTCAATCTGCTGGCGCGACAGCACCCGCCCCCGGGCCTCCAGCAACACCAGCAGCACCGAAAACTCCCGGGGTGACATCTCCACCAGCTTGCCCCCCTGGTGCACCGTGCGCGCTGCGGGGTCCATCTCGATGGCTCCGTAGCGGATGGTGGGTGATGCGCGACCAGCAGCCCGACGCAACAAGGCACGCAAACGCGCGTCCAGCTCGTCCATGTCAAACGGTTTGGCCAGGTAATCATCGGCCCCCTGGTCAAGCCCTGCAATGCGCTGGTGGACCTGGTCGCGGGCGGTCACGATGAGCACGGGGGTGGAGGGGTCGGGCAGGACGGGCGCGGCAGTTGCGCCGTGCGCCGGGCTCAGTCGCAGCCGCCGCAGCAGATCGCCGCCGTCGCCATCGGCCAGCCCCAGATCGAGCAACACGGCATCAAAGCGCTCAGTGCGCAGCGCGCCCCAGGCACTGGCCACGCCGTCGCACACATCCACCGCGTAGCCGCGCTGCTGCAGGTTCGTGCGCAGGCCTCCCGCAATGCCCGCATCGTCTTCAACAACGAGTATTCGCATGGGGCGATTGTCGCCCGGCACGGCGGCCTGCGCTCAGTCATTAAGACGGCGTTAAGTGGCGTGCCCTATGGTCCGCCCCATGTTGTCCACGCCGACCCCGCCCCACCGCTTCGCCCACCACCGTACGCTACTTCTTTGGACGCTCGGCATCCTGGCCGCCGTGGTGGCTTGGGACGCCATCGGGCAAGACATCCCCCTGGCACGCGCTTTTGGGTCTGCCAACGGTTTTCCGATGCGCGACCAATGGTTCTTCGTGCAGGTGCTCCATGAAGGCGCTCGCCGCCTGGGGTGGCTGCTCGTGCTGCTGCTGGCGCTGGGCGTGTGGTGGCCCTGGGGGGTGCTGCGGCGTCTGGATGTGGGTGAGCGCCTGCAGATGGCCATCAGTGCCCTGCTGGCGCTTGCGGCTGTGAGCGTGGGCAAGAACCTGAGCACCACCAGCTGCCCCTGGGACCTGGCGGAATTCGGCGGCGTGGCGCGGTACGCCTCCCACTGGGCGCTGGGCGTGGTGGATGGTGGCGGCGGTCGGTGCTTTCCGGCGGGCCATGCCTCGGCGGGGTTTGCCTTCATGGGGGGCTACTTTGCGCTGCGCCGCAAGGCACCGGCTGCCGCGCGATGGTGGCTGGCTGCCGCGGTGCTGGCCGGCCTGGTGCTGGGCGGTGCCCAGCAGGTGCGGGGTGCCCATTTCATGAGCCACACGCTGTGGACCGGCTGGCTGTGCTGGACCGTGGGCTGGCTGTGCGACCTGGGAGCGTCGGCTTTGCGCCCACGCCTGGCTGCCCTCACCGCTGCAGCCAACGGCATGGGAGCCGACGACCCACCACGCGCCATCGGCTGAGAGCGCGCAACCCGGTTGTTCAACCCGCCACGCAAATCTTCAGCATGTTGGTGCCGCCCGGCGCCCCCATGGGTTCGCCGCAGGTGATGGCGTAGACGTCGCCCTTTTGCACGATGTTGCGGTTCTTGAGGTGGCGCTCGGCCTGTTCCAGCGCGGTGTCGCGATCGGCACTGGTATCCATGAGCAAGGGCCGCACATTGCGGTACATGGCCATCTTGCGCTGCGTTGCCACCTTGGGGGTGAGTGCGTAGATAGGGACACGGATGCTGTGCCGGCTCATCCACAGCGCCGTGGCGCCGCTGTCGGTCATGGCCACGATGGCCTTGGCACCCAGGTGGTGGGCCGTGAACAGCGCCCCCATGGCGATGGACTGGTCGATGCGGCCAAAGGTCTGGCCTGTGAAGTCGGCATCGAGCTGGTGGTCTTCGGCGGCTTCTGCGGCGGCGCAGATGGTCGCCATTTCTTCCACGGTTTCGAGAGGGTAGCGGCCGGCGGCCGTCTCGGCGCTCAGCATCACAGCGTCGGTGCCGTCCAGCACCGCATTGGCCACGTCGCTCACCTCGGCGCGCGTGGGCACCGGGTTGGTGATCATGCTCTCCATCATCTGCGTGGCGGTGATGACGACCTTGTCCATGTCGCGCGCCATGCGGATCATCTTCTTTTGCAGCGCGGGCACGGCGGCATTGCCCACCTCCACCGCCAGGTCGCCGCGCGCCACCATGATGCCGTCGCTCACGCGCAGGATGGCTTCGAGGTGCGGGATGGCTTCGGCGCGTTCGATCTTGGCGATCAGGCCCGGCTTGTGGCGGAACTCGGAAGCCGCCACGTTGCACAGCTGGCGGGCCATTTCCATGTCGGTCGCATTCTTAGGGAAGCTCACGGCCACATAGTCGGCCTGGAAGCTCATAGCCGTGCGGATGTCTTCCATGTCCTTGGCCGTGAGGGCCGGCGCCGTGAGGCCACCGCCCTTCTTGTTGATGCCCTTGTTGTTCGACAGCTCGCCGCCGACCTTCACCGTGGTGTGCACGGCCTCACCACGCACGGCATCCACCGTGAGCACGATCAGGCCGTCGTTGAGCAGCAGCACATCGCCCGCCTTCACGTCGCGCGGCAGTTCCTTGTAGTCCAGACCCACGCCTTCGATGTCGCCCAGCTCGGTGCGCGAGGCATCCAGCACAAATTGGGCACCGGATTCGAGCATCACCTTGCCCTCGGCAAACTTGCCCACGCGGATCTTGGGACCCTGCAGGTCGGCCATGATGGCCACCTCGCGGCCCGCACGCTGGGCGGCGGCACGCACCGTGGCGGCGCGGTCGATGTGGTCCTGCGCCTTGCCGTGGCTGAAGTTCAGCCGCACCACGTTCACCCCCGCTCGGATCATCGCCTCCAGCAGCGCCGGGTCACTCGATGCGGGGCCCAGGGTGGCAACAATCTTGGTGGCGCGGCGGGTAGGCATGGACATGTCTCTTTCTCTCGGTCGTTGGGATGTAATCGAGTTTCAATTCTCACACGAAGCGGTTACATGCGGGTTACCCGCAGCGCCCGTCACAGAAGGGGATGCGACAGCAGGTGCGCCAGGACATGCGCGACGATGGCCGCCTCCAGCCCACGGCGGGCATAGAGCGCACCGGCCAGCAGGCCGAACGCGGTGTTGCCTGCCAGTACAAAAAGCACCACCGGCGGCGTCAGCACCCCGGCCATGGCCTGGGCCGCTGGCAGGTGCCCCACCGCAAACAGCAGGGCGCTGAGCACCACCGCCACAGCCATCAGGGCCTTGCCGGGCAGGCCCTGCCCGCGCCGCAGCACGCGCCAGCCCAACCACAGCAGCAGGGTCATCAAGCCCCAGCGCACCAAAAGCTCTTCGGTGATGCCGCCATAGAGCAGCTTGACCACCAGCGGCGCCGCACTGGCGGGGTCGGACGGCTGCAGTGCCTGTGGCGCCACCTGGGCCAGCGCCCACAGCCACAGGGCGCCTGCCACGCCGCCCATCACGCCGGGCGCCACCACCGCGCGCACCGCCGGGCCCACCGGCCCGCCGCCCAGCCACGCAGACAGCACCGGCGCCCGCAGCCCCACGCGGGGCGCCAGCCACACGCCAATGGCAACAGCCAGCGCCAGCAGCACGGCCGTCTGCAACCCGCTGAGCAGCAGCACCGCCCACAGGGGCAGGGGCAGCAAGCCCGCATTGGCCTGCAAGGGCGGCAGCAGCGTCCAGACCACGGCCACCACACCGGGCAGGCCCAGCAGCCACAGCAGCGCGCCCAGGCGCCACCCGGACGGGCGTGCCAAGGCCCCTTGCACCCCGCTCATCGCATCAGGGCCTCGATCTCGTCGGCCTTGACGGGTACGCCGCGTGTGATCAGCTCACACCCGGTGTCGGTGACGATGGCATCGTCTTCGATGCGGATGCCGATGTGGTGGAAATGCTCGGGCACCCCTTCGGCCGGACGCACATAGATGCCGGGCTCGATGGTCAGCACCATGCCAGGCCGCAGGATGCGGCTGGGGCGGTTGGTGATGGTCTCGCCCGAAAGCGGGTCCTTGCGTTCACTGGCAATGCCGACTTCGCTCGGCTCCACGTAGCTACCACAGTCGTGCACATCCATGCCCAGCCAGTGGCCGGTGCGGTGCATGTAGAACTGGAAGTAGGCGCGTTTGTCGATCACGTCCTGCGCGGTGCCCGCCTTGTTCTTATCGAGCAGGCCCAGATCCAACATGCCCTGCGCGAGCACGGCCACCGTGGCGTCGTGCGGGTCGTTGAAGCGGGCGCCCGCCTTGGTGGCGGCCACGGCCGCATCCTGGCTGGCCAGCACTAGGTCGTACAGCGCGCGCTGGGGGCCTGTGAATTTCCCGTTGGCCGGGAAGGTGCGCGTGATGTCGCTGGCATAGCCGTGCAGCTCGCAGCCCGCGTCGATGAGCACCAGCTCGCCGTCGCGCACAGGCGCGTCGTCGGCGCGGTAGTGCAGCACACAGGCGTTGGCCCCGGCGGCCACGATGGAGTTGTAGGCAGGGTACTGCGACCCGTGCTGGCGGAACTCGTGCAGCAGTTCGGCTTCGAGGTGGTATTCGCGCACATCCTCCCCGGCGCGCAGCATGCGGGCGGCGCGCTGCATAGCGCGGATGTGGGCCTGCGCGCTGATACTGCTGGCACGGCGCATGATGTCCTGCTCGTACGCGTCCTTGAACAGGCGCATCTCGTCGAGCAGGGTGCACAGGTCATTCTGCTCGGCAGGGCAGATGGCGCCGTAGCGCACACGCCCGCGCACCACGTTGAGCCAGCCCTCCACGCGCGCGGCCAGGCCGCTGTGGGTGGCAAACGGGTACCAGACGCAGGCCGTGTTTTCGAGCAGGCGCGGCAGCTTGCTGTCCATCTCGGCCATCGAATGTGCGGCGTCCACGCCCAGGGCAGCAGGCGCAGCGGCGGGGCCCAGGCGGTAGCCATCCCAAATCTCGCGCTCCAGGTCCTTGGGCTGGCAGAACAGCGTGCTACAGCCATCGTGGGCCAGCACCAGGCAGGCGCCAGGCTCCGTGAAGCCGGTCAGGTAATAGAAGTAACTGTCGTGTCGGTACAGAAAGTCCGTATCGCGGTTGCGTGGGCGCTCCAGCGCCGTAGGGATGATGGCGATGCCCCCTGGGCCCAGCTGGGCAGCCAGGTGCGCGCGGCGCTGGGCGTAGACGGAGGCAGGCACGGTGGTGATCATGGGAGGGAGTCGCAAGCAAGTGAGTTAAGTTCGGCAAGCCGCTCAGGCGTGCCCACATCGGTCCAGCGGCCGGTGTAGATCTGCGCGCCGACGCGGCCATTGTCCATCGCGCGGCGCAGCAGCGGCGCGAGCGGGGCTTTGATGCCGCCGGGGTTGCCGGGCGGAATATCGCACCAGGGCGCAGCAAACAGCTCGGCGCGCAGCAAGGCGATGGTGCTGTAGGTGTAGCGCGGCGCAGGGTCATCGGCGGGCAGGTTCAGCGCCAGGCCGTCAGCCGACAGGC
>NZ_QAIH01000121.1:0-24204 GCF_003060895.1 Acidovorax sp. HMWF029 | reverse complement strand
GGGCGGGGTTGGGCACCAGCCACAGGTGGGCCAGGTGGGTGCTGGCCTCGAAGGCCGCCACCGCCGCGCTGTCAAACACGAAGTCGGGCGCAAACACATCGCCCGCCGCGAGCCAGAACACCGGGCCGAGTTGGGGCAGCGCACGCGCGATGCCACCGGCGGTTTCCAGCGCACCACCAAAGTCCACCCCTTCGTGCGAGTATGAAATTGATAGCTGCTCAGGCTTACCTGTTGCGCGGTGACAGCCAAAAACACCTGAAAAATGCTCGCTGATCTGGCTGCCCAGCCAGGCGGTGTTGATCACTGCCCGCCGAACACCCGCATCCCGCAAAGCCTGCAGGTGCCACTGCAGCAGCGGCAGGCCCTGCACCTGCAGCAGAGGCTTGGGCGTGGCGTCGGTCAGGGGGCGCATGCGCTCGCCCCGGCCAGCGGCCAGCAGCAGGGCCGGTACCTGATGGGCAGACTGCACCGCCGCACTCATGCACTCACCCCGTCATGGTTCGCGAGCGCGCCCCGCTGCAACGCGTTGCGATCTGCGGTGGTGGGCTGGAACAAGGCCAGCAGCGCGTCCAGCAGCGCATGCGCCTTGGCCGAATGGTCGGCGCCGAAATTGCACACATACACATCCAGGGTGACGGCACGCTGCTCGGGCCAGGTGTGCACACACAGGTGGGATTCCGCTAGCAAAACAGTAGCTGTCACCCCGCCAGGGCCGCGCGCAGTGGCCGGAAATTCATGGAACAACTGCCCCACGGCCTGAAGCCCACAGGCGCGCACGGCATCGGTGCAGGCCCGGCCCAGGGCGGTGGCGTCCAGCAGCCACACGCTGGCGCAGCGGCAGCCCTGAAGATCGGCGGTGAGGTGCAGTCCTTGCATGGCCCGCACTGTAGTGCATTGCCGCCCTGCGCTGGGCATGCGGCTTGTCCATTCAGGCGGGTGAAAGCCGCCCCGGTAAAATGCTGGGTTTCCCCTGAACCACCCACCCGAACCACTCCCCATGGCCAACACCCAGCAATCCCAACAGATGGCAAATGCGATCCGCGCATTGGCCATGGACGCCGTTCAACAAGCCAACTCCGGCCATCCCGGCGCCCCCATGGGCATGGCCGACATGGCCGTGGCGCTGTGGAGCCGCCACCTCAAGCACAACCCCACCAACCCCCAGTGGTTTGACCGCGACAGGTTCGTGCTCTCCAACGGCCACGGCTCGATGCTGCTGTACGCGCTGCTGCACCTCACGGGCTACGACCTGCCCATCGGCGAACTGAAGAACTTCCGCCAACTGCACAGCAAGACGCCCGGCCACCCCGAAGTGGGCTACACCGCTGGCGTGGAAACCACCACCGGCCCGCTAGGCCAAGGCATCACCAACGCCGTGGGCTTTGCGCTCGCTGAAAAACTGCTCGCCGCCGAGTTCAACCGCGAAGGCCATGCCGTGGTGGACCACCACACTTACGCCTTCCTGGGCGACGGCTGCCTGATGGAAGGCATCAGCCAGGAGGCCATCTCGCTGGCCGGTGCCTGGAAGCTGAACAAACTGGTCGCCCTGTACGACGACAACGGCATCTCCATCGACGGCCAGGTACTGCCCTGGTTTGCCGATAACACCGCATTGCGCTTTGTGTCCGCCGGCTGGAACGTGATCGGCCCCATCGACGGCCACGACGCCGACAAGGTGGCCGATGCCGTTGCCGAAGCCAAGAAGCAAACTGAGCGCCCCTCGCTCATCATCTGCAAAACACACATTGGCAAGGGCAGCCCCAACCGCGCCAACACCTCCAAGGCCCACGGCGAGCCCCTGGGTGCCGAAGAAATCGCGCTGACCCGTGAAGCCCTGGGCTGGAGCAGCGAGCCCTTCGTGATCCCTGAAGACGTCTATGCAGGCTGGGACGGCAAGGCCGCTGGTGCAGCCGCCGAAGCCGCCTGGAACGACCGTTTTGCCGCCTATACCGCCGCCTTCCCAGAGCTGGCTGCCGAACTGACACGCCGCATGAACGGCGACCTGCCCGCCAACTTTGCCCAGGTGGCCGTGGATGCCGTGGTGGCCGCCCACACCAAGGGCGAAACCGTGGCCAGCCGCAAGGCCAGCCAGCTGGCGCTGGAAGCCTTCACCGCGGCCCTGCCCGAACTGCTGGGCGGCAGCGCCGACCTGACCGGCTCCAACCTCACCAACACCAAGAGCACGCCCAACCTGCGCTTTGACATGCAGGGCAACGTGGTGAAGAACGAGGCAGGCGTGGGTGGCCGCCACATCAACTACGGCGTGCGCGAATTCGGCATGGCCGCCATCATGAACGGCGTGGCGCTGCACGGTGGTTTCATCCCCTACGGCGGCACCTTCCTCACGTTCAGCGACTACAGCCGCAACGCCATCCGCATGGCTGCGCTGATGAAGCAACGCGTGATCCACGTGTTCACGCACGACTCCATCGGCCTGGGCGAAGACGGCCCCACGCACCAGTCCATCGAGCATGTGGCCAGCCTGCGCCTGATCCCCAACCTCGATGTGTGGCGCCCTGCCGACACGGCCGAAACCGCCGTGGCCTGGAGCGTGGCCCTGTCCAACCGCAACAAGCCCACCGTGCTGGCCCTGTCGCGCCAAAACCTCCCCTACGCGCCCAAGCGCGACCTGGGCGACATCTCGCGCGGCGCCTACGTGCTGAGCGAACCTGCCGACGTGGGTCTCAAGAAGAAGCCCGTGGCTGTGATCATCGCCACCGGCTCGGAAGTGCAGCTGGCCCTCAAGGCCCAGCGCCTGCTGGCCGACAAAAAGGTGCCGGTGCGCGTGGTCTCCATGCCCAGCACCACCACCTTTGACCGCGAAGACGCCAAGTACAAGAGCAGCGTGCTGCCTGCTGGCGTGCCGCGCGTGGCCGTGGAAATGGGCGTGACCGACGGCTGGTGGAAATACGGCTGCGCCGCTGTGGTGGGCATCGACACCTACGGCGAATCGGCCCCTGCGCCCGTGCTGTTCAAGCACTTCGGCTTCACGGAAGAGAACGTGGCCGATGCCGTGTTGGTCGCCACCGGTGCTGCGCGCCTGAAGCCCGCCAAGAAGGCCAGCAAGGCCAAGGCCCACTGAGTCCCCTCTCGCCCCCTGCGCGCCCGCTGCTGCAGTGGGCGCGCAGCGGCAGATTCCTGATTTCGACTTTGCAACTTTGAAGAGGCTCCCTATGACGATCAAGATTGGTATCAACGGCTTCGGCCGCATCGGCCGCAACGTGCTGCGCTCGGCCATCCAGAACTTCAGCGACATCGAAGTCGTGGGCATCAACGACCTGCTGGAGCCCGACTACCTGGCCTACATGCTGCAGTACGACTCGGTGCACGGCCGCTTCGACGGCACCGTGGCCGTGGAAGGCAACACCCTGATCGTCAACGGCAAGAAGATCCGCCTGACGCAAGAGCGCGACCCCGCCAACCTGAAGTGGAACGAAGTCGGCGCCGATGTAGTGATCGAATCCACCGGCCTGTTCCTGGACAAGGTCACCGCGCAAAAGCACATCGACGCGGGCGCCAAGAAGGTGGTCCTGTCGGCGCCCTCCAAGGACGATACCCCCATGTTCGTCTATGGCGTGAACCACGACACCTACGCCGGTCAGGCCATCATCTCCAACGCATCGTGCACCACCAACTGCCTGGCCCCCGTGGCCAAGGTGCTGAACGACAAGTGGGGCATCAAGCGCGGCCTGATGACCACCGTGCACGCAGCGACTGCCACGCAGAAGACCGTGGACGGCCCCTCCAACAAAGACTGGCGCGGCGGCCGTGGCATTCTGGAAAACATCATCCCCTCCAGCACCGGCGCTGCCAAGGCTGTGGGCGTGGTGATCCCTGCGCTGAACAAAAAGCTGACCGGCATGTCCTTCCGCGTGCCCACCTCCGACGTGTCGGTGGTGGACCTGACGGTGGAGCTGGACAAGGCGGCCACCTATGACGAAATCAAGGCCGAGATGAAGGCCCAGTCCGAAGGCGCGCTCAAGGGCGTGCTGGGCTACACCGAAGACAAGGTCGTGGCCACCGACTTCCGTGGCGACACCCGCACCTCCATCTTTGACGCCGATGCTGGCATCGCGCTGGACGGCACCTTCGTGAAGATCGTGAGCTGGTACGACAACGAATGGGGCTACTCGAACAAGTGCCTGGAAATGGTGCGCGTGGTTTCCAAGTAAGCAGGTCACCAGCCGCTGCGCCGGGCCGCCCCTGCGCAGCGGGTGCTCCTGAAGAGGATGAAGATAACGAAGCGCTAGAGCAACTACCCTGTTCAAGCCGGTCGCCTGCAAAGGCCACCGGCTTTTTTTGCGCCCACGATCGCTCAGTCCGCAAAAACCTCGGTATCCACTTCGCTGGCGTTCTGCGCGTTGTAGCGGCTGCCCACCACCGTGCGCTCATTGATCAGCGCATCCAGCCTTGAGATAGTGCCCACATCCAGCCGCACGTTCACAGCACCCAGGTCGTCGTGCAGATGCTCCAAGCTGGTCGTGCCCGGAATGGGGATGATGTGCTCGCCCCGCTGCAGCAGCCAGGCCAGCGCCAGCTGCGCAGGCGTGCAGCCCACATCACGCGCCACTTGCACATAGCCGTCCAGCAGCTGCAGGTTGGCGGCATAGGCCTCGGGCGCAAAACGTGGCATGGCGCGGCGAATGTCCTTGGCGTCAAGCGTGCTCACATCGGTCAAGCCACCACACAAGAAACCGCGCGCCACCGGGCTAAAGGCAACAAAAGCCACGCCCAGCTCGCGGCACGCATCGAGCACCGCAATCTCGGGGTTGCGCGTCCACAGCGAATACTCGGTCTGCACCGCCGCAATCGGGTGCACGGCGTGCGCGCGTCGCAGCGTGGCAGCCGACACCTCCGACAACCCAATGCTGCGAATCTTGCCCGCCCGCACCAAGTCGGCCAGCGCGCCCACACTGTCTTCAATCGGCACGCTCTTGTCCCAGCGGTGCAGGTAGTACAGATCAATCACATCGGTCTGCAGGCGGCGCAGGCTGTCTTCGCAGGTCTGGCGCAGCGTGGCCGGGCGCCCGTCGATCACGCGCACCAGCTTGCCATCGCCGTTCACATCCACACCCTGCATGCCGCACTTGCTGGCCAGCGTGAAGCGGTGGCGGTGCTGCTTCAGTACACGGCCCACCAGAGTCTCGTTGGCCCCAAAGCCATACAGCGTGGCGGTATCGAACAGCGTCACACCCGCATCCAGCGCCGCCAACAGCACGCGTTCGCCCTGCTCAGCGCTCACAGGCGCGCCGTAGGCGTGCGAAAGGTTCATGCAGCCCAGGCCGATGGCACTGACCCTGAAAGGGCCCAAAGCACGTTGTTGCATAGTCATTGGCATCGCTCTAGAAAGTGACAAATTTCTTAAATGGAGGCCCACCCATCCGACAGCCGCTCCGCCTGTTCCAGCATCAGCCGTATCGCGTCTTCCTGCATATCCGGCGAGTCCTTGCAGCGATGCAATGTGATGCGCACCAAGTTGCGCAACCGGGCGCGCGCACTCTCGCGCTTTTGCCAGTCGACCGTGGTGCTGTTGCACAGCTTCTCGGCGACCTCAACCGCAATCTTTTTCAGCGTGCCGTCCCCCATGAGCCGCGCCTGCAGCAGCCACAAAAAGTCCATCCCGTCGGCCGAACCATTCTATTCGGCGGAGTGGGAAAAAGCAGGCCCCGAGGGCTGTAGCGGGCTGCTCTCAGGCCTTGATCTGCTGCTCCAGCCGATTGGCATGGGCTTGCACGATGGGGCTGTTGGCTTGGTGCGCCACCCCATCCCACCCGCCATTGCATGGACAATCGCCGCATGTCTGGCAACACTCCTTCATCCACATCTTCCCCCCGCCCCGTGCTGATTGCCGGTGGCGGTGTCGGCGGCATGGCCACTGCGCTCACCCTGCACCAGATCGATGTGCCCTGCATCGTTTTTGAAACGGTGCCAGAGCTGCAGCCGCTGGGCGTGGGCATCAACCTGCAGCCCAATGCCGTGCGAGAGCTGCACGACCTGGGGTTTGGCAACGACGTGCTGGACACCATTGGCCTGCAGGCGCGTGAATGGGCGCTGGTGGGTCGCAATGGCAACGAGGTGTATGCCGAGCCGCGCGGGCTGGATGCGGGCTACCGCTGGCCGCAGTACGGGGTGCACCGGGGGCAGCTGCAGATGATGCTGTTCAATGCCGTGAAAGAGCGGCTGGGCCAGGACGCCGTGCACCTGGGGCAGCGCGTGGTGGGCTACCGGCAGGATGCCGATGGCATCACCGCACTCATCGAAACGCGCGATGGCGAGCGGCGCGAAGTGGCGGGCTCGCTGCTGATTGCAGCCGACGGCCTGCACTCGGCCGTGCGGGCGCAGATGCACCCCACACAGCCGCCCATCCAGTGGGGCGGCGCCATCATGTGGCGCGGCACCACGCCGGGGGTGCCGGTGCGCACGGGGGCTTCGTTTGTGGGCCTGGGCTCGCTGCGGCACCGGGTGGTGTTCTACCCCATCACGCCACCCGACCCGGCCACGGGCCTGGCCACCATCAACTGGATTGCCGAGATCACGGTGGACAACCAGGGCGGCTGGCAGCAGGGCGACTGGAACCGTCGCGTGGCGCTGGAAGATTTCATCCACCACTTTGAAGGCTGGAACTACAGCTGGATGGACGTGCCCGCCATGCTGCGCGGTGCCAAAGATGTGTTTGAGTACCCCATGATCGACCGCGACCCCGTGCCCACCTGGGTAGACGGCCGCGTGGCGCTGCTGGGTGACGCAGCACATGTGATGTACCCCGTGGGCTCCAACGGAGCCAGCCAGGCCATTGTGGATGCCCGCGTGCTGGGCGCGCAGTTCATTGCGCATGGCGTGAGCCCGCAGGCGCTGCGCGCCTACGACGACAAGCTGTGCAAGGACATCTCGGCGCTGGTGCTGCGCAACCGGGGTTCTGGCCCCTTTGGCCTGTTGGGGCTGGTGGACGAGCGCTGCGGCGGGGTGTTTGAGCACATCGACGACGTGCTGCCGCGCGAGGAACGTGAGGGCTTCATGGCCCGCTACAAAGCGGCGGCGGGCTTTGCCATTGAGACGCTGAATGCCGCGCCGCCCACCATTGCGCCGGGGCAACGTGTGGCGGGTGCATGAAGGGCAGCTTGGCAGCGCTGCCGGCAGGCTGAACACCGCCACCAAAAGCTATTAAATTTATAGCTGCTTGCGCATATTGGATGCGCGCAAGCAGCCAATTTTTCTGAAAATCAAACAGCCATCAGACTGCGCCCAGCTGCAACTCCAGCCCGTGCAGCACCTGGTAGCACGGCAGCACCTGCGCCACGCTGGCGTTGGGCTCGCGGCCTTCCTTGATGGCGGCGAAGAACTCGCGGTCTTGCAGCTCAATGCCGTTCATCGACACATCCACCTGACTTACGTCGATCTTCTCTTCCTTGCCGTTCACCAGGTCATCGTAGCGGGCGATGTAGGTGGCGGTGTCGCCGATGTAGCGGAAGAAGGTGCCGAGCGGGCCATCGTTATTGAACGAGAGCGACAGCGTGCAGATGGCACCGTTGGCAGCCTGCAGCTGGATGCTCATGTCCATGGCAATGCCCAGTTCCTTGTGGATGGGGCCCTGGATGGCATTGGCTTTGACGATGGGGCTGCCCGCCTGGTAGGCGAAAAGGTCCACGGTGTGCGCAGCGTGGTGCCACAGCAGGTGGTCCGTCCAGCTGCGGGGCTGGCCCAGCGCGTTCATGTTGGTGCGGCGGAAGAAGTAGGTCTGCACATCCATCTGCTGGATGTTGAACTCGCCTGCCGTGATTTTCTTGTGCACGTACTGGTGGCTGGGGTTGAAGCGGCGGGTGTGGCCGCACATGGCCACCAGGCCGGTCTGCTTTTGCAGGGCAACAACCTTCTCGCCATCGGCCAGCACGTCGCACAGCGGGATCTCGACCTGCACGTGCTTGCCTGCTTCCATGCAGGCAATGGATTGGCTGGCGTGCATCTGCGTGGGCGTGCAGAGGATCACGGCATCCACTTCCTTGATGGCCAGGCTGTCCTTCAAGTCGGTGGTGACGTGCTTGATGCCGTACTTGTCGGCCACCTCCTGGGTCTTGGCCAGGTCGCGGCTGATGAGGGAGACGACTTCAACACCGTCGATGTTTTTGATGCCGTCCAGGTGCTTGATGCCGAAGGCGCCAGCGCCTGCGAGTGCGACTTTGATGGTCATGGTGTGTGTGTCCTTTTACGTGTTCTCAAGAATCAAATGGCCCACAGCGGTGTTGGACGCGGGCACATGGTAGAAGCGGTGCGCCAGCTTCGGCGGCTTGCCACCGGCTACATCGGCCATGGCGCCGCGCGCGATGAGCCACATCACCAGCTCGATGCCTTCGCTGCCCGCCTCGCGCACGTAGTCGATGTGCGGGATGCTGGCGGCGGCATCGGGGTCGCTGATGAGCTTGTCGAGGAAGGCGTTGTCAAACTCTTTGTTGATGAGCCCCGCACGCGGGCCCTGCAGTTGGTGGCTCATGCCGCCCGTGCCCCAGATGTGCACGTTAATGTCTTCGTCGTAGCTCTCCACCGCCTTGCGGATGGCCTGGCCCAGGTTGTAGCAGCGGCGGCCGCTGGGCACGGGGTACTGCACCACGTTGACGGCAAACGGGATCACCGGGCAGGGCCAGGCGCCCTTCACGGGGTCTTGCTCGCCAAACATCAGCGACAGCGGCACGGTGAGGCCGTGGTCCACCGCCATCTTGTTGACGATGGTGAGGTCAAAGTCCTGCTGGATGACCGACTGCGCAATGTGCGCGGCCAGGTCGGGGTGGCCGATGACCTTGGGCACAGGGCGTGGGCCAAAACCTTCGTCGGCCACTTCGTAGTCGGCAGCGGTGCCGATTGCAAACGTGGGGATCAGGTCCAGACTGAAGGCGGTGGCGTGGTCGTTGTAGACCAGGAAGATCACATCGGGCTTGTTGTCCTTGACCCACTGCTTGCCAAACTCGTAGCCCGCGAACACGGGCTTCCAGTAGTCCTCGTGGGTCTTGCCCAGGTCCATGGCGGCGCCAATGGCTGGCACATGCGATGTGAACACGGAGGCGGTGATTTTGGCCATCGTCAGATTCCTTTCTTGCCCGCGCTACCCTGCGGCTGGCGGTGCGCCTGGGCGTCGCCGTCTTCGCCGATGTAGCGGTTGCCTTCGGCACTGCGGCCGCCTTTGATCATCATGTTGCGGTATTCCTCTTCGGTCATGCCGGTCATGCTGCCCGCCATCTGCTGAAAGCTCTTGCCGTCGGTGGAGCCGATCTTGGCCAGAAAGTAGATGTTGCCGCCCAGGCGAATGCACCAGTTCAGGTCGCGCGCCAGCACGGCCTGCTTTTGCTCTTCAGTCATCGCCCATTCGTCCAGGTAGGCGCGTTCATCGGCTTTGAAGCGCGCGCGGTTCTCGGCCTTCATCAGGCTCATGCAGAACTGGTTGAGCCAGTAGCCCTTACGGCTTTGCTCGGCGTCGAAGATGGTCGTGCCGGGCACGTCGAGGTAGGGTTTATCGAGAGACATGGTGTCAGTCCTCCACGGTGACTTCTTCGGGCCAGTACAGGCGCATGGGGTTGTCCACCAGCAGCTTCTTTTGCAACTCCGGTGTCGTTGCGATGTGCGGGATGAAGTCCACCAGCAGGCCGTCGTCGGGCATGTGGTCCTTGAGGTTGGGGTGCGGCCAGTCGGTGCCCCAGAGCACGCGGTCAGGAAACTCCTCGACCACCTTGCGCGCGAAGGGGATCACGTCCGTGTAGGCATTTTGCTCGCCGTTCAGGGCCTTAGGGCCGGTCACGCTCAGGCGCTCGGGGCAGCTCACCTTGCTCCACACGTTGGGGTGCTGGCGCATGAACTTCAGGAACAGCTCGAACTCGGGGCCGTCCACCGGTTTGCTCACATCGGGGCGTCCCATGTGGTCCACCACCACGGTGGTGGGCAGTGCGGTGAAGAAGTCCCACAGCTCGGGCAGGTCCACCGCCTCGAAGTAGATGACCACGTGCCAGCCCAGCTTGTGAATGCGCGCAGCGATCTCCATCAGCTCGTCCTTGGGCGTGAAGTCCACCAGACGCTTGACGAAGTTGAAGCGCACGCCGCGCACACCGGCGTCGTGCATGGCCTGCAGCTCTTCGTCGGTGACCGAGCGGCGCACGGTGGCCACGCCCCGCGCCTTGCCGCCGGAATGCACCAGCGCATCGACCATCGCGCGGTTGTCCGCACCGTGGCAGGTGGCCTGCACCACCACATTGCGCGCAAAGCCCAGGTGGTCGCGCAGCGCATACAGCTGGTGCTTGCTGGCGTCGCAGGGCGTGTACTTGCGCTCGGGGGCGTAGGGGAACTCGGCCCCGGGGCCGAACACGTGGCAGTGCGCGTCCACAGCGCCTGCGGGCACCTGGAAACGTGGCTTGCTGGGGCCGGTGTACCAGTCCAGCCAGCCGGGGGTCTTCTCAAAGGGGCCGGAAGTGGGTTTGCTCATATTTGAACCTTCATGGTTGAAAGACGCACTGCCTAGGCCAGTGCGCCCGCAGAACCAGCTTTGCCGGGCTGCGGGGTGCGCCCCCTGGAGGGGGAGGCGCCGCAGGCGCTTCGGGGGGGAGCCATTAATCCAGCGACACGTTGGCCTTGCGGATCACGTCGCCAAAACGCTGGCTCTCGTCCTTGACGAACTGGTTGAACTGCGCACGCGTGGTGGGGAACTGCTCGTAGCCAAAGGTCTTGAACTTCTCGGCCACCTCGGGGCCGGTCAAGGCCTGTTCGATGTCCTTGCGGATCTTGTCGGCCACGGCGGCGGGCAGGCCAGGTGGCACGGCGATGGCGTTCCAGCCGGTGACGGTGAAGTCCTTGGGGCCGCCCGATTCGGCCACTGTGGGCACGTCGGGGAACTCAGCCGAACGCTGGGGCCCGGCAAACGCCAGCAGGCGCAGCTTGCCCGCGCGGTACAACGGGCCTGCGGTGGCGGCACTGCCCAGCGCAAAGTCGATCTCGCCCGTGGAGACCGAGGTGTAGAGCTGCGTGGTCTCCTTGAAGATCACGTGCTCCATCTGCGTGCCGGTGGCCGATTCGAACAGCTCCGAGCCCAGATGCACCGGGTTGCCCACCGACCAGCTGCCGTAGTTGAGCTTGCCGGGGCGCACCTTGGCATCGGCCACGATGTCGCCCACGGTCTTGTACTTGCTGCCCGTGCCCACGGTGAAGAAGAAATGCGTCTTGAACAGCGGCAGCAGCGTGTCGAAGTCCTTGGCGGGGTCGTAGGGCAGCTTCTTGAACAGGCTGGGGTAGGCAGCCAGGTGCACGTTGTCCAGAATGAGCAGGTCGTGGCCGTCCTTGGCGCCGCGCTTCCAGGCATCGATGGCGATGAAGCCGTTGCCACCGGGGCGGTTCTCCACGATCACGCCCGTGCCCCAGGTGCGCGAGAGCCTGTCGGCCACCAGGCGCGCCACGCCATCGGGGCCGCCGCCCACGGGGAAGGGACTGATGATGCGCACCTGTTTGGTGGGGAACTGCTGCGCGGCAGTGGGTTGCACCACCGCGCCCGCGACGGCGGCCACACCCAGCGCCAGGGCCAGCGTGCGGCGGATACGGAAAGAGGAAGCAGCAGAAGAGGAAGTCATGGGATCAGGGACAGAGAAGAATTAAAATTGATAGCTATCAGCGCAATATGGACGAGCGCAGACGGCCAAAAAAGCTTGTAAAAACCGGGTTCAATCGATGTACTTGAGCCCCGCCGCCGCCAGCGGCTCGCGCATCTTGTACATATCGAGGCCCAGCACGCCGCTGGCCAGCTTGGCGCGCTTCTCGCCTTCAAAGCTCTCGCGCTTTTGCGCAGCTTCGAGCGTCTGCACGGCGCGGGCGGCGGGCACACACACGATGCCGTCGTCGTCAGCCACGATCACGTCGCCGGGAGAGACCAGCATGCCCGCACACACCACGGGGATGTTGACCGAGCCGATGGTGGCCTTGATGCAGCCCTTGCTGGAGATGCACTTGCTCCACACCGGGAAGTTCATCTCGTTGAGCGTCTTCACATCGCGCACCCCGGCGTCGATGATCAGCGCCCGTGCTCCGCGCGCCTGGAAGGACGTGGCCAGCAGGTCGCCAAAGTAGCCATCGGTGCACTCGGCCGAGATGGCGGCCACCACGATGTCGCCGGGCTGGATCTGCTCGGCCACCACATGCATCATCCAGTTGTCGCCCGGGTGCAGCAGCACGGTGACGGCCGTGCCGCTGACCTGTACCCCGCTCTGGATGGGGCGCATATAGGGCTTGAGCAGGCCCACGCGGCCCATGGCCTCGTGCACGGTGGCAGAGCCCAGGGCTGCAAGGCCATCGGCGGCTGCGCGGTCGGCGCGGGTGATGTTGCGGTAGACAACGCCTAGTTCGTACATGTCAGAGCCCCTTTGCCTTCAGGCGTGAATCGAGTCGGGAGAACACGCGGCGCGTGTTGGCTTCGTAGATCTGGTGCTTGTCGTCGGCACTCAGGATGGTGGAGGCCTCGATGTAGCGCTTGGTGTCGTCGTAGTAGTTGCCGGTGGTGGGGTCGATGCCGCGCACCGCGCCGATCATTTCGCTGGCGAACAGCACGTTCTTCACCGGGATCACGGTGTTGAGCAGATCGATGCCGGGCTGGTGGTACACGCAGGTGTCGAAATACACGTTGTTCATCAGGTGCTCGTCGAGCAGCGGCTTCTTCATCTCCTGCGCCAGGCCCCGGAAGCGGCCCCAGTGGTAGGGCACTGCGCCGCCGCCGTGCGGGATGAGGAACTTGAGCGTGGGGAAGTCCTTGAACAAATCGCCTTGGATGAGCTGCATGAAGGCCGTGGTGTCGGCATTCAGATAGTGCGCGCCAGTGGTGTGGAAGCACGCGTTGCAGCTGGTGCTCACGTGGATCATGGCGGGCAGGTCGTACTCCACCATCTTTTCGTAGATGGGGTACCAGTGCTTGTCGGTGAGTGGCGGGCTGGTCCAGTGGCCGCCCGAAGGGTCGGGGTTCAGGTTGATGCCCACGGCGCCGTATTCATGCACGCACTTTTCCAGCTCGGGGATGCAGGTGGCGGGGTCCACGCCGGGGCTTTGCGGCAGCATGGCCACGGGCACGAAGTGGTCGGGGAACAGGGTGGAGACGCGGTAGCACAGCTCGTTGCAGATGGCGGCCCAGGTGCTGGACACATTGAAGTCGCCAATGTGGTGGGCCATGAAACTGGCGCGCGGGCTGAACAAGGTGATGTCGCTGCCGCGCTCTTTCATCAGGCGCAGCTGGTTGGTCTCGATGGACTCGCGCAGCTCGTCGTCGCTGATGTGCAGGTCGGCCACTTTGGGCATGGCCGCCGGGTCTTTGATGCCGGCGATCTGTGCGTTGCGCCAGTTCTCCAGCGCCTTGGGGGCCGTGGTGTAGTGGCCGTGGCAGTCGATGATGAGGCTCATTTTGGGGTGCTCCTGGAAGGTGTTCTTGTGATCGGTCAGGCGGGGGACATGCCTTGCTTTTTCTTCGCTTCAGCAGCGGCTGGAGAGGCCAGGTAGGCCTGCAACGCACGTGCGGCATCCACCTGCTGCGAGTGCGCGCCGATACCCGCTGAAAACGTGGTGGTGATCTGGATGGCCGGTGGCAGCGGGCCCACGATCTGGATGCCCTGCACATGCAACAGCTCGCTCAGTTGCTGAAAGCCCAGCGCCACCTCGCCCTTGGCCACCAGCGAGCCCACGGGCACGCCGGGGGGCGCCTGCACCATGCGTGGGGCAATCTGCTCGGCAATGCCCCAGCGCTCGAACAGCTTGGTCAGCGCCACGCCGCTGGGGCCGGTAGACAAGCTGATGCTGGACGCGGCCAGCACGGCAGCGCGCACGGCTTCTTCGCTGGACAGATCGGGCAGCGCCGCGCCCGCAGGCACGGCCACGGCCACGCCGGAGTGCACCCAGTTCACCTTGCTGCCGGGCACCAGATGGCCTGCAGCCATGAGTTTGTCGATGGCGTCCGAGGCGAGGATGACGACATCGAACACCTCGCCTGCGGCCACGCGCTTGGCGGCGTCCACACCGCCCACCGATGCGATCTGCACCGGGCCCGCCTGGGGGGCGCTCGCGGCATAGGCCGCCGTCAGCTCGGCCAGCACCTGGCGGGTGGCCATGGAAGAAATGCCGCGAAGTGGCGGTGCAGTGGTCATGGGTGCTTGTCTCCTGGCGGGCTCTGCGCGACCTCTTGAAGGGCCGCGTGGAAAGCCGCAACGGGGCTTTCTGTGGCACCGATTGTGGAGAGGGCGACTGCATTCATGAAGTCGGCGCGCGCACTACCAGCTATATCATTCCGTGATTGTTGACCTACAGCTATTGCAAATAGCAGAGAGCCTTGCCCATGGACCTCAAGCAGATCGAATACTTTGTGCGGGTGGCCGAGCTGGGCAGCTTCACGCGTGCTTCGGTGGTGCTGGACATCGCCCAGCCCGCGCTGAGCCGCCAGGTGCGTCTGCTGGAAGTGGAGCTGCGCCAGAACCTGCTGGTGCGCAACGGCCGGGGGGCCACACCCACCGAGGCGGGCAAGCTGCTGCTGGAGCATGGGCGCGGCATCCTGCACCAGGTGGAGCGGGCGCGCGAGGAACTGGGCCGCGTGCGCGGCGCCTTGGCCGGGCGTGTGGCCATTGGCCTGCCGCCCAGCATTGCCAAGGTGCTGACAGTGCCACTAACCCGCGCCTTCCGCGTGAAGATGCCCGACGCGGCGCTGGCCATCAGCGAGGGGCTGTCGGTGGCCATGCGCGAGTCGTTGACCACAGGGCTGCTCGACATTGCGCTGCTTTACAACACGCCTCCCGCGCCGGGCATCGAGATCACGGCGTTGCTGGAGGAAGACCTGTTCCTGGTGCAGCGGCGCGGTGGCGCACAGCACGGCGCAGAGGCCGAGCCCCCCACCGACGCCCCTTTGCCCTTGAGCGATCTGCCCCGCTACCCGCTGGTGATCCCCACGCGCCCCAACTCGATCCGCATGCTGGTGGAGTCGGAGCTGGCCGCCCGTGGCAAACGCCCGCAGATCAGCCTGGAGATCGACGGCGTGGCCGCCATCCTGGACCTGGTGGCAGACGGCGCGGGCTGCGCCGTGCTGCCCATGAACGCGGTCACCACCTCCGGCAAGTCCGAGGTGTTCAGCACCCGGCCCATCCAAGGTGCCAGCAACGATGACGGCAGCGGCGACAGCGCCCGCCTGCGCAGCAAGCTCTACCTGGCGGTGAGTTCACAGCGCCCCGCCACGCTTACGCAGCAGGCGATGGCAGAGCTGATTCGCACGACCCTGATGGCGCTGTACAAGACGCCAGGTTGAGTCGCAGACCGGGCCCGGCAGCCCCACCCGTTCGGGCTGAGCTTGTCGAAGCCTGGTGCAGCGTTTCGACAGGCTCAACGTGAACGGTCGGAGGCAAGCGTCCCAAGAAACAAAACGGCCGCCGCGCGCCACCAGCTTTCGAATCAGTCGTTAGGAGGTGCCTGGCGCACGCTACCCAACACCCTGTCCGCATAGTCCTGCCAGCGCGCGTCCTTGGGCAGGTCCGCAAACACACCGGCACGCGCCAGATCGGCCACCCACTGCTGCTTGTCGGCGATGGCCGACGTCATCAGCGGCTCCATGCCTGCCTCGCTCACCGTGCGGGCAGACTCGCGCATCTCTTCGGCGCGGCGCTGGCCGTGTTGCACCACGCGGCTGAAGAAGTAGCGGCCCTGCTGTTGCCAGTCGATAGACGGAAAGGTTTCGACCAGCGTGGGCAGTACATGGTCTTCCACACCGTAGTGGCGGGCCGTGGCGTAGCTCTCGATCACCAGCGCCTCCAGGCCCTTGATCATCACGCTTCGGCACATCTTGATGGCGCTGGCCACGCCGAGACGGTCGCTCACCGGCGTGGCGTCCATGCCCCAGGCCTGCAGCACGGGCGCCAGCACGGCGGCGTGGGGTCCGCCCAGCAGCATGGGCACGGCCATGCCATAAGGCGGCACCGAAGTCATCACGCCCGCCTCCACATAACGACCACCGCGCGCCTCGATGTGTTGAGCCGCCTGCTGCTTGGTGCCGGGCGATGCGGAGTTGAGGTCCAGAAACACTGCGCCTGGTGCGATGTGCGGCGCCACCGCCTCTGCTACGGCCAGCGTATTGCTGGCCGTGACGGCCGACACGATGAGCTGGCGCCCCGCGCACAGCGCGGCCACGCTGCCGGCCGCGTTGAGCCCGGCAGCCTGTGCGTGTGCCAATGGCTCAGTGCTTCTCGCGGGGTCGATGAACTTCGAGTCCCACACCACCAGATCGCCTACACCCAGTGCGCGCAGACCCACTGCAAAGATGCGGCCCACCTCGCCGTAGCCAACGATGCCCAGGCGGTGCATGGGGTGCAGGTCTTTGTTCTCTTCGGTCTGCATGGTGTGGTCGAGGTTCACTCACTGCCTGGGGATGCCCGCGCGCTCGATCACGGCGCGCCAGCGTTCGATGTCGGCCTTGAGCAGCGCGGCAGCCTGCTCGGGCGTGGAAGTGCGTGGCTCCACGTTGAGCGTGCGCAACTGCTGCTGCACGGCGGGCGTGGCCACGGTGGCCACCACCTCGCGCTGCAGGCGGTCCACCACGGCGCGCGGGGTGCGCGCGGGGGCGGCCAGCGCGTTCCACGACGACGCCATAAACCCTTTCACGCCCGACTCCACGGCGGTGGGCACATCGGGCAAGGCGGCAGACCGCTGCTCGCCCGCAACCGCCAGCACCCGCAGTGCGCCCGCACGCACCTGGGGCAACGCGGGCCCGAGGATTTCCACCGCAGCATCTACCTGGCGGCCCCGCAGCGCTGTAATGAGTGCGGGCGTGCCGTTGAAGGGCACCACCTGCGCATCGATGGCCGCGCTGCCCTTGAACAGCTCGGCAGCCAGGTGCTGGGTGCTGCCGGTGTTGATGCTGCCAATATTGAGCTGGCCCGGATGGGCACGCGCATGCAACAGCAGTTGCGCCAGCGTGCGGTGTGGCGAATCGGCGGGCACCAGCACGGCAACGTCGAACACGCCCAGCGTGCTGATGGGCGTGAAGTCGGCCAGGGTGTCGTAGGGCAGCGCCTTGAACAGGCTGGCCGTGACGGCCGTGCCGTTGGACATCAGGAACAGGGTGTGCCCGTCGGGTTCGGCACGGGCCACGGCGTCGGCCGCCACCACGCCACCAGCACCCGGGCGGTTGTCGATGACCACCGGCTGCCCCAGCCGCGCGGCCAGACCGGTGGCCACGGCCCGTGCCGTGAGGTCGCCCACACCGCCCGCCGCAAACGGCACCACGATGCGCAGTGCTTTGGCGGGAAAGGCAGGCTGGGCCTGCAACCCGCCCCAGGGTGCCGCACCGGCGGCGGCCAGTGCAAGGAGCGCAATGCGGCGGTCCATCGGTCCCTCAGCCCGTCAGTCCATCAGCCCACGAACTGCACCATCCACAGCGAGATGGGCGGGAACAGCAGCAGCAGCGTGGTGCGCACCACATCGCTTGCCAGGAACGGCATCACACCCTTGTAACTCTCGGCGATGGGCACGTCCTTGGCCATGCCGTTGACCACATACACGTTCAGCCCCACAGGCGGCGCAAGCAGGCCAAATCCCACGGTCATGAGCACCATGATGCCGAACCAGATGGCCGTATGCTCCTGCGACATGCCAAAGTCCAGGCCCATGATGACCGGGAAAAAGATGGGGATGGTCAGCAGGATCATGGACAGCTCGTCCATCACCGCACCCAGTACCACGTAAAACACCAGGATGCCCGCCACCACCAAGTAGGGCGACACTTGCCAGCCCTGGATCACGCTGGCCAGTTGCCCGGGCACCTGCGTCAGCGCCAGCGCCGTGTTCATCATGTCGGCACCGATGAAGATCATGAAGATCATTGCGCTGGCAGACGCGGTGGACAGAAAGCATTGCTTGATCTTCTGCAGCGTCAGCTCGCGCTTGAGCAGCGCCGCCACGAAGGTGCAGGCCACGCCCACGCCCGCCCCTTCGGTGGGGGTGAACAGGCCGCCGTAGATGCCGCCAAACACCACCAGGAACACGATGGCGATGGGCAATACGCCCAGCAACGCCTGCAAGGACATCTTGGGCAGGTCCACGGTGTGGTCGGGTGCATGGCCGGGGCGTATGCGCACGTAGATCGCAATCGCGATCATGTAGCCCAGCATGGCGAGGATGCCGGGGATGGTGGCCGCAGCGAACAGCTTGGCGATGTTCTGCTCGGTCAGGATGGCGTAGATCACCAGGGGCACCGAGGGCGGAATCAGGATGCCCAGCGTGCCGCCCGCCGCCAGCGTGCCGGTGGCCAGGCGGCCCGAGTAGCCGTGCCGCTTCATCTCTGGCAGCGCCACGGAGGTGATGGTGGCAGCCGTGGCAATAGACGAGCCGCAAATGGCGCCAAACGCTGCGCTCGCCCCGACGGCCGCCATGGCCAGCCCGCCCTTGAAGCGCGCCATGAGCACGCTGGCAAACTGGAACAACGCCTTGGAGATGCCCCCCTGCGTGGCAAAGTTGCCCATGAGGATGAACAACGGGATCACCGACAGGTCATAGCTTGCAAACCGCGCAAACGCCAGGCCGTTGAGGTTGTTGAGAAACGGCGGCAGACCCACCTGGTAGAGGTAGCCAAAGGCACCGGCGGCAAACATGGCGGCCGCAATGGGCACGCGCACCACCATGAGCGCGAGCATCACGCCAAAGATGCAGAGGGCAAGGAGCAGCGGGCTCATGCAGCATCCTCCTCTTCTTGCGCCGGGCCGAAGGCCTGCACCAGGGCAATCACCCCCGTCAGCAGCAGGGGCGGCACCATGGCGGCGTAGGTGATCCATTCGGGAAAGCCCAGCATCATGGTGGTGGTCATGGAACTGCGGGCACTGAGCCCCCCCGTGGCCGTGCGCCATGCCAGCAAAAGGAACATGGCGGCCAGCAGCAGCGCGCCAAAGCGGTCCAGCCGCGCGTTCACAGCCGAGGAGGCCCGGGCGGTGAAGAAGTCGACGATGATGTTCTGGCGGCGCAATTGGCACCAGGGCATGAACAGCGCCACTGCCGCCCCTGCGGCCACGGCAGTGAGTTCATAGTCACCCAGCAAGGTCCAGCCCGTGGTGTTGCGGCCGATGAGACTGGCACAGGTGACCAGCGTCACCCCCGTGAGAATGACCCCGGCCAGCACAGCGCAGGCCTGGGCGAGAAACGAAAGTAACTTCAAGGCAAGGTCCCGTCAGAAAAATCAAACCGATCCGGCCCGGCACCCACCGGGGCGAATCGGCACACAGAAAGAAGCACACCCCGGCGCGCCAGGGTGCACCCCAAAGCCACACCGCGACTACTTGCTGTGTTTCTCGATCAGGGCCCGGGCTTCGGCCGCGAGCTTGGCACCGTCGATGCCCTTGCCCTTGACCTCGTTGATCCAGTCGGTCTCCACGCTAGCGGCTGTGCGCCGCCAGCGCTGGGTCTCAGCCACATCCAGCGCCACGATGTTGTTCTTGGCGCGCTCGGCAATCTGGCGGCCCACCTTGTCGCCCTCGTCCATGGCACGGCCGAACATGGCGGCGGTCTCGATGCCGGAGTTCTTGTCGATCACGGCCTTGAGGTCGGGGGGCAGCTTGTCGTAGCTGGCCTTGTTCATCGAGAACGCAAAGGTCTGCGTGTACAGACCTTCCTTGCCCGCAAAGGTGGTGTGGTTACGCACCAGCTCGGTCACCTTGAGCGAGGGAGTCACCTCCCACGGGATGGTGGTGCCGTCGATGGTGCCCTTGCTCAGCGCATCGGTCACCGCAGGCACGGGCATGCCCACCGGCGTGGCGCCCAGCTTGGTGAGCATGTTGCTGATGATGCGGGAGCCGCCGCGCACCTTCATGCCGCGCAGGCTTTCCAGGCCGGTGACCGGGGTCTTGGTATGGAACAGGCCGGGGCCGTGGGTGTGCACGGCAATCAGCTTGACGTCCTTGAATTCATCGGCCGCGAACTTGTCGACGTACTCCTGGATGGCGCGCGAGGAGGCTTCGGCGTTGCCGCTCATGAAGGGCAGCTCGAACACTTCGGTCTTGGGGAAGCGGCCCGGCGTATAGCCCAGCACCGTCCAGGTGAAGTCCACCACGCCGTCGCGTGCCTGGTCAAACAACTGCGGTGGCGCACCGCCCAGCTGCATGGCGTGGAACAGCTGCACCTTGATCTTGCCGCCCGATTCGGCCTCGATCTTCTGGGCCCAGGGCACCAGGGCCTTGGCCGGGATGGTGGCCTGCTGCGGCAGAAACTGGTGTAGCCGCAGGGTCACGGTCTGCGCCATGGCGCTGCCCGCTGCCGTTGCCAGGGCTGCTGCCCCCAGGGCCGCCAAAGCGGCGCGTCGCTTGAGGAAATTCATTTTTTGTCTCCGATCTTTGTAGGTCTGCACATCTGTGAGGCCACGCTCCGGAGCCCAAAGGCCCCTTGGAAATGCGTGGAATACCAACCAAGCCCGACTGTGCATGCAGGCGCAGCCACATGCCAGTTCTATGGCGGACTTTCAGCTATGCCGGACCGTTATGAAAGCGGTGAAACCCGCAGACGGGCAGCGGTGCCGGGTCCATTGCGCCGGATGAGTGTGAGTGCAGGCATGTCGGCGCGCACCTGCCCAACGGTCTGGCCTGACAGCGCAGCGCGCAGGTTACGCTGGGCCAGTCGCGAGTGTTCACGCAGGATGGCCTCGGCACGTGCGCCTTCGTGGTGTTCGATCGCGTCGAGCAGCTGGCGGTGCTGGTCCTGCGCCACCACCAGCATGTCGCGCGCCTGGTGAGAATGGGTTTGCACCAGCACAAAGGCGGAGGGCGAGGCGAAGGGCAGGCTCTTGACCCGTTCCAGCTCGCGCGCCACCACGCCGCCGCCCAGCATACGGCCCAGCAGCACATGGAACTGCGCGTTCAGCTCGACATACCGCGCAAAGCCCTGGTCGTCCAGGGCCGGGGGAACCAGCGTGGCGTCGATGGCGTCCAGGCAGGCATGGGCGTCGGCCAGCACGGCGGGCGGCACCCCCCGCTCGACCGCCAGGCGCGCTGCCAGCCCCTCCAGCGTGCCGCGCAGCGCAATCGCATCGGCCACATCGGTTTCAGAGAAGGTGCGTACGGCGTAGCCGCCGCCGGGCAGACGCTGCAGCAACCCCTCCTGCTCCAGCCGCATGAGCGCGGCGCGGATGGGCGTGCGCGAAACCCCCAGCTTCTCGACGATGGCCAGCTCGGCAATGCGCGCGCCACCAGGCAACTCGCCCGCCAGGATCATCTCGCGCAGGCGCAGCTGGGCTTTTACAGACTGGGACGCACCACTTTCGACACCGGCGCCAGGGGTGGACTCCACGACTGGGGACTCACTAGGGTTCATACACAAACAAGACAAGGAGGTTGAGGTGGCTGCGCACCGCCGAAGAGGCGCCGATCTCGATAATGTATACATTGAAACGATCCGATTTCAGAACCACCCCAGAAATCTCCCGTAAAAACAGCAAATTACGCGCTATCGCAGGCTGCGATAACTGATTTATCGCCACCCAATGTATACATCATTGGCACTTTTTCGCACAATCTCACCTGCCCCCACGCCGCAGCAAACGCTCTGCAGCGGCTGCATCCCACAAAGAGACAAACACCATGTATCCCAAGAACGCCTGGTACGTAGCCTGCACCCCCGACGAGATTGCCGAAAAGCCCCTGGGTCGCACCATCTGCGGCGAAAAGATCGTGTTCTACCGCCCCGCCCCCGACCAGGTCGCCGCGCTGGACGACTTCTGCCCGCACCGGGGCGCACCGCTGTCGCTGGGCACGGTGTGCGAGGGCCATCTGCAATGCGGCTACCACGGCCTCAGGGTGGAGTGCACGGGCAAGTCGGTCTCCATGCCCGGCCAGCGGGTTCAGGGCTTTCCCAAGGCACGGAGCTTTCCGGTCGTGGAGCGCTGCGGCTTCATCTGGGTGTGGCCCGGTGACGCCGCACAGGCCGATCCCGCCACCATCCACCACCTGCCCTGGGCCAACAACCCCGAATGGGCCTATGGCGGCGGGCTGTACCACATCGCCTGCGACTACCGCCTGATGATCGACAACCTGATGGACCTGACGCACGAGACCTATGTGCACTCCACCAGCATCGGCCAAAAAGAGATCGACGAAGTGCCCTGCAAAACCCGCGTGGAGGGCGATGAGGTCATCACCAGCCGCTTCATGGAAGGCATCGAGGCCCCGCCCTTTTGGAAGATGGCGCTGCGCATGAACGGCCTGCCCGACGACCAGCCGGTGGACCGCTGGCAAATCTGCCACTTCACGCCACCCAGCCATGTGCTGATCGAGGTGGGCGTGGCGCTGGCGGGCCACGGCGGCTACAACGCCCCGGCCGACAAGAAGGCATCGAGCATTGTGGTGGACTTCATCACGCCCGAAACGGACACTTCGATCCACTACTTCTGGGGCATGGCGCGCAACTTCAAGCCGCAGGACCCGTCCCTCACCACCCAGATCCGCGAGGGCCAGGGCAACATCTTTGCCGAAGACCAGGACATGCTGGAGCAGCAGCAGCAAAACCTGCTGCGCTATCCCGATCGCAAGCTGCTCATGCTGAACATCGATGCAGGCGGCGTGCAGTCCCGAAAGATCCTTGATCGCATCATCGCAGCCGAGCAGGCCTCTACAGCACCCCAGGCGGTGGCCGCATGACCGCGCAGGAAACGATCCAGGTCCGCGTCGTCAAAAAACAGGCCGAGGCCGAAGGCATCGCCAGCTTTGAACTGGCCCGCGTGGACGGCGCAGCGCTGCCCCCGTTCAGCGCGGGCTCGCACATCGACGTACACCTGCCGAGCGGGCTCACGCGCCAATACTCGCTGTGCAACGCCTCGCACGAATCGCACCGCTACCGCATCGCCGTGCTGCGCGACGCGGCATCGCGCGGTGGCTCGGTGGCCATGCACGACAGCGTGCACGAGGGCGACGTGATCACCATCAGCACGCCACGCAATCACTTTGCACTGCACCCGGCGCAGCGCACAGTGCTGCTGGCCGGTGGCATTGGCGTGACGCCCCTGCTGTGCATGGCCGACCGGCTGGCGCGCACGGGTGCCGACTTTGCACTGCACTATTGCACCCGCTCGGTGGAACGCACGGCCTTTGCCAGCGAGATCGCTGCATCGGCCATGGGGCCGCATGTACGC
This sequence comes from Acidovorax sp. HMWF029, assembly GCF_003060895.1. Taxonomy (GTDB): domain Bacteria; phylum Pseudomonadota; class Gammaproteobacteria; order Burkholderiales; family Burkholderiaceae_C; genus Acidovorax. The sequence continues at coordinate 1,070 of NZ_QAIH01000121.1, read as the reverse complement.
TTTCACTTCGATGCGGGCGCACCCGAACAGAAGCTGGACCTGGCCAAAGTGCTGGCCGCGCCCGGTGCGGAAAAGCGCCTGTACGTGTGTGGCCCGGCAGGCTTCATCGACCATGTGGTGGGCACGGCCAAGGCCATGGGGTGGGCGCAGGACCACATCCACCTGGAGTACTTTGGCGCACCCGCACAGGACACCTCGGGCGACCAGGGCTTTGAAGTGCGTATTGCCAGCACCGGCAAGGTCTACCCGATTGCTGCCGACGCATCGGTCGTGGAGGCACTACGCAGCCAGGGCATCGACATCCTTACCGCGTGCGAACAAGGCGTGTGTGGCACCTGCCTCACCCGCGTGCTGGAGGGCGAGGTGGACCACCGCGACATGTACCTGACCGACGAAGAAAAAGCGGCCAACGAGCAGTTCATGCCCTGCTGCTCGCGCGCGCGCGGCAAGCTGCTGGTGTTGGATCTCTGATTGCTCCAAGCAAAAAGGCGCTGCAACCATCGGTTGCAGCGCCTTTTTATTTGCTACTAATTTAATAGCTATCAGCGCTTAACTATCAAGCGCAGAAGCCCAATTTTTATCAAATTTCATTCTTCTACTGCGGCCCGGATGGTCTCGCGGCCGTTGCGGTCCTTCACGCGGCCCAGGTCTGCGTCGAGCGCGCGGGCCAGCTTGTCGGCCGCACCGATGAAGGCATTGGCCATCTTGTCGGCCTCGTCAGTCACGGTGACAGGCTGGCGACCAGTGACACGCGCCTCGATGCGGCAGCGCTTGTCATTGGCGCCAGACTTGCCTGCATCCAGGTCGGTCAGGAACACCTCCAGCCGCGTCACATGGTCCTGAAAGCGCGACAGCCGGCTCTTGCATTCATCCGTGATCCAGCGGGCCAGTGATTCGCCGCCGTGGATGTGGTCATCGGTGTTGACTTGTACTTGCATGGGGAGGGTCCTTCCTGATGAAGTTGCGAAGACCCCATCATGGCACCAGCATCCATGCCCTCGGTAAACACATGTCAAAGGATGTTGAATTCGCGGGCACTCCCACCAGCCCGCCCCCGCAAGGCCCTTTCC
>NZ_QAIH01000120.1 GCF_003060895.1 Acidovorax sp. HMWF029 | reverse complement strand
CCTGCTGAAATTCTCAGCAGGTCAGTGGAACACCCTGGTCAATATTGGATTGGCACTTTGCGGTTTAGCTGGTCAGGTTTGCATCGGCACCAACACACAAAGAATCTACGAGCCGTTCAGTTGTTGCTGGGCCACTCCAAACTCGAGTCCACCGTACGGTACCTGGGCATCGAAGTCGACGATGCCCTGGAGATATCCGAACAAACCGAGATTTGATCGAGATAAGGCAATTTCCGCTCGGCCGGCAGCGACGGCTGGGCGGAATGCGTTTGAAGGCGTGGACCGGACGGCCGCTTACAAGCACCTGCGCGATCGCCGGCTGTTGGCCATCTCCGAAAGCTCAGATGTCAAAGCTGAGCGGCAGAAACGTGCCCATAGCTGAAGTTCGTCGAATTTCAGCAATCGACCCGGAGCGATCCTCCGATCCACCGAATTGGCGGCCTGAAAGCAGTCACTCAACGGCTCGATGCAGAGGAAGCTGTAGGGCGGGTCAAGAGCCGCCATCCACCGCAGCATAGGCAAGGTCGAAGCCTGCACAATCGGTTCGGCGGCGGGTCGCGACCCGACCTACATGACTGTTTGTGCCTTTGCTCCAGGCCCATTTGAAGGCCGGCTGAGCAACTTCATCGCCCCCGGAAAGCCTGGCGCCAGGCGCTCGGTGAGACGGCGAATCGGCGCCGAAAGTGGCGGCGCAGCGAGGCGGCCGAACCCAGCCCGGTCTGCACGGCAATCGCGTCCATGCCCAGATCGCTGCTTTCCAGCAATTGCTGCACTTGTTGCAGCCGTGCGTGCAGCAGCCAGTCGCCCAAGGCCTGCCCGGTGTGCTGCTGGAACTGGCGGGTGAAGGTGCGCCGGCTCATGGCGACCTGGGCCGCGCAGGCATCCACGCTGTGCCCTTCATGCAGGCGCGTTTGCAGGCTTTGCAGCAAGCCGCTGAGGCGTTCGTGGCGCCCGGTGCTGGGCAGTGCCTGTTCGATGAACTGCAACTGACCGCCCTGCCGGTGCGGCGCGGTCACCAGCCGGCGCGCCACGCGGTTGGCCACGGCCTGGCCCAGGCGCTGGCGCAGCAGATGCAGGCAGCAATCGAGGGCGGCGGCGGTTCCGGCCGAGGTCAGGACCTGGCCATCCTGCACGTACAGCACGTCGGGCATCAGCTGCACCTCGGGGTGCAGGCGCGCCATGTCCGCCGCATGCGCCCAGTGCGTGGCGGCCTGCCGCCCGTCCAGCAGGCCGGCCTGGGCCAGCACAAAAGCCCCGAGACACAGGCCTACCACGAGTGCGCCTCGGGCATGGGCGGCGCGCAAGGCCTTCAGCACCAGGGGCGAGGCCGGCAACTCGGGGTCGGACCAGCTAGGTACGATCACCACATCCGCCGCGGCCATTGCCTGCAAGCCCTGTTGGACCTGCAGACCCACCCCGACGCTGCTGGGGATCAGGCCGGGGCGCTCCGCACAAATCTCGAGCTGCATCGCAGGCACCCCGGGGTGCGATTCACCAAACACCACGCAGGGAACGGACAGGTGAAACGGGCTGATGCGTTCAAAAGCGAGCACGCATACGGAAAGGGAAACGTACATGGCGCAGCGGGCACGTGGCAACGTGAGGGGCGATTAACTTTGGCCCAATGTTAGCGATAAAAGGCGTTTCGGCCACTGTTGGCGCGGGCGTCGGGCTCGAACAATGGTGACTCTTTCAAGAACCGACACGCTTCGCCATGAGCTCTATCCTCATCAAGACCTACCGCCCGCATGTTGAGGCCTTGCTGGCCCGCTACCAGCCGCAGATAGGTGCGGACCTGCCCGGCTACCGCAACCATGTCTACCGAGCCATCAGCTATGCCATGCACTTCTTGGCTCAGGCGCCGGACGCTGAGCGTTTGGTGGAGACGGCTTTTGCGTACCACGACATCGGCCTGTGGAGCGATGGCGCGCTGGCCTATCTGGAGCCTTCCGAAGCCCTGGCCTTGGCCGACAACCAGCGACACGGTTGGGGCCTGGACCCGGCTGTGCTGGCTGGTGCCATCCACTGGCACCACAAGGTCACGCCCTACCGAGGGCCCCACCAGGAAGTGATCGAGGCCTGCCGCAAGGCCGACTGGATCGACGCCAGCCAGGGGCTGCTGCGCAAGGGCCTTGCGCGATCGGACATCCGCGCCGTCGAAGCCGCGTTTCCCAATCTGGGCTTTCACGCCACCTTGCTTCGCCTGGCCAGGGACTATGGTGGCTCCACCCTGAAGGGCGGCATCGCGGTGACCCGCGGCATCGTCAAATGGTGAGCCCGAGCCGGCCTAGGTGGTGCGGTTCAGGCACCGGAGGCGCAGGCGTTCGCCAGCTGAAGTCGTATCCACCGTGAATTGACCCTGTTCCCGTAGCCCCTTCAAGCCTAACTGCAGGCGCGCCACAGTTGCCGTCCAGCGGTGACCGCTTGTTGTCGAGACCAGTCCCCGACTGAGGGAGCTACGATCGTCGGCAACCGCTGCGCTGCCGTCCTTCGCCGTTGACCTCGAACTTCGGCTTTGGGCACGGAGTCGACAACCGCAGACTCGTTCGCCGTTCACGCCGACGCCGCCGATTGCTAATTTGCAGCTTGGGAAAGCTGTCATTGGATCCAACAGCATCTTGCACGTAGCTGTACAAGAACGCCGATTCATTGACTGTCAGCTTCGGAAGGTGAAGCTGTCGTCCGACCAACAAAGCCCCCAAAGGCCGGTCTCGCACACTGCGGTCGTTGGCCGACCAAAAACGAATGGCCGCAGCCAGCCTCTTGCAGTCATCGGAGCGTTTAGGGGCTGCTCGGACCGCAAGAACTTCTAGAAAAACCAAAAAAAGAGCGCTCAAACTGAGCGCTCTTTTTTATGTAGCAGCAAGCCCAAACAGGGCTGCGGCTTGCTTCGTATTTCCAGGTCGTCTTTACCCGTCAAGTTCGAGTTTACGACTTTACTGTTACAAATGCCCCCCCCCGCAAACCCGCATGAATGCTGGAGGCTTGTTTACGACTTTATTTGCGTGTTTACGACTTTAATTACCCAGAATACCAACGGGCGGTTCAATCGCCCTTTACTCCACCGTCACGCTTTTCGCCAGGTTTCGGGGCTTGTCCACATCCGTGCCGCGCGCGCACGCGGTGTGATACGCCAGCAGCTGCAGCGGCACCACATGCAGCAGCGGGCTCAACGGGCCGTAGTGTTCAGGCATGCGAATGACGTGGATGCCTTCGCTGCTTTCGATGCGGGTGTCGGCATCGGCCAGCACATAGAGCACGCCGGCGCGCGCGCGCACTTCCTGCATGTTGCTCTTGAGCTTTTCCAGCAGCGCGTCGTTGGGCGCCACGGTGACAACGGGCATGGCGCTGGTCACCAGGGCCAGGGGGCCATGTTTGAGTTCACCGGCCGGGTAGGCCTCGGCGTGGATGTAGCTGATTTCCTTGAGCTTCAATGCGCCTTCCAGTGCGATGGGGTAATGCAGGCCCCGGCCCAGGAAGAGTGCGTTTTCCATGCGGGCGAAGTCTTCGGCCCAGCTGATGAGCTGGGGCTCCAGCGCCAGCACGGCCTGCAAGGCCACGGGCAGATGGCGCATGGCTTTGAGGTGGTCGGCCTCTTGCGCATCGGTCAGGCGGCCCTTGCTTTGGGCCAGCGCCAGCGTCAGCAGGAACAGGCCTGCCAGCTGGGTGGTGAAGGCCTTGGTGCTGGCCACGCCAATCTCTACCCCCGCGCGGGTGATATAGGCCAGCTTGCATTCGCGCACCATGGCGCTGGTGGCCACGTTGCAGATGGTGAGCGTGTGCTGCATGCCCAGGCTTTGCGCGTGGCGCAACGCGGCCAGCGTGTCGGCGGTTTCGCCGCTTTGGCTGATGGTGACGACCAGGGTGCGCGGGTTGGGCACGCTGGTGCGGTAGCGGTACTCGCTGGCCACTTCCACCTGGGTGGGGATACCCGCGATTTCTTCCAGCCAGTACTTGGCCGTGCAGCCGCTGTAGTAGCTGGTGCCGCAGGCCAGGATGAGCACGCTGTCTATTTCTTTGAACACGCGCCAGGCTGCGGCGCCGGGCTGGCCGTGTTGGCCTTGGCCGTCAAACAGCTCGGGCACGATCCCTTCCACGCCTTCGAGCGTGTCGGCAATCGCGCGCGGCTGCTCGAAGATCTCCTTTTGCATGTAGTGGCGGTAGGGCCCCAGCTCGGCCGCGCCGCTGTGCGCCAGCACGGTGCGCACGGGGCGCTGTGCGGGCGTGAGTGCTGCGCCGTCCTTGCCCACCATCCAGTAGCGGCCCAGCTGCAGGTCCACCAGGTCACCTTCTTCCAGGTAGACGATCTGATCGGTCACACCGGCCAGGGCCATGGCGTCGCTGGCCAGAAAATGCTCTGCCCCGGCGTTTCCAACCCCCAGGATCAGGGGGGAGCCTGCGCGCGCGCCCACCACGCGGTGGGGTTCATCCTTGTGCATGACGGCGACGGCGTAGGCCCCGTGCAGCTCGGCCACTGTGGCCTGCACGGCGTCGAACAGGTCGCCGTTGTAGTGGCTGTCCACCAAATGGGCGATGACCTCGGTGTCGGTCTGACTCACGAACACATAGCCGCGCGCCTGCAGCGCCTTGCGCAGTTCTTCGTGGTTTTCAATGATGCCGTTGTGCACCAGGGCCACACGGCCTGCACTTTGGGCCTGCGCGTCTGCGCCCGTGCCGTGGCTGAAATGCGGATGGGCGTTGTGCACGGCGGGCGCGCCGTGGGTGGCCCAGCGGGTGTGGGCGATGCCGGTGGCGCCGTCGATGTGTTCGGCGGTCACCTGCTCCAGCAGCTCGGCCACACGGGCGGTGCTGCGGGCGCGCTGCAGGCCTGCCGGACGCGCGGCATCGAGACTGGAGACGTGCACTGCCACGCCGCAGGAGTCATAACCCCGGTATTCCAGCCGCTGCAGGCCCTGGACGAGGATGGGAACGATGTTGCGCGCAGAGACTGCGCCGACGATGCCACACATGTTTTGGCCCTTGGTTTGGATGCGATGGGGCGATCGTAGGCACCACGCTGAAAAATTATTGATTGATATTGGAACAAATTTGAACTTAAATTTCACACCACCCAGCTGATGAAATTTTCATTCAATAACTCAGAGAATATGGAATCAATTTCCCTCGACAGTACCGACCTGCAGTTGCTCAACCTGCTACAAACCGACGCGGCGCAGAGCAACCAGGCGCTGGCCGAGCAGGTGCATGTGTCGCCGCCCACCTGCCTGCGCCGCATCAAGCGCCTGCAGGATGCAGGGCTGATTGAGCGCCAGGTCGCCATCCTGCAGCCCGACCGGCTCGCGGCCATCCAGGGCCACGGGCTGGCCTGCATCGTCGAGGTGTCGCTGGACCGACAGGGCGCCGAGCAGTTAGACGCGTTCGAGACGCGCGCCGTGGCGGACGACGCCGTCCAGCAATGCTGGCGCGTGTCGCCCGGGCCAGACTTTGTGCTGGTGGTCCACACGCGGGACATGCCGGGGTATCTGGCGCTGTCGCAGCGCCTGTTCACTGGCGACGCCAACGTGCGCAATGTGAAGGCCTTCTTTGCGACACGGCGCGCAAAATTCGATACAAAAGTGCCTCTTGCGCGCGACTGAAGAGCGTTTATTGCTATTATTTTTGAAAAGCCTTTCGCCACAAGGCCTTGCGCCGGATGGTCATTTCTTGCTGGTATCGCGCGGATGTGCGTTGTAAGCTCCCCCGCATCCTTGACCTGTACCCATGTCGACGCCCCCAGCGTAATCACAGACCAATGCCAACCTCCCGACGCAAGATGCCTCGCCGCATCTATCCCCTGCGCATACTGGGCATGGGGCTGGGCGGCATGGTGGTGGGCGTGGTGCTGTGGGAGCGCCAGGCTTCCACCCTGGCGTGGCTGTGCATGGCGCTGCCCTGCTTTGTCTGGCCCCATGTGGCCTACCTGCTCACGCGGCGCAGCGTCGACCCCTATCGCACCGAAACCCGCAACCTGCTCATCGACTCGGCCATGGCCGCTGCGCTGGTGCCGCTCATGCATTTCAACCTGCTGCCCAGCGTGCTGCTGGTCACCCTGACCCTGGTGGACAAGATCACCACCGGCATCCGGGGGCTGTGGGCACGAGCCCTGGTGGTGATGCTGGTGGCGGGTGTCGCCAGCACCCTGTTCACCGGCATGCACTGGGCGCCCGAGACATCCATGCGGGTGATGGTGGCCTGCCTGCCGGTGATGGTGCTGCACACGCTGTCCGTCAGCATCGTGAGCTATCTGCTCATCCGCAGGGCCACGCACAACAACCTGATGCTTGATGAGCTGCGGCGTGTGGATGCACTCACCGGCCTGTTCGGCCGCGGCCACTGGCAGGAGCAGGCCGAAGCCGCACTGCGCAGGCACCACACCACCGATGAACCCGCCTGCCTGCTGATGCTGGACATCGACCATTTCAAACGCATCAACGACCTGCACGGCCACACTGTGGGGGATGAAGTGATCCGCGCCCTGGCCCACGTGGTGCGCGGCAATGTTCGCGCGGGGGACTGCGCCGGGCGCTTCGGCGGCGATGAATTTGCCATCGTGCTGCCGGGCATGCACGCACGCGATGCCCTCACCATTGCCCAACGCATTCGCGAACAGACCGAGTGCGTGCGGCTGCGCCACCTGCCCGATCTGCGCATCACCAGCAGCATCGGCGTGGCCCCGGCCGACCACCGTCACAGCAACCTGCGCGCCTGGATCGATGCAGCCGACGCGGCGCTGTATGTTGCCAAGCACGAAGGGCGCAACCGCGTATCGGGCCACATGGAGCCCGCGCTGGCGCCAGCGGTGTAAACGCGTTTTTCTACGAAGCTCAGGGCTCTTGCCCTGCGTGCGCCGGGGATGGCCACACCACCCGCACCGTACAACCCTCCCCGGGCGCAGCCGTGGCAGTCACCGTGGCGCCATGCCGCAGGGCAATGGCACGGCACAGAGCCAGCCCTGCGCCCACACCATCAAACTCGGTCTCGCGATGCAAGCGCTGGAACACACCAAACAAGGCGCCCGCCCGCACCGGGTCGAAGCCCACGCCGTTGTCCTGCAACGTGAAGGCCACCTGACCTGCGGGCGACACGTCCGCAGCCAGAGTGATGCAAGGCGCTACCGCGTGACGCGTGAACTTGAGCGCATTGCCCAGCAACTGCGTCAGCAACTCCTGCAGCAGCAGAGGGTCGGCATGCAGCATGGGCAGGTCAGCATCCACGCGCCATTGCACGGCGCGCCCCGCCTCGGCGGGGGCCAGCGTGGCGCGTGCCTGGGCAATCGCATCGGCCAGCGGCACAGGCTGCAGGCGCAGCGGGGCGCGGCTGGCGCGCACCAGGGCTTGCAGACCGTCGATCATGAGACCCATGCGCCGGGCGGACTGGTCCATGGTGGCCAGAAAACCCAGTGCCTCCTGCACCTCGGCCCCCTGCGCCACCTCGGGCGGCAAATCGCCCAGCACCTCGCGCACCAGCGCACCATAGGACGTCACATGCCGCAGCGGCGCGCGCAGGTCGTGCGAGACAGCGCGCAAGAACTCCTCCTGCGCAGCCGCCATGTCGGCCACCTGCTGCTGGCTGCGGGCCAGTTCGGCGCGCAACCCTTCGACGGTCTGCAGTTCGTTTTCAATGCTCATGCCAAGCTTCCAAAAGCATCGGCAAGACACCATGGTGTCGCAGCGCGTCCGTGCGCTGGCGGCATCCCCCTGGAGGGGGAAGGCGCGAAGCGACTCAGGGGGTGTCTCATTTTTTCGGCCGCGCCCAATTGGCAATGCTCACCTGCTTGCCGCGCGCCACGCTCAGCGCCCCTGGCGCCGTGCTCTTGGTGATCGTGCTGCCGCCGCCCACCGTGCCGCCTGCGCCAATGGTCACGGGCGCCACCAGCACGCAGTTGCTGCCCACATGCACATCGGCCTCTATCACCGTGCGATGCTTGTTGGCGCCGTCATAGTTGGCGGTAATGCTGCCCGCGCCGTAGTTCACTCGTTCGCCCACCGTGGCGTCACCAAGGTACGCGAGGTGGTTGGCCTTGGCGCCATCGGCCAGCGTGCTGTTCTTCACCTCCACAAAGTTGCCGATATGCACCTCGCGGCCCAGCTGCGCACCGGGCCGCAGGCGGGCAAAGGGGCCGATCAGGGCACCCTCGCCCACCGTGGCACCCATCTTTTCGCCGTCGATGTGGGTATAGGGGTGGATCACCGCGCCCGCAGCAATGCGTGCGTTGGCAATGCAGCAGTGGGCGCCAATGCTCACGCCTTCGCCCAGCTCCACCCGGCCAGTGAAGACGCAGTTCACATCGATCTCCACATCCTGACCACACAGCAGCTCGCCGCGCGCGCCCGTGCGCGCATCGTCGCGCAGGTCAAAGCGCCCCGGGTCGGCCAAGCGCACGCCCTGCTCCATCAAGCTGCGCGCCTGGCGCAGCTGGTGGGCGCGCTCCAGCTCGGCCAGTTGCAGCGGGCTGTTCACGCCCGCCACCTGCAGCGCGTCGGTAATGCGGTGCGCCACCACAGGCACACCATCGGCCACCGCCATGGCAACGATGTCGGTCAGGTAGTACTCGCCCTGCGCGTTGTCATTGGTCAACCGCGCCAGCCAGCCGCGCAGCAAGCGCGCGGGCACAGCCATGATGCCGCTGTAGATCTCGGCAATGGCGCGCTGCGCGTCATTGGCATCCTTGTGTTCGACGATGGCCTGCACGGCGCCAACGGCATTGCGCAGGATGCGGCCATAACCCGAAGGGTCTGGCAGAGTCACCGTGAGCAGCGCCAATTGCTCGCCGCCGCTGGCGGCCACCAAGGCGCGAAGCGTGTCGGCCTCGGTCAGCGGCACGTCGCCCGACAGAACCACGGCCATGCCGTCATCGCGCAGCTGGGGCACCGCCTGCAACACGGCGTGGCCCGTGCCCAGCTGGGGCTCCTGGCGCACAAATTTCAGGTCAAAACAGCCCTTTGCGCCTGCTGCGCCAGCGCAAGCCGCTTCTACTTCTATAGCACCATGGCCGGTGATGACGATGGCGCTGCGCGCCTGCAGGTTCACGGCCTGGTCCAGCACATGGTGCAACAGCGGCCGCCCGGCCAAGCGCTGGAGCACCTTGGGAAGGCGGCTTTTCATGCGCGTGCCCTTGCCGGCCGCCATGATGAGGATGTCGATTGGGGTCATGGAATGCATCTGGAGATCGAGGCCCGGGGCGGTGCGCCACGCAGGCCGGTGCGGGATTATCGGCTGCGCCGCCCGCAGACCCAAGGCGCAGCCCACCGTTCACGCTACAGGCAGCCGCCACCAGCGCGTACCCCGCGCAACAGACTTCAGCCTGCCACCGTGCCCAACACGTGCCTGCGTCGCAGCAACAGGGGCGCAGTCACCCCGCCAAAACTTGAGGCCCGGGGTCATGATGTTCTGCACCCCTCACCACCAAATCCCGCTGCTCGGCCACGATGCGGCTCACGCGCGACACCGACAACCCCAACTGCCGTGCAATTTCTCTGACTGCCATCCTGCTGGCCTTTTGTTGGCGTCCCCGCCTGCGGCGACTCTTGGTGAATCTGCTGGTGCATTCGTGGTTGCGCCATGGTCCCTTGAAATCCACCCGAAGGGCATGGCAACGGCGCAGGAAGGCCAAGGTGCGGATTGATGTGGCGGGTTGCAAGGCTCATGGAGCGCTGCCGTCCCGCAAGAAGCCAGCATGGGTGTTGGCCGAAGTTCTTCAACTGGCCGGGCATCTGCAAACGCCCCGCGCCATCGCCCACAACTTCAACCGCCGGCATGGCCAGCGGATGCCATCGGCATTGTTCTCGGTGATGTTGCTGATGAAGCCATTGGCATCCCGCCAGGTATTGCTGGTGGCAGTCGTGCCGCCACGCGTGGTGGTGGCTTGGGACTGCAGGTAGCT
>NZ_QAIH01000011.1 GCF_003060895.1 Acidovorax sp. HMWF029 | reverse complement strand
ACACAAACGCCAGCACCCCCACCCCGCTGCCCACCAGCAGCCCGCCCAGCGCGCTGCCAAAAATGCTGCGGGCCAGGGGGCCGGCCACCATCACGCCAAAGAACAGGAAGATGGCGAAATCGGTCCAGTCAAAAAGGCGGTGGTCGTTGATGCCCTCGGGCGTGTGTTCGGCTTCGGGCGGCGGCAGGGCTTCTGCGCCGATGCGCGCGGCGAGCTGTGTGGCCGCTGCGCTCAGGCCGCCTGCGTAGTCGTTCTGCTGAAAACGCGGCTTCATTGCGCTGTCGATGATGCGCGCGGCGGCGATGTCGGGGATGGCGCCTTCCAGCGCCTTGGCCACCTCGATGCGCATCTTGCGGTCGTTCTTGGCCACCAGCACCAGCACACCGTCGCCCACGCCCCGGCGGCCGATTTTCCATTGGTTGCCCACGCGGTTGGCATACGCGGCAATGTCTTCGGGCGCCGTGCTGGCCACCATCAGGACCACCACCTGTGCACCCCGGGTCTGCTCCAGCGCGGCCAGCTGGGATTCGAGAGCCTGGGTGTCGGCGGCGCTCAGGGTGGCCGTCTGGTCAATGACGTGGCCGGTGAGAGGGGGGATGGCGTGCAGCGTGCCTTGGGCCAGCGCCCATAAGGGCGAAAATGCTATAAATAATATAGCTATAAGCACCCGTCCAATGCGCGCAAAGGGCATATTTTTCTCAAATTTCTTATGCCTGACGGGCCCATTGCGCGGGGGGCATCAGCGCTGGGGCTTGGACGCGCCGAAGTCCACGGTGGGGGGCGTGCTGATTTGCGCCTCGTTGGCCACGGTGAAGCTGGGCTTGGGGGCGTAGCTGAAGGCCATGGCCGTGAGGTTGGTGGGGAAGCTGCGCGCCAGTACGTTGTAGTCCTGCACCGTCTGGATGTAGCGGTTGCGCGCCACGGTGATGCGGTTTTCCGTGCCCTCCAGCGTCACGCGCAGGTCGCGAAAGCCCTGGTTGGCCTGCAGGGTGGGGTAGCGCTCGGACACCGCCATCAGCCGCGACAGCGCACCCGACAACTCGCCCTGGGCCTGCTGGAACTTGTTGAACGCCTCGGGGTTGTTCAGGGTCTCGGGCGTGACCTGGATGGCCGTGGCCTTGGCGCGGGCTTCGACCACGCGGGTCAGGGTTTCCTGCTCGAAATTTGCCTCGCCCTTGACCGTGGCGACGATGTTGGGCACCAAGTCGGCGCGGCGCTGGTACTGGTTGAGCACCTCGCTCCAGGCGGCCTTGGTCTGCTCGTCCAGGCGCTGGAAGTCGTTGTAGCCGCAGCCGCTGAGCGTCAGCGTGGCCAAGAGCAGGGAGCACAGGGCAAGAAGGCGTTGCATCGTCGTCATGGGGGTGCCAATCAAAAGGACAAAAAGGACGAAAAGGACAAAAAAGGAGAATGGAGCGAATGTGCCAGAAACCCGACCTGGGGGCGAGGTGGTTGTGCCCGCTGGGTGGAGTCGCAGAGATACATTGGCCTGCCAAAGACCCCGGCCATCGCTGCTGACTGGTGAGTCCGCTGCACGCTCAACGCACAATAGCTGCCTGGTTGCTGGTGCCGCTGCGGCCCCCTCTGCCTGTTCAACTCCACCCATCCCCGCTTTACGACCATGCCCCGCGACCGCTCCAAAGCCGCCACCCTTGGTGGCTCGTCGGATGAAACCGAATCTGCGTTCTACGAAGCACTGCAGCGTGGCGATATTGACCTGCTGATGTCGTGCTGGGCCGACGAGGATGACATCGTCTGTGTACATCCCGGCGGGCCGCGCCTGCTGGGCGCTGGGGCCATCCGCGCTGCGTTCGAGTCCATGTTCGCGAACGGCACGGTGCGGGCGCGGCCAGTGCAGGTGCACCGGGTGGTGGCGCTGTCGAGCGCGGTACATAGCGTGGTCGAACAGGTGGAGGTGATGCTGCCCGACGGCCTGCATCAGGCGGTGGTGCTCGCCACCAACGTGTACCACAAGACCCCGGAAGGTTGGCGCATGGTGGCCCACCACGCCAGCCCCGGCGTGGCGCCAGACGCGCAGGTGTCGGCGGCCCAGCGGCCTGTGCTGCACTGACACCTGCGGGGGAGTAAATTTTGAGTTTTTTTGCGCCTCTCCGCGCGATGGTATTGCCCTGATGGCTATGAAATATGTAGCGCCTCGATGGCTGCCCGGCGGGCAGCTCCAGACGATCTGGCCCGCGCTGTATGCACGCCGTGTGCTGGGTGCTCGGCCCGAATACCGCCGTGAGCGCTGGGACACGCCGGACGGCGATTTTGTGGACGTGGACTTCCTGCAGGACGGCATTGACGCCCGTGTGCCACGGCCACTGCTGGTGGTGTTCCATGGCCTGGAGGGCTCCTCGCGCAGCCACTACAGCGAAGCCTTTGCCGACCTTGCGCGCCAGCGCGGCTGGGCCTGCGCGTTGCCGCACTTTCGGGGCTGCAGCGGCGAGATCAACCGCGCGCCGCGCGCCTACCACTCCGGCGACCATGCCGAGATCGGCTGGATGCTGCAGCGGCTGCGCGCCGCACACGCCGGGCCGCTGATGGCGGCCGGGGTGTCGCTGGGTGGCAATGCGCTGCTGCGTTGGGCGGCCGAAGTGGGCGCTGACGCCGCGCGCAGCGCCGATGCAGTGGCCGCCGTGTGCTCGCCCATCGATCTGGCCGCTGGTGGGCACGCCATCGGGCGCGGTTTCAACCGGCAGATCTATACCCGTATGTTCATGCGGACCCTGGTGCCCAAAGCGCTGCAGAAACTCGCCCAGCACCCGGGGCTGTTCGACCGGCGGGCGCTGCTTGCAGCGCGGGACCTGTACGCGTTTGACAACGTGTTTACCGCCCCGGTGCACGGCTACCGCAACACCGAGGACTACTGGCTGCGCGCCTCGGCCAAGCCGCTGCTGCACCAGATCTGCATCCCCGCGCTGGTGGTCAATGCCCGCAATGACCCGTTTGTGCCAGCGGCAAGCCTGCCCGCGGCGCACGAGGTAGGCCGGTGCGTCACGCTCTGGCAACCGGCGCAAGGCGGGCATGTCGGCTTCCCGCGCGGCCGCCCGCCCGGCCATGTGCGCGCCATGCCCGAGGCCGTGGGCGGCTGGCTGGCCGAGCAGGCAGGGGCAGGGGGCATCCAGGGAGGACAATCGGCCCATGGATGACATCGTCAAACAGGCGCTGGCCAAATGGCCCAACGTGCCGGACTGCTATGGCTGGCTAGGGCTGGACGCTCGCGGCCGCTGGTACCTGCGCGACGATGCCACGCAGGCGGCGGGGGCCTTCCCGCAGAGCAAGGGGCAGTTGCTGGAGCACGACAAGCTCATTGCCTTCATCGCCCGCAACTACGAGGCCGACGCCGATGGGCAATGGTTCTTCCAGAACGGCCCCCAGCGCGTGTACGTGGAGCTGGAGTCCACTCCCTGGATCTGGCGTGTTCAGCCTGACTTCACCCTGCGGTCCCACACGGGCCAGGCCGAGGAAGGGGGCGATGCCCTGGTGGATGCGCAGGGGCGGCTGTATCTGGCCACGGCCCTGGGTGTGGGCCTGGTGCACAGCATGGATGTAGCCCTGGCCGCCGAGGCGGTGGAGTCTGGCCGTTGGTCGGTGCGGGACGTGCAGGCCAGCGACCTCCCGGCCCGGTACCGCTATGTGCCGAGCCCGCAGGCGCGGTGGGCGGGTGAGGGCCCGTAAACGTCTGGGTTGGGCCGTGGGCCGCGCCCACAAAAAAAGCCGACGCATGCGTCGGCTTTTTTAATGGTTGAGGGCGCCAGCCCCGCAACCTGTGGGGCCCCGCAGACAGCGGCTCCGTGAAGAGCTGACAATCGGCAGGGAGTTGCGCACAGGTTCCGGTGGGGCTGCTCGCCACCACACATGTGGCTGAGCGAGGACCGGCAGGGGCGGCTGAATCAGCGCGAAGCGGCGGGAGCGGCCGCGGCTGCTGCATCGCCACCGGCAGCCGCTGTGGCGCCTTCCGCAGCAGGGGCGGCTGGTTCGTCGAACTTGCCACCGCTGGCGTTGGCCATGTAGGCCACCGCGCGCGCGATTTCGATGTCATTGAAGTCGCCACCACCTTGCGGTGCCATGGCGCCCTTGCCTTTCAGTGCGGACTGGACCAGGGCTTCGAAGCCGGTCTTAATCCGGGCCGACCAAGCAGCTGCATCACCCACCTTGGGTGCGCCCGCTGCGCCGGATGTGTGGCAGGCGGAGCACTGGGCCTTGAACACGTCTTCGCCGCCTTTGAGGGGACGGTTGGCGTCACGCACTTCCACCATGCCCACCTTCTGGATGCGCTCGGCGATGGCCTTCTCGGGGTTGACGGCGCCAGCGGCAGGCTTGTCGGCCGACGTCACGTAAATGACCAAGCCGATGATGGCAAAGATCGGGATCACGAACGAGAAAAAACTCGCCAGCAGCAGTTGCTTGGGAGTCTTGATGGGGCCGGTGTGCGCTTCTTCGTGGTGGTTGTCGCTCATGACGTCCTCTGGTTATCGGGGGGCTTTGATGAAATCAACCTTAAATTATATCTACGCCCCCGGGAACTTCGGCTCCTGGCTTGGGCCGACAGGGCCGGTGTCGTCCGCGTACAACCCGCAACCCATGGCCCGAGCGGCATGTGGTGCCGTGCCTCAGGGCTTCAGGAGCCCGGCTGCATGGAAACCGGGGCCCCGCCGCCCAGCGCCTTGTACAGCGCCACCTGGTTCTGCAGCTGCGCCAGCCGCACCTGCACCACGGCCTGCTGGGCAGTGAACAGCGAGCGCTGGGCGTCCAGCAGATCCAGGTAGCTGGACACGCCATTGCGGTAGCGCAGGTCGGCCAGCTGCAGGCGCGCACTTTCGGCCTCGGCCTGCCGCTGCTGGGCCAGGGCTTGCTCGCCCAGTGTGGCTTGCCCTGCGAGGGCATCCGAGACTTCGCGGAACGCGGTCTGGATGGCTTTTTCATACTGCGCCACGGCAATGCTGCGGCTGGCCTGTGCGCTCTCCAGATTTGCCTGGTTGCGGCCCGCATCAAAGATTGGCAACAGCAGCGACGGCGCAATCGTGAAGCCCCAGGAGCCGTTCTTGAACAGCCCCGACAGCTCCCCGCTGGCCGTGCCCGCCTGCGCTGTCAGCGAGATGCGCGGGAAAAACGCGGCGCGTGCGGCGCCAATGTTGGCGTTGGCGCCCACCAGCTGCTGCTCGGCCTGGCGGATGTCGGGCCTGCGCGTGAGCAGCTCCGATGGCAGGCCCGCAGGCAGCGGGGCCATGGCCGGGGCGTTGGCCAGGCGGCTGCCCGCCAGGCTGGCTGCGACCTCACTGGGCAGGGCTTGGCCCAGCAGCAAGGCCAGGGCGTTTTCGTCGAGTGCGCGCTGCCGCTGCTGCTGCGCCAGGGTGGCTCGGGCTGCCTGGGTGAGAGATTCCGCCTGGCGAAAGTCCAGCTCGGACGCCACTCCGGCATCCAGGCGCATCTTGGTCAGCCGCACCGATTCTTCGCGGGAGGCGAGGGTCTGGCGGGACAGGTCCAGCAGCTCTTCATCGGCCAGCAGGGTCAGCCAGCCGTTGGCGACGGCGGCCACCAGGCTCACCTGGGCGGCATTGCGGCCTTCTTCGGTGGCAAGGTACTGGGCCAGGGCCTGTTCCTTGAGGCTCGCGAGGCGGCCGAAGAAATCGATCTCCCAGGCCGACACCGCCAGACCGACGCTGAACGAGTTGGTCAGGTCGCCACTGCCCGAGGCGGGCGCGCGGCTGGCGTTGGCGGCCAGGCCTACGCCCGGGTACTGGTCGGCGCGGCGCACCTGGTAGGTGGCGCGCGCCTGCTCGACGTTGAGCATGGCCACACGCAGGTCGCGGTTGTTCGCCAGGGCTGTCTCGATCAGCTGCTGCAGCCGGGGATCGGCAAAGTAGTCCTGCCACGGTGCCGTGGCGGCCGGGTCCTTCGAGGTGCTCGCTGCAACGGTGGCTGCCATTACATAGGTGGTTGGCACCGGCGCGGCGGGACGTTCGTAGGTGGGGATGAACGAGCAGCCTGTGAGCAGCAGTGCAACCGCTGCTGCCGCGAGTGCGAGAGGTGTGCTGCGGGGATCAATCATGGGTTCCAACTCCTGCTTCTTCTGCGTGGCGGCGGCTCATTTCTGCCTGGCGAGCGCTGCCCTTGAACAGGCTGCGCACCACCACGAAGAACACGGGCACAAAAAACACGGCCAGCACTGTCCCGGTGACCATGCCACCCAGCACACCGGTGCCAATGGCGCGCTGGCTGGCCGAGCCGGCCCCCGAGGCGATGACCAACGGCAGCACGCCCAGCCCGAAGGCCATGGAGGTCATGATGATGGGCCGGAACCGCAGATGGGCGGCCGCCAGCGCCGACTCGATCACCCCCTTGCCTTGGGCCTGCAGGTCCTTGGCAAACTCGATGATCAGGATGGCGTTCTTCGCCGACAGGCCAATGATGGTGATCAGGCCCACCTGGAAGTACACGTCATTGGCATAGCCCCGCATCAGCGTGGCCAGCAGCACCCCCAGCACGCCCAGGGGCACGACCAGGATCACCGCCAGCGGGATTGACCAACTCTCATACAGCGCCGCCAGGCACAGGAACACGGCCAGGATGGCAAAGCTGTAGAGGATCAGCGACTGTGCGCCCGCGAGCTTTTCCTCCCGCGACTGGCCGGTCCATTCAAAGCCGAAGCCTGCGGGCAACTGGCCCGCGAGTTTCTCCATCTCGGCCATGGCGGCACCGGTGCTGTAGCCGGGGGCGGGTGCCCCCGAGATGCGCATGGCCGGATAGCCGTTGTAGCGCACCGTCTGCTGTGCACCGTTCACCCAGCGGGTGGTGGCAAATGCCGACAGCGGCACGGGCTTGCCCTGGCTGTTGGCGGCATTGATCTTGAGCAGGTCGTCCGGCTGCATGCGTGCCGGTGCATCGGCCTGCACCACCACACGCTGCAGGCGGCCCTGGTTGGGGAAGTCGTTCACGTAGCTGGAGCCCAGCGCGGTGGACAGCGCCGAATTGATCGCGTCAAACGGCACGCCCAGGGCGTTGGCCTTGTCGCGGTCAATGTCGATCTGTAGCTGGGGAGCGTCTTCCAGGCCGTCCGGGCGCACCTGCGTGAGCACCTTGCTTTGCGAGGCCATGCCCAGCAGCTGGTTGCGGGCCTGCACCAAGGCTGCGTGCCCGGCGCCGCCACGGTCCTGCAGTCGGAAGGTGAAGCCGCTGGCGTTGCCCAGCTCTGGGATGGGTGGCGGGCTCAGCGGGAAGATGAATGCATCGCGGATGCCCATCAGCCCGCCAAAGGCGCGGTTGGCCACGTCCTGCGCCGATTGGCCGGGGCCGTGGCGCTCGCTCCAGTCCTTGAGGGTCACGAACGCCAGCGCGGCATTCTGGCCCTGGCCCGAGAAGCTGAAGCCCAGCACGCCCACCATGCTTTGCACTTCGGGCTGCTTGAGGATGAAGCCTTCGACCTGCTCCATCACGGCCAGCGTACGCTCTTGTGTGGCACCCGGTGGAAGTTGCACGTTGACGATGATGTTGCCCTGGTCTTCGCTCGGCAGGAACGAGGTGGGCAGGCGCATGTAGACCACGGCCACGGCGCCCACAATGGCGGCGTAGATGACCAGGTAGCGCGCGGCGCGCTTGAGCATGCGGGCCACAAAACCTTCATAGCCCTTGGCTGTGCGCGAAAACACCCGGTTGAACCAGCCGAAGAAACCGGTCTTTTCGTGGTGGTGGCCCGCTTCCACGGGCTTGAGCAGCGTGGCGCAAAGTGCTGGCGTGAGCGACAGGGCCATGAAGGCCGAGAAGCCGATGGAGGCCACCATCACCGCCGAGAACTGGCGGTAGATGTTGCCGGTGGAGCCTGCAAAGAATGCCAGGGGCACAAACACCGAGATCAGCACCACGGTCACGCCGATGATGGCGCCCGAGATCTGGCGCATGGCCTTGCGCGTGGCCTCCAGCGGAGACAGGCCTTCCTCGCTCATGATGCGCTCGACGTTTTCCACCACCACAATGGCGTCGTCCACCACGATGCCGATCACCAGCACCATGCCGAACATGGTCAGCACGTTGATCGAGAAACCGAGCGCCAGCAGCGTGGCGAACGTGCCCAGCAGGGCAATGGGAACCACGATGGTGGGGATGATGGTGTAGCGCCAGTTCTGCAGGAACAGGAACATCACCAGGAACACCAGGGCCACGGCTTCGAAAAGGGTCTGCGCGACCTGCTTGATGGAGATGTCCACGAAGCGCGAGCTGTCGTAAGGAATGCTCCAGCCCATGCCTTCGGGGAAGTAGCGCGAGAGTTCATCCATCTTGGCGCGCACGGCCTTGGCGGCTTCCAGGGCATTGCCGCTGGGCGACAGCTGGACGCCAATGCCCACGGCGGGCTTGCCGTTCAGGCGTGCGGCCGTGGCGTAAGCCTGGCCGCCCAGCTCGACGCGTGCCACATCCTTGATGCGCACGGTGGAGCCATCGGTATTGGCGCGCAGCACGATGTTGCCGAACTGCTCCACGCTGCTGAGCTGGCCGTTGACCACCACGGTGGCCGCAATCCCCTGGCCCGCGACATTCGGCAGGTCGCCAATCGTGCCGCTGGCCACCTGCGCGTTCTGGGCGCGGATGGCGGCGGTGATCTCGGCGGCCGAGAGGTTGAAGCTCACCATCTTGGCCGGGTCGATCCAGATGCGCATGGCGCGCTCGGTGCCGAACAGTTGGGCCTGGCCAATGCCCTGCAACCGCTGCAGCTCGGGCACGATGTTGCGTGAGGCGTAGTCGCCCAGGGCCACCGTGTCGGTTGCCGGGTTGGACGACGAGAGCATGGTGAACAGCAGGAAGTTGGAGCGCGACTTGTCCACGCGCACGCCCTGCTGGGTCACTGCCGAAGGCAGGCGGGGGGTGGCACGCGACAGGCGGTTCTGCACATCCACCTGCGCCAGGTCGGCATTGGTGCCGGGCTGGAAGCTCAGGGTGATGCTGCCCGAGCCGTCAGCCTGGGCCACCGACTCCATGTAGATCAGGCCGGGCGAGCCGTTCATTTCGCGTTCGATGACGGACAGCACGCTGTCCTCCAGCGTCTGCGCCGAGGCACCGGGGTAGGCGGCATTGATGACGATGGCGGGCGGGGCCACCGGCGGGTACTGGGCGATGGGCAGCTGCGTGATCGCCACGCCGCCCATCACCATGATGAACAGCGCAATCACCCACGCGAAGATGGGGCGGTCGATAAAAAACTTGGCCATGCTGGGGTGCCCCTTATGGCTTGGCGGCGGAGGCCGGGGTTGCTGCCGAGGCGGCGGGTGCTGCAGCGGCACTAGGTGCGTGCCATGGGACGGGTGTTACCGGCGTGCCTGGCGGCAGCATCTGCAGCTTCTGGAAGCCATCGACCATCACCTTTTCGCCCGCCTTCAGACCGTCAAGAACGACCCAGCGGTTGTTCTGCGCGGCGCTGATCTTGACGGTGCGTGCGGTCACCTTGCCGTCGTCACCCACCACGCTGACCGTGTCGCCTTGCTGTGTGCGCGTGACCGCCTGCTGGGGCAGGGTGATGGCGTTGCTCGCCTGCGCTTGCTCGATGCGCACCCGCAGGTACAGGCCGGGCAGCAGCTCGCCCTTGGGGTTGGGCACTTCGGCGCGCAGTGTGACTTGGCCGGTGGTGGCATCGACCGATAGGTCGGTGAACAGCAGCTTGCCGGATTGGGCGTACTCCGTTCCATCTCCGAGCACCAGCTTGACACTGGCGGCTTCGCTGTTGCCCGCGCGTTTGAACTGGCCGCTCTCCATCGCGCGGCGCAGCTGGAAGACATCGCTGGCCGATTGGGTGAAGTTCACGTACACCGGGTCGATCTGTTGCACCACGGCCAGGGCTGTGGCCTCGCCTTGCCCGACCAGGGCGCCTTCGGTCACCAGTGCACGGCCAATGCGGCCCGCAATGGGCGAGGTCACGCTGGCATAGCCCAGGTTGATATCGGCCGTGCGCACCGCTGCCTTGGCGGCTGCCACGTCGGCCTGTGCCTGCTTTTCTGCAGCTTCGGCGTTCACGAAGTCTTGCTTGCTGATGGCGTTGGCGCTCACCAGCGGGCGATAGCGTTCGACCTGCGCGCTGGCCTGGGCGAGGTTGGCCTGGGCCTTGGCGAGGCTGGCGCGGGCGCTTTCTGCTGCTGCGGCATAGGGAGCCGCGTCAATGCGGAAAAGGGGCTGACCAGCCTTGACGTCGCTGCCTTCCTTGAAAAGCCGCTGCTGCAGGATGCCTGCCGCGCGGGCACGGACTTGTGCCACGCGCGAGGCCTCGACGCGGCCGGGGAGCTCGGTCACCAGCCCGACATCCCCGGGGGTTGCAGTGACCACACCAACCTCCACAGGGGGCATTTGGGCCCCACCTGCCGCCGCCTTGCCATCGGTTTTACCACAGGCAACCAAAAGCGCTGCGACGGCACCGGCCGCCACAATGGCGAGTGTTTTGCGGCTGTAAGCAGTGGAAAGGGGAGGGATGACGGATGCGTCACGCAGTTTGGGCATGAGAGTCCTTCTGATTGGCGTCAAGAAATGGGCTTGTAGTGATGGGTTGCTCGCCATGGGCGGTCCAAAACAAGTGCCCTAAAAAACAATTGCTCAATTATACATACAAACATGAATGTATAATTGTGACGGGCGAATGTCGAGGCGATGTCGCTGGTGGGGTGGAGTGCCCGAATGAGGAGACACATAGTTATGGCGCGTCGAACCAAAGAAGATGCGATTGCTACGCGCAGCAGTCTGATTGATGCTGCTGAGAGGGTTTTTTTTGAAAAAGGGGTGGCGCGGGCTTCGCTGAGCGACATTGCCCAGGCTGCAGGTGCCAGCAGGGGGGCTATTTACTGGCACTTCAAAGATAAGGAGGATCTCTTCAGCGCCATGATGGATCGGGTGACGCTGCCGCTGGAGCGGGGGTTTGGGGCGCTGGAGGAGAGTGCTTGTCCTGATCCTGTCGAGCGGCTGCGTGCGGTGCTGGCGCTGGTGCTGCACGGGGTTGCGTCAGACGAGCGAACTCGCAGGGTGTTTGAGATTGCGCTCTATAAGGTTGAGTACGTGGGGGAGTTGATTGGTGTGCGTGATCGGCACATCGCGGCCTCGGATGGCTTCATCAGCCAGTTGGCGCGCGATTTCGAGTTGGCCTCGCAAGCGCAGCGCGTGGTTTTGCCGATGACGCCTGTGGAGGCTGCGGTGGGGTTGCATGCCTTGTTCGATGG
>NZ_QAIH01000119.1 GCF_003060895.1 Acidovorax sp. HMWF029 | reverse complement strand
GCCCCTGCCCTCCCCCGCCCGCGAGGCGGCCGCTGGCAGCGACGAGTTGCTGCGGCGCATTGCCTATGACCGCCAGCGCGGAAACCTGGGGGAATTCGTTTCAGAGAAGGAACTGATGGAAGCCTACGACCTGGGCCGCCCGGCCATCCGCAACGCGCTGGAGCGCCTGGCCGACCTGGGCGCCATCGAACCCAAGCTCGGATATGGCTGGCGCTTTGCTGCGGGTTCGTGGGATGCCAGCGTGCGCCACGAGAGCTACCGCTACCGCATGGTGATCGAGCCAGCCGCGATCCGCGAGCCCGGCTTTGCGCTGCCGCCCGCCTGGGCGCAGGACATGCGGCGCCAGCACGAGGAGTTTCTGCGCACGTTGTCGGAGGACTCGTCGAGCGTCGCCTTCTTCGAAATGAATGCCGCCTTCCACGAGGGCGTGGCCGCCGCCTCGGGCAACCGCTTCTTCCACATGGACATCCAGCGCCAGAACCGCCTGCGCCGCCTGTCCAACTACGACTGGAAGTACGGCCCCGAGCGCATGCAGGTGAACTGCCGCGAACATCTGGAGATGCTTGACCGCCTGCAGGCCGGCGACACAGAACTGGCCGCGCTGCTAATGCAGCGCCACCTCGACGTGGCCAGCCGCCTGCGCCCTCCTGGAAAGACCTGAAGACTGAGAAGCTGAGAGTCTTTCGTTGATGCTGGCATATTGATTTTTGTTAAAACAAAAAACATAATAGAAGAGGTAAAGGGGCCGGTGCCGCAATGTCGGGCACGCGGCTGCCTGCCCTTCCCCCTTCCAGCACCCATCGAAAGCCCTCATGACTTGCGCCACTTCCTCCCGCGTCCAGAAGGACGACGCCTTCTGGCTGCCCTTCACCGCCCAGCGCCAGTTCCAGCAGCAGCCCATGCTGTTCACAGCCGCCCAGGGCATGCACTACACCACCGACGATGGCCGCCAGGTGCTCGACGCCATGGCCGGCCTGTGGTGCTGCAACGCGGGCCACGGCCAGCCGCGCATCACCGAGGCGATTCGCGAGGCAGCAGGCCGCATGGACTTCGTCTCGTCATTCAAGATGAGTCACCCTGCCGCCTTCACGCTGGCCCGGCGCATCGCCGACCTGGCGCCCGAAGGCATGGACCACGTGTTCTTCACCAACTCGGGTTCCGAGGCCGTGGACACAGCCCTCAAAATCGCCCGCGCCTACCACCAGACGCGCGGTGATGCGCGCCGTACGCTGCTGGTGGGCCGCGCCAAGGGCTACCACGGCATGGGTTTTGGCGGCCTCTCGGTGGCCGGGCTCGGGCGCCACAAGCGCGACTTCGGCCCGCTGCTACCCGACACAGCCCACCTGCCCCTGCCCTATGATGCCGACGCCCGCTTCTCGCGCGGCCAGCCAGCCACGGGGGCGCACTACGCCAATGCGCTGGAGCAGCTGTTCGTGGTGCACGACCCGGCCACCATTGCGGCGGTGATCGTCGAGCCCGTGACTGGCTCGGGCGGGGTGTATCCGCCGCCCGTGGGCTACCTGCAGCGCCTGCGCGAGCTGTGCACGCAGCACGGCATTCTCTTGATCTTTGACGAAGTGATCACC
>NZ_QAIH01000118.1 GCF_003060895.1 Acidovorax sp. HMWF029 | reverse complement strand
GCACAGCACCAGGCCCAATACGGCCAGCTTGCCGCCCACATCGACCTGCACGAAACCACCGACACCGACGAATCCGAATACCGCCCCGCCGTGGCCGCGCGCGACGGCAAGGTGTTCGAGCCCGGCAGCATCCCCGACGGCTTCTACCTGGTGGACGACACCGAGAACCCGCAGCCCGCCTTCCAGCAAGCCATCATCGAGGCCGTGGGCCGCGTCACGCACATCGCGCCTGCGGACGACAAGAACGAAATCATCGGATCGCCCGTGGTGGCGCCCGGCGTGATCCGCTACCAACTCAAGGCCTGGGGCCTGTGCGCCAGCGTGAGCGGCGCGCGCTACACCACCACCACCGAGGTCTACCCCGACAGCCCCCGTGCCACACCCGAGCAGTGCATCGCCGCGCAGGTGGCAGCGGTGTGCGCGGCGGTGGAGTTTGTGTGCGGGGCACGGTAAGGCAGTGAGGCAGTGCGACAGTCAGCCCGTGCTGACGCCTTGTGAATGGATCAGCATCGGGTGCGTTGGAACCTGAAAAGTCCGTTCGGGCTGAGCCCGTCGAAGCCTCGCGCAGCGCTTCGACAAGCTCAGCGTGAACGGTTGCAGATCACCAGAAAAATATGCATCAAATTGGCCGCTGCCGCCTGATGGGTAAGCACTGATAGCTATAAAAATTGAAGCAATAAAGCGCTAGGGATGTCCTGCATAACCCTCGCGAGTCGGTGGTAGTGCGGATCGGGACAGGCCGCAAGGCGTCTTTTTGCAGCCAATAGCTGGGCTATTGGCAAGAAAAGCAACGCAGCGGACTGCCCGAGGCCGCGCTATCACCGACCGCAGGGAGTTATGCAGGACATCCCTAGAGCCCAAGCCCACCCACCACCCGCATTAAAAGGAACTGCCGATGGACCTGCCCCAGATGCTGGACACCTTCGCCCGCATGCCCGCCGCCGAGCAGCAGGCCTGGTGGCGCATGGCCGCCGGGCTGCTGGCCGTGGTGGTGGCCCTGCTGTGGCTTGAGAGCCGCTACTTCAAGCCCAGCCGCCGCGTGGGCAGCTGGCTGGCCGTGCGCCTGGTGTCGGTGCTTGCCGCGCTGCTGGCGGTGGCAGCGGTGCTGCTGCCCGCACGCGCCGTGGGTGGGCCCGCAGCGCTGGGTGTGTTTGTGCTGTCGCTCTACACCCTGGGCCCCGTGGTGTGG
>NZ_QAIH01000117.1:10367-34149 GCF_003060895.1 Acidovorax sp. HMWF029 | reverse complement strand
CCTCAATGGCCCGCGCCACGGCAAGGGCCATCTGGGTCTGCCCTTCGCGGGGCTGGAAGTGTGCGTCAGCCCGTTCCAGAACACCGCCGGAGGCAAACACCTCCGCCACCATGTCAACCAGCGCCATCAGGCTGGCTCTTGGGGCTGGAGGTCGCGCTCCAGCCGGTCCATGGCGTCGCGCAAAGCCAGCCTGCGCTTTTTCAGCCGCCGCAGCGTCAGCTCATCGGGCGCCGCATCGGGTGCGCAGCGATCGATCAAGGCGTCCAGATCGGCATGTTCCATGCGCAATTCGATCAGTTGTCGGTGGGGAGAGTGGAGGCTGGGTTTCAAGGCAGGAGCGCCACAAGCATGGCGAAAATGCCACAGGCGGGCGGATAATACGCGCTTAGCCAGTTTTCCACGACGAGCGTTTGTGCACGCGCCCCCACAATCACAAGCATGACCAAAGCGTTTCGCCTCATCGCGTCCACCGGCATCCACAAGGGCGACCGGGAATACCAGCAAGACCAGGTCGCCCTGATCTCCCACGACCGACACAATGGCTGCGTGCTGGGCGTGATCGCCGATGGCATGGGCGGTCGCAGTGGCGGCCGCAAGGCCTCGGACCAGGTCATGATGACCGCGCGGCAGCTGTTCGAGCGCTACTCGCCCGACACCGACGATGCGGTGTCCATGCTAAAGAACATGGTTGAAGAGGCCCATATCGTCATCCGGCTGACGGCCATTTCGGCGGAGCAGGAACCCCACAGCACGATTGCCGCTTTCCTCATCAACCCCCGGGGCGATTGCCACTGGGTGCACGCGGGCGACTCGCGCATCTACCATTTCCAGGGCCCCCGCATGGTGTTCCGCACCAGCGACCACTCCTATGTCCAGGCGCTGGTAGACCGGGGCGAGCTGACCGAGGCCGAGGCCAACAACCACCCCCACTCGAACATCCTGGTGGGCTGCCTGGGCACCGAGAGTGACCCGCCCATCACCACCCACATCATTCCGCAACTGCAACCGGGCGACGTGCTGCTCGCCTGCAGCGATGGTGTGTGGCACTACTTCTCGCCCACCGAACTGGCCTCGGTGGTGGATTCGCTGTCACCCCGCGAAGCCACCGAGTTCCTGATTGAAAAAGCGCGCTCCCGGGCCCGGGGCGGCGGCGACAACCTGTCGCTGGTTATTGTAAAGATCGAAGCCCTGGTCGAAGAAAAGAAGATCGCACGCCTTGTTCCGCTCGACGCGGGCCGCGCCTAGCCTAAATCTCCACAACCCGCCGCGCACGGCTTTGACTTGAAGGCCACTTCAGGTGCCGGGCAGCCATTCGACCTTCGCCCGATAGCCACCGACGGCATCTGCTCACCCCACGAATCGATAAGCCAGCGGGCCGCCACTGGCCACCGCTTACTTTTCAGGCGCTCAGCGTGCCGGGCTGGATGCCACCCGCGCCGGTGCCGGCAACGGCGCGGCAGGCGGGCGCCCCTTTGCTGCGGCATCGGCCTGGGACTTTTCGACCCGTGCACGGCGCTCCTCCGCCGCTTTCAGGGTTTCTGCATGGCGGACACGCGCCTGGGAGGCGCGATCGGCCTGGAGGGCCGCGCGGGCAGCCTGCTCGCTGTCATGCTGCTGGACCCGGTTGCGCTGCTGGAGTGCGCGCTGCTCGGCAGCGTGGTCCCGCTGCGCCTTGGTGCTCGCGGCGTCTGACGGGGTTTTGCGCACCGTAGCATCGGTGCCCTGCCCTCTGGACGCCGGAGGCGGCACGGCCTTCTGCTTTTCTTCAATGGAGCGCAGGCGTTCGGCCGCCTTTTCCCTGCGCTCGGCGTCGTTCAACTCCACCTCCTGGGCGCGGAGCCGGTCGCCGGTTTCACGCGCCTTGGTGCGGACACTGCGCAGGCAGTCCTCCACCGCAAACTGCTTGTAGCAGGCTGCTTCCTCCTTCTGGCGAACGGCGGCCAGCGCCTCACGCTCGTGACGGATGCGTTCATGTTCAGCCTTGCGGTGCGCGACCGCAGCGGCCAAGGCGCTGTCCTGCGTTCCATCGGTGGCTTGGGCCCACACGGGCGCAAAGGGCAGCACTGGCAGCACCAGCAAGGTGGCGAGCACCGTTGCAGCAAAACATCCGCGCTGCATCATGTAAGCCCCGTATCCACCATACGGCGCTCCAGATCCAGGAACTCCTTGGACTGCATCTCGTTGAGACGCGACACAGTGCGCGGAAACTCGTGTGCCAGCGGCCCTTCGGTGTAGAGCTGCTCAGGCGGCACGGCAGCCGACAGGATGAACTTCACGCGCCGGTCGTACAGCACGTCCACCAGCCACGTGAAGCGCCGCGCAGGCGACGCCATGCTCACCGGCATGTAGGGCACGTCGGAAAGCAGCACCGTGTGGAACTGCGTGGCGATCTCCAGGTAGTCGTTCTGCGAACGCGGACCGCCGCACAACGCCTTGAAGTCAAACCACACCACACCACCGGCCTTGCGCCGTGCACGGATCTCGCGCTGCTCGATGTGCAGCACCGGGTCTTCGTCATGCACCTCGGCCAACTGGTCAAAGGCCTGGCTCATTTCGGCGTCAGCCTCGGGGCCCAGGGGCGTGTGGTAGAGCTTCACATGCTCCAGCGTGCGGCGCCGGTAGTCGGTGCCGTTGTCCACGTTGACAACTTCCAGCTTCTCGTTGAGCAGCGCAATCGCTGGCAGGATGCGGTCGCGGTGCAGGCCACCAGGGTATAGATCGTCCGGTTTGAAGTTGGATGTGGTGACAAACCCCACGCCGTTGCTGAACAGCGCCGCCAGAAGGCGGTGCAGGATCATTGCGTCCGTGATGTCCGCCACATGGAATTCATCGAAGCAAATGAGCTTGTAGCGCTTGGCAATGCGCTCGCCCAGCACGTCCAGCGGGTTTTGTGTGCCCTGCAGCGCCACCAACTCGCGATGCACCTCGCGCATGAACTCGTGGAAATGCAGGCGCACCTTGCGCTTCAGGGGCACGGCGTCGAAAAAGCACTCCATCAAGAAGCTCTTGCCCCGCCCCACCCCGCCGTACATGTACACGCCACGCGGAATGTCGGGCCGGTTGATCAGCTTCTTCAGCGCATTGGAGCGCCGCGCCTTGTAGGCGGCCCACTCGTCGGCGCAGCGCTGCAGCGCGTCCACGGCCCGCAGCTGGGCCGGGTCGCTTTGGTAGCCTTTAGCGGCCAACTCGGCCAGGTAAGCCTGTTTGACTGTCACGGGATGCGCACCCTTCTGATACTATGAATTTGATAGCTACCAGCGCATGACTAGCAGGCGCTGGAGCCCTTTTTTATTCAAATATCAGAAGTTGAGGGTGCGCTTGTCCACGGCCAGGGCCGCTTCCTTGGTGGCTTCGGAGAGCGAGGGGTGCGCATGGCAGATGCGCGCGATGTCTTCGCTGCTGGCCTTGAACTCCATGGCGACCACGGCTTCGGAGATCAGCTCGCTGGCCTGTGGGCCCACGATGTGCACGCCCAGGATTTCGTCGGTCTCGGCATCGGCCAGCATCTTGACCATGCCGGTGGTGTCGCCCAGCGCGCGCGCGCGACCGTTGGCCAGGAAGGGAAAGCTGCCAGCCTTGTACTTCACGCCGTCGGCCTTGAGTTGCTGCTCGGTACGGCCCACCCATGCAATCTCGGGACTGGTGTAGATGACCCAGGGGATGGTGTTGAAGTTGACGTGGCCGTGCTGACCGGCAATGCGCTCGGCCACAGCAACGCCCTCTTCCTCGGCCTTGTGCGCCAGCATGGGGCCACGTACCACGTCGCCCACCGCCCAGACGCCAGGCAGGTTGGTCTTGCAGTCGGCATCGACCACGATGGCACCACGTTCGTCGAGTTGCAGGCCCACGGCTTCGGTGTTCAGACCGATGGTGTTGGGTACGCGGCCGATGGAGACGATGAGCTTGTCCACGTCCAGCGCCTGGGCTTCGCCCTTGGCGTTGGTGTAGGCGATGCTGACGCCCTTCTTGCTGGTCTTGATCTCGCCAACTTTCACACCCAGTTCGATCTTCAGGCCTTGCTTGTCGAAAGCCTTCTTGGCCTCCTTGGCGATCTGCTCGTCCACCGCGCCCAGGAAGGTGGGAAGGCCTTCGAGGATGGTCACTTCAGCACCCAGGCGGCGCCACACCGAGCCCATTTCGAGGCCGATCACGCCCGAGCCGATCAGGCCCAGCTTCTTGGGCACCGCGCCCACGCGCAGCGCGCCGTCGTTGGACAGCACCTGTTCTTCATCGAACGGCGTGCCGGGCAATGCACGGGCGTTGGAGCCGGTGGCGATGATGATCTGCTTACCGGTCAGTGTCTCTTCGGCAGCCCCAGCTACCTTGATCTCATATCCACCCTCAGCGGCTTTGACGAACGAACCACGGCCGTGGAAGAAGCTGACCTTGTTCTTCTTGAACAGGTACAGGATGCCGTCGTTGTTCTGCTTCACGACGGTGTCCTTGCGGGCGATCATCTTGGCCACGTCCATCTTGACGCCCGTGGCCGTGATGCCGTGTTCGGCGAAGTGCTTGTTGGCGTGCTCGAAATGCTCGGACGACTGCAGCAGCGCCTTGGAGGGGATGCAACCGACGTTGGTGCAGGTGCCGCCAGGAGCGGGGCCACCCTTGTCGTTCTTCCACTCGTCGATACAGGCGACGTTGAAGCCCAGCTGGGCTGCGCGGATGGCGGCGATATAGCCGCCGGGGCCGCCACCGATGACGACCACATCAAATTGTTTGCTCATGGGAAATCTCGTTCAGTCTGTTGGAGAAAGACCCACCGGCGGGCAGGACCAGAGGCCGGGCCACGCGGGTGGGTCGATGCGGTCTCAGGGGATCAGATGTCGAACAGCAGGCGCGATGGGTCTTCCAGCGCGTCCTTCATCGCCACCAGGCCCAGCACGGCTTCGCGGCCGTCGATGATGCGGTGGTCGTAGGACATAGCCAGGTAGTTCATCGGGCGAACAACGATCTGGCCGTTTTCGACCACGGCGCGGTCCTTGGTGGCGTGCACGCCCAAGATGGCCGACTGGGGCGGGTTGATGATGGGGGTGGACAGCATGGAGCCGAACGTGCCGCCATTGGAGATGGAGAACGTACCACCGGTCATTTCTTCAATGCCCAGCTTGCCTTCAGCGGCCTTCTTGCCGAACTCGGCGATCTTCTTCTCGATGTCGGCGAAGCTCATCTGGTCTGCATTGCGCAAAATGGGCACCACCAGGCCACGGGGCGAGCCCACGGCGATACCGATGTCGAAGTAGCCGTGGTAGACGATGTCGTTGCCATCCACCGATGCATTCAACACAGGGTACTTCTTGAGGGCATGCACAGCGGCCTTCACAAAGAAGGACATGAAGCCCAGCTTGGTGCCGTGTTCCTTGGTGAAGCTGTCCTGGAACTTCTTGCGCAGATCCATCACAGGCGCCATGTTCACTTCATTGAACGTGGTCAGGATGGCGTTGGTCGATTGCGACTGCAGCAGACGCTCGGCCACGCGGGCACGCAGGCGGCTCATGGGCACGCGCTGCTCGGGACGGCCGCTCAGGTCTTCCTTGCCAGCGGGCGCTGCCACCTGGGGCAGTGCCTTGGAGGGCACACCAGTGGGAATCACGCTGGGAGCTGCCACGGCGGCCTTGGCACCACCGGCCACTGCTGCCAGCACGTCGCCCTTGGTCACGCGGCCATCCTTGCCCGAACCGGCTACGGCCGAGACAGACAGGTTATTGTCGGCCAGCAGCTTGGCAGCAGCGGGCATGGCCACATCACCCTTGGAACCACCGGCTGCGCCAGGCGCCGCAGTGGGTGCGGCGGCTGGGGCCGGTGCGGCAGCGGCAGCGGCAGGAGCTGCAGCAGCGGCGCCCGCCTTGCCTTCGGTGTCGATCTTGGCGATGAGCTGGTCTGCCACCACGGTGGCACCGTCGCCCTGGATGATTTCGGACAGCACGCCTGCTGAGGGTGCGGGCACTTCTAGCACGACCTTGTCGGTTTCGATCTCGATCAGGATCTCGTCCACGGCCACAGCTTCACCGGGCTTCTTCTTCCAGGTGAGCATGGTGGCTTCTGCCACGGATTCGGACAGCTGGGGGACTTTGACTTCTACGATAGCCATTTGGATTCTTTCAGTAGGGGTTCTGTTCTGTGTTCGTTCGGGTAGCTGGCCTTACTTGGTCAGGACAAAACCCTTGAGCTTGGCGAATGCTGCATCCACCAGCGCCTTTTGCTGCTCCTGGTGCAGGTGGGCGTAACCCACGGCAGGCGAAGCAGACGCGGCGCGACCTGCGTAGCCCAGTTTCTGGCCATCGAGCATGTTCTCGTGGATGTTGTGCTGGATGAAGAACCAGGCGCCCTGGTTCTGTGGCTCGTCCTGGCACCACACCACATCCGTCGCATTGGGGTACTTCTTGAGTTCGGCCGCAAACGCCTTGTGGGGGAACGGGTAGAGCTGCTCTACACGGACGATGGCCACGTCTTCGTCTTCACGCTCGGTGCGCTTCTTCACGAGGTCGTAGTAAACCTTGCCCGAGCACGCGATCACGCGCTTGACCTTGGCAGCCTTCTTCACGATGGCTTCGTTCTGCTCGGGAATCACCGTCTGGAAACTGCCCTTGGTGAACTCGGACAGTGGCGAGGTGGCGTCCTTGTTACGCAGCAGGGACTTGGGCGTCATGATGATCAGCGGCTTGCGCAGGTCACGCACCATCTGGCGGCGCAGCACATGGAAGATCTGGCTGGCCGTGGTGGGCTGCACGATCTGCATGTTGGTGTCGGCCGCCAGCTGCATGAAGCGCTCCAGGCGGGCCGAGCTGTGCTCGGGGCCTTGGCCTTCATAACCGTGCGGCAGCATCAGCGTGATGCCGTTCACTCGGCCCCACTTCACTTCACCGGAAGCGATGAACTGGTCGATCACCACCTGAGCACCGTTGGCAAAGTCACCGAACTGCGCTTCCCAGATCACCAGGGTGTTGGGGTCGTTTGATGCGTAGCCGTATTCGAAGCCCAGCACCGCCTCTTCGGACAGGATGGAGTCGATCACGACAAACGGGGCCTGGTTGTCGGCCACGTTCTGCAGCGGCACATAGGTGCCAGCATCCCACTTCTCGCGGGCTTGGTCATGGATCACAGCATGGCGGTGGGTGAAGGTGCCGCGTCCGCAGTCCTCACCCGACAGGCGCACCGGGTAGCCACTCGCCACCAAGGACGCGAAGGCCATGTGTTCGCCCATGCCCCAGTCCACATTGATTTCGCCACGCCCCATGGCGGCGCGGTCGTCGTAAACCTTCTTCACCAGCTGGTGCGGTGTGACGCTGGCAGGAATGGTGGTGAGCTTTTCGGACAGGCGCTTCCATTCGGTCAGCGGAATCGCGGTATCGCCCGCGTCGGTCCACTTCTTGCCCAGGAAGGGCGACCAGTCCACTGCGTACTTGCTCTTGAAATTGGTCAGCACGGGGTCTACCGTGTGCTTGCCCGCGTCCATAGCTGCGCGGTAGGCCTTGACCATGTCGTCGCCCAGCGTCGCGCCCAGGCCCTGGGTGGCCAGCTTGTCGGCGTACAGCTTGCGGGTGCCGGGGTGGGACGCAATCTTCTTGTACATGAGCGGCTGGGTCAGCGAGGGCGTGTCCTGCTCGTTGTGGCCCAGCTTGCGGAAGCAGGTGATGTCCACCACCACGTCCTGGCGGAACTCCATGCGGTATTCCAGCGCCAGTTGGGTGGCCAGCACCACGGCTTCGGGATCATCACCGTTGACGTGCAGCACCGGCGATTCGACCATCTTCACAATGTCGGTACAGAACGCACTGGAGCGCATGTCGCGCGGGTCCGAGGTGGTGAAACCGATCTGGTTGTTGATGATGATGTGCACCGTGCCGCCCGTGGTGTAGCCACGGGTCTGCGCCAGCGCCAGGGTCTCCTGGTTGACGCCCTGGCCGCCGAATGCGGCGTCGCCGTGCACCAGCACGGGCAACACCTGGCTGCCCCTGGGGTCATCACGGCGGTCCATGCGGGCGCGCACCGAGCCTTCCACCACGGGGTTGACGATTTCCAGGTGGGAGGGGTTGAACGCCAGGGACAGGTGGACCGGTCCGCCGGGGGTGGACACGTCCGAGGAGAAACCCTGGTGGTACTTCACGTCGCCGGCTGGGAGGTCTTCCGGGGCCGTGTGGTCAAACTCGGCAAACAAGTCGGCAGGCATCTTGCCAAGCGTGTTGACCAGCACATTCAGACGGCCACGGTGGGCCATACCAATGACGATTTCCTGGATGCCCTTGGAACCCGCTTGCTGGATCAGCTCGTCCATGGCAGCAATGAAGCTCTCGCCCCCTTCCAGAGAGAAACGCTTCTGGCCGACGTACTTGGTGTGCAGAAAGCGTTCCAGGCCTTCCGCAGCCGTCAGGCGGTCGAGGATCTGCTTTTTCTTTTCCGCGCCGAAGCTGGGCTTGCTGCGGATGGTTTCGAGTTTTTCCTGCCACCAGCGCTTCTGGTTCTGGTCGGTGGCGTACATGTACTCGGCACCAATGGAGCCGCAGTACGTTTCGCGCAAGGCATTGATCAGCTCGCGCAGCGGCATCGACTCCTTGCCGAAAAACGTGTTGCTGGTGTTGAAAACGACTTCCTGGTCGGAATCGCTGAAGCCGTAGAAAGAGGGCTCCAGTTCGGGAATCGCTGGGCGCTCCGTGCGCTTGAGCGGGTCCAGATCAGCCCAGCGTGCACCCACATTGCGGTAAGCGGCGATCAGCTGCTGAACGGCGGTGCGCTTGCGGCCCAGTTCGGAGTCCGCGCCAGTGGCAACAACCACCTTGGTACCACCCTGCTTTGCACGCTCGGCAAAGGCATTGATCACGGGCAGGTGGGGAACGTCCTTTGCATTGCTGCCGTCCACAGCGGGCACATTTTGCAGTGCGTCAAAGTACTCGCGCCAGTTGTCTGGCACGCTACCTGGGTTGGCAAGATAGTTTTCGTACATCTCTTCGACATAGGGCGCATTGCCGCCGAAGAGGTAGGTGTTGCCTTGGTAGGCTTGATAGACGGATGTCGTATCGCTCATATTCCGCTGACCTCCGCTTTCCTTGGGAAAGCATTAGCTGGTTGAGAAACCTTCCGCGACACGGCTGAACCGATTGGCGGATGCGACTGTGGCTGGGGAAGGGCCTTGGTACGGGCCGTATTGTGCCACCGAACGGGCAATCCCCCCGCGGGACGGGAAATGGGTGCACCAACAACAACCCGGGGCAAGTGAGCGCCTGTCGGCCTCGCGTACATTTTGGGCATCTCATTGCCCCCAAGCGACATGACACCCAACCACCTCCAAGACAAAGCCTTCCTGCTGCTGCTGATTGCTGTGACCATCGCCTTTGGAGCCATACTCTGGCAGTTTCACGGCGCTGTTTTTTGGGGCGTCATCCTAGCAATCCTGTTTGCCCCGCTGCACCGCAAACTGCTAAAGCGCATGCCCAAACGCCCCACCCTGGCGGCTTTGTGCACACTGGGGCTTTGCTTGGTGATCGTCATACTGCCCGTGACCGCCATCACCGTGTCGCTGATCCAGGAAGCGAGCATCATTTATGAACGGGTGCGCTCAGGCCAGCTCAATTTCGGGTTGTATCTACAGCAGGTCATAGCCGCCCTGCCAGCGTGGGCCGCCAATCTTCTGGATCGCCTGAATCTCACCAGCATCGGCGATTTGCAGCAGAAGCTCTCGTCCGTTGCCATACAGGCCAGCCAGTTCGTCGCAACACAAGCCCTGAGCATCGGACAGAACACGCTGGAGTTCCTCGTAGGCTTCGGCATCATGCTGTATCTCCTGTTTTTCCTGTTGCGCGATGGCGCCAGCCTAGCCCAACGGATTGGCCAAGCAACCCCTTTGGACGATGCCCACAAACGGCAGCTGGTGAGCAAATTCACAACCGTCATCCGAGCCACCGTGAAAGGCAACATCGTGGTGGCAGCCTCCCAAGGTGCACTCGGCGGTCTGATCTTCTGGGCGCTGGGCATTCAGGGCCCGGTCCTGTGGGGCGTACTGATGGCCTTCCTGTCACTGCTGCCCGCCGTGGGCGCAGGCCTGATCTGGGTACCGGTAGCCATCTATTTCCTCGCCACCGGAGCCGTGTGGCAAGGGGCGGTGCTGACCGCATTCGGGATCGGCGTGATTGGTCTGGTAGACAACATCCTGCGCCCCATCTTGGTCGGAAAGGACACAAAAATGCCAGACTACATCGTACTCATCTCCACACTAGGTGGCATGGGGCTTTTTGGCTTGACAGGCTTCGTCATCGGCCCCGTGATCGCTGCGCTGTTCATGGCCAGCTGGGACCTTTTTGCACCGAACCACACAGGCTCTTCAGACAGCCCGTGACGTAACACGCCTCCCGCGGAAGGGCCTGCAAAAACTCACCGGAAAAGCAAAGGCCTCCGTAAGGAGGCCTTTGAAACTACGCATCAGATGCTGTGCTATGCAACGAATTGGGTGGTAGGACGTACAAGATTCGAACTTGTGACCAACGGATTAAAAGTCCGCTGCTCTACCAACTGAGCTAACGTCCCGACCGATTGCATCGATCTGAATTTATCAGACCGCTGCAAAGCCTTGAATTATAGCGTCTTTTTTGAACTCGACCTGAAAGTTGTCGCAAGTTTATCAAGCACCCACCCGGCAGCACACTGCCCAAAGGTGGCAGTGACCGCTACTACAGAGCCATATCCGTGGCAGTTCAACGTGCCATCGCCCTCGATATTGCAGGACGCATCGGGAGGGGCCACAGCTTCACGGCTGAACACGCAGGTCACACCGATCTTCTTACCCTCACGCGGTGCGCGGTGGTGTTTGCGCATCTGGTAGCGTAACTGTGCCAACAGAGGGTCGTGGGTCGTATGGGCCAGGTCATCCACATCGACCTTGTGCGCCTGACGCTTACCACCGGCAGCACCAACTGCAATGTGCAGCACACCCGCAGATTGTGCCCATGCGGCGATGGCCACCTTGGCCCGCACCTGGTCACATGCATCAATGACCGCGTCCACAGGAGTCGTCATCAGCCCGGGCCAGTTGCCGGGCTCCACAAACTCCTCAATGCAATGAACGGTGCACGCCGGATGGATCTGCGCGATGCGGTCGCGCATCGCCAACACCTTGGCCTGCCCCACCGTGTCTGTCAGTGCATGAATCTGGCGGTTGATATTGGACTCAGCGACATGGTCCAGATCGACCAGGGTGATCTGGGCCACGCCGCTGCGCGCCAGCGCCTCAGCGGCCCAAGACCCCACCCCTCCGATACCGATGACGGCAACATGGGCGCGGCGGATTCTCGCCGCACCTTCTACGCCATACAGCCGCGCCAGCCCGCCAAACCGGCGCTCCAGTGCAGCCTCAGACTCTTCCGAAAAAGGCAATCCCTGCGAAACGATCTCGCCCGACATTACTTCAGGCGGGACAGACGTTCTTTGGCAGCGATGGCCGCCTCAGATTGCGGGTAGGCGCGGACCAGGTCCTCCAGCGTCTTGCGAGCGGTGCGCGTGTCCTTGAGTTCGATCTGGCAGTTGGCAATCGACAAAGCAGCCTCAGGGGCTCGGGCATGACCGGGCGCATCTGCCAGCATTTGCTTGAAGTTGCCAATGGCCTCTTTGTACTCCCGCGTGGCGTACTGGGCGTTGCCAAGCCAGAAGCGCGCTGACGGCACAAAACCACTGCGCGGGTACTGGCGCACAAATCCGGCAAACGCCGTGCTGGCCTCGGGGAACTTGCCGGATCGGAAGACCGCAAGTGCGGCCTCGAAATCCCGCTTTTCTGCAGGGTCCGCCTGAAACTCCTTGCCATCCACCGTCACCTTTACGGGCTCGAACTGCCGAAGCCGCTCATCCACCCCTTGGGCAATATCCTTCTGACGCCGCTGAAGGTCGCCTACATCGCGCAGAAGTTGCTCGTTTTGACCATTGAGCTTGGCCTGCTCAGCCCGCAGGGTCTCTATCTGCGTTTGCAGATCCAGAAGACTGCGGCGCAGCTGGGCGTTTTCTTCACCAAGCTTGCGAAGCTCCTCGGCAGAGCGCTGGCTGGACATTTGCAGACCATCCACACGCTGACGCATTTCCAGAATGGCCCGGCGCGCCTCACCATCTTCAAAAATGGCGGCCTGTGCCGAAGGCAGAAAGGTCACCGACAGCGCGGCAGCCGCCAATAGCCGAAGAGGGAACACCACGGCAGCGGTTCGCATCAACGGTAGGACAGTTCAGCACGACGATTCTTCGCGTGCACATCTTCAGTACCGCCTTGGGCTGCTGGCTTCTCCTTGCCAAAGCTCACCGCCTCCACTTGGCTGTCCGGCACGCCCAGCAGACCGAGCGAACGGCGCACAGCCTCAGCACGCTTTTGGCCCAGTGCCAGGTTGTACTCACGGCCACCACGTTCATCGGTGTGGCCTTCGATCATGACCTTGCGGCTGGGGGTTGCCTTGATGAAACGGGAATGCGCTTCGATCACAGACTGGAACTCGGGCTTGATGACATAGCTGTCGTAGTCGAAATACACGATGCGAGCCACGCCCACGGGGCCTGCGCCATCACGACCGGCTTGCCCCAGGTCTACACCAGCCACGCCGCTCTGTGATGGGTTGCCTGAGTTGGCGCCGCTGTTGGCGCCGCCCATGGTGGACGTTGCGTTTTTGTCCTCTACGGGAACATCATCCAGCTTCACACCAGAGCTGCAGCCAGCCACCAGCGCCGCGACGGTAAGGGCAAGGGTAAAACGTTTGATCATCCAAATTTCTCCTGAAGGCTTGGTAACTAAAAATGTCGATAAGTTCATTGCTTTTGAAACGGCCCCCAGTCCGGTTCGCGTAGATCACCTGCCTGCCCTGCAAGGCGGGCCTTGATCTTGCCGTCCAGAGTGGTGGT
Source organism: Acidovorax sp. HMWF029 (assembly GCF_003060895.1). Taxonomy (GTDB): domain Bacteria; phylum Pseudomonadota; class Gammaproteobacteria; order Burkholderiales; family Burkholderiaceae_C; genus Acidovorax. Next base: position 21,288 of record NZ_QAIH01000117.1, on the reverse strand, counting down.
CATCAGCGCCTCACGCCCCTGCTGTTGGGTGGCGTACACGATGAGGCGGCTGTTCGGGGCAAAGCTCGGGTTTTCGTCGGACATGGTGTCGGTCACTGCATTCACGGTGCCCGTGGACAGGTCCATCACGTGCAGCTTGAAAGCCCCGCCCACGCGGGAGATATAGGCCAACCAGCGCCCGTCTGGGCTCACCGTGGGCGAGATGTTGTAGGTACCCGTGAAGGTCACACGCTCGGCGTTGCCGCCCGAGGTGCCCACCTTGTAGATCTGCGGCGCACCACCACGGTCACTAACAAAATAGATACTGCGGCCATCGCCCGAAAACACCGGCTCGGTGTCAATGCCGGAGCTTTGCATGAGGCGGCGCGGCTCGCCACCATTCGCATCAATGGTGTAGAGCTGCGAGCCCCCATCCCGGCTCAGCGTCACAGCCAGCGAGCGCCCATCAGGGGCCCAGGCAGGCGCACTGTTGGAGCCACGGAAGTTGGCAATCAGACGGCGGCGTCCTGATGCCACGTCGTGCACATACACCACGGGTTTGCGGGACTCGAACGACACATAGGCCAACTGCCCCCCATTGGGCGACCATGCAGGGGAAATGATGGGTTCCGGGCTTGACAGCGCCGATTGTGCGTTCTCGCCGTCGGCATCGGCCACCCACAGGCTATAACGGGACCCTGTTTTGGTCACGTAGGCAATCCGAGTTGAAAAAACACCGCGTTCGCCGGTGAGCTTTTCGTAGATGAAATCGGCAATGCGGTGCGCCACCAAGCGCAAGTCAGCCTGGGTTACTACAAAACTCTGCCCTCCCAGGTCCTGCCCCTTGACCACGTCCCACAGCCGAAAACGCACATCAAAACGCCCGTCGGCCAGCCGTGTCACACTGCCAGTGGCCAGGGAGTCGGCGCCTTTTTGCCGCCACATCGCCACATCGGGGCGGGCGGTCTCGTCCAGTGCAGGGCCTGCTGCGTCAACGGCGCGAAACTGGCCACTGCGCTCAAGATCGGCCTGGATGATGGCCGAAATCTTCTGTGGGGCTTGCGCCTCACCTCGGAAGGGGGCAATCGCAATGGGCAATTGGGTGAGACCCACGCCTGTCACCTCGACGCGAAACTGAGCCAGGGCCGGAAGGGATGGGGTTGCGATGAGCGCTGCCAGCAGCTGACGGCGCGAGGGAAGCGGCGAAGCCGCAGAGGAAAAGTGTTTGGAGATTCGATCTGTGGTCATTGGCATCCAGCAGTGGCCGAACAAATGCCTAAGGGCAAACCTGAATGGTACACACAGCGGCAACCCCCCTGTGACAAACTGTGCCTACATAGGGACTTCAGTGCTCTGCTCCCGGTCGCGGTGGGCGTACGCCCTGGGTGTATACCCATGCCTCAGGGTGCACAACCTTAGAATCCGGGCCACATGCACGCCACCAACACGGGCTCCGCGCCTGCCAATGCCCCCTCCTCTCCGCCCCTCGGCCTGACCACACGCCTGAAGCGGCTATCTGTCTACTTCGGTGGCCAACGGCTGGCCTGGGTCCTGGCGATTGGCGCCACCATCGTGGGCGCAGTGACAGAGCCCCTGATTCCTGCCTTGCTGCAGCCCCTACTGGACCAAGGATTCACTCAAGGGAGCCTGGAGCTATGGATGGTCCCGCTGGCCATTCTTGGAATCTTCTTCGTGCGCGGGCTTGCCCAATTTGTGGGCCAGTACGCACTCGCGCGCATCGCCAATGAAGGCATGCTCAACTTGCGCACGTCCTTATTTGAGCGAGTGCTGGCCGCAGAAATGGGCCTGTTCAGCCGCCAGTCCGCCAGTGCGCTGTCCAACACCGTGGTCTATGAAGTTCAGACCGGTTCCACACTGCTCGTGCAGGCGCTGATGGGAATCTCTCGCGACGGATTCACGCTGGTCGCGTTGCTGTTCTACCTGCTCTATCTGAACTGGCAACTCACGCTGATCGTGGCTGTGGTGGTGCCCGGAGTGGCGTGGATCATGAAAACACTGTCCAAGCGGCTGTACCACCTCACCAAAAGCAGCCAGCAGGCCACGGACGAACTGGCCTACGTGGTGGAGGAAAACGTGCTCGCCCACCGCATGGTCCGGCTGCACGGTGCCCAAGAGGGCCAAGCCCAGCGCTTCGAGGGTCTCAGTCACAGCCTGCGAAGGCTGGCCATCAAATCCACGATCGCATCGGCAGCCATGACGCCGCTGACCCAGCTACTGGCCGCAGCCGCACTGTCGGTGGTGATCTGCATCGCACTCTGGCAGAGCCGTGGGGCGGTGGATGCCAAGGGCGTCACGGTGGGGGGCTTTGCCGCATTCATCACCGCCATGTTGATGCTCATTGCCCCTATCCGGCGCTTGGCCGATGTTGCCAGCCCCATCACGCGCGGCGTGGCGGCGCTGGAGCGCGGCCTGGCCTTGCTGGGCGAAACTGGCGCGGAAAGTGGTGGCCAATACCGCACCGATCGGGTCCGGGGCGAGCTGGCGCTGGAGCGGGTCACCGTGTCCTTCGGGCCGGACCATGCGCCTGCCCTGGACCAGATCAGCCTGAAAGTTGCACCCGGCGAAATCGTGGCGCTTGTTGGCCCGTCGGGTGCGGGCAAGACCACGCTCGTCAACCTTCTGCCGCGTTTTATTGCGCCAGCAGAAGGCATCATCCTCGTTGATGGCCACCCCGTTCAAGACTGGGACTTGGGGTCGCTGCGCTCCCAGTTTGCAATGGTGAGCCAGGACGTGGTCATGTTCAACGACACCATTGCTGCCAATGTGGCGCTGGGAGCTGCGGTGGACGAACAACGGGTGCGCGACTGCCTGGAAGCCGCAAACCTGGGCGCGCATGTCGCCGGGCTACCACAGGGCATCCACACCATCGTGGGCCACAATGCCACGCAGTTGTCGGGCGGACAACGTCAGCGTCTTGCCATCGCACGGGCCCTGTACAAGGATGCCCCGATCTTGATCCTGGACGAAGCAACCTCAGCCCTCGACACCGAATCCGAGCGGCTAGTGCAGGACGCGTTGCAACGCCTGATGCAAGGCCGCACTACGCTGGTCATTGCTCACCGCCTGTCCACCATCGAACATGCCGACCGTGTGGTTGTCATGGAGCGGGGCCGCATTGCCGAGCAAGGCACACATGGCGAGCTGATAGCACAAGGCGGGCTGTATGCGCGCCTGCAGGCGCGTCCAGCCGTCGGCAGCGCTACCGCGCCAGAGTAGCTGCCCTGCGGCGGCAGCAGACTACCCGCTTACCACTTACCCCGGTTAGGCTGGCGCCGCCGGATGGCGGCAGCAATCTTCTCTGCAGATTCCGTGCGGCTTACGCGCAATGCGAAATCGGCCGCGGTCAACCCCAACTGGTTCTTGAGTGTCGGGTCCGCGCCCTCGTCCAGCAAAAGCTGCACTGCCTCGATCGACCCATAGTGCGCGGCCATCATGAGCGGCGTGGTGCCGTTGGGCGAGGTGGCATCGATGTAGGCATGGTTCTCCAGCAGCAGCGAGATGATCACCGCATGCTGCGGCGAACCCGCCGATGCCGCATAGTGCAGCGGCGCCCAGCCCGTCTTGTTCACATCGGCATCGCGTGCGATCAGCTCCTTCACCGCGCCCACATTCCCCTTGATCGCCGCCATCATCAGCGGGCTCTCGTCCTGGGCGTTGCGGGCTTCCACATTCACACGGCGCGATGCCAGTAGCGCTGCAAAGGCTTTGTTGGCGCCGTTCTGCAACGCAAGCGTGAGCCCCACCTGCCCCTTGGGGTCGCGCGTGTTAGGGTCAAAACCCCGGCGCAGCAATGCAGTGATCGCATCGCCGTCGTCCCGCAGGATGGCCACAAAGAAGTCTTCATATGCCCCTGCCCAGGCCCGGACAGACACCATGCCCAGCGCCACAACTGCCAACACAGAACGTCGTTGCAGGCTCATACCATCACCCCCGGAAACAAGCGGTCGAAATTGCGGCTGGTGGCGTCGGCCACCGCCTCCAGCGCCAGGCCCTTGGTCTCGGCCACCTGCCGGGCCACATGGGGCACATACGACGGGTTGTTGGTCTTGCCACGGTAGGGCACCGGGGCCAGATAAGGACTGTCGGTCTCGATAAGCATGCGATCCAGCGGGACAAAGGCCACCACGTCGCGCAGCTCCTGCGCGCTCTTGAACGTGACGATGCCCGAGAACGAGATGTAATAGCCCAGGTCCAGCGCGGCCCGCGCCACCGGCATCGACTCAGTAAAGCAGTGGAACACGCCACCCGCCTGGTTGCCAGCGCCATCCTCGCCCTCTTCCCGCAGGATGGCCAGCGTGTCGTCGGACGCGCTGCGTGTGTGGATGATCAGCGGCTTGCCACAGGCCCTGGCCGCGCGGATGTGGGTTCGGAAACGGTCGCGCTGCCACTCCAGGTCAGCGATGCTGCGCCCTCCCTTGCGGTCTTCCATGCCGTAGTAGTCGAGCCCGGTTTCGCCAATGGCCACCACGCGCGGCAGGGCTGCACGGTCCAGCAGATCCTGCACGCTGGGTTCGGTCACGCCCTCGTTGTCGGGGTGTACCCCCACCGTGCTCCAGAAGTTGTCATGGGCCAGGGCCAGTGCATGCACTCCCTCGAACTCTTCCATGGTGGTGCAGATGCACAGGGCCCGGGTGACCTGCGCCTCGGCCATGGCGTGGCGGATGGCGGACAGCTGGCTGAGCAGCTCCGGGAAGTTGAGGTGACAGTGCGAGTCAGTGAACATGGGATGAAAAACAAAAAAGCCGACCAGCCAGCGCAGGTCGGCACAGGGGCAGCAGCGGCGCTGATCAGATCGTCTGGGTAGGACGGTCGGAGCCCAGCGCAGTTCCCAGCAATTCCTCGATCTTGGCCTTGAGCTGGCGGGATTTTTCGTCCTTGGGGAACTGGATCCCCACGCCTTGCGTGCGGTTGCCAGCAGCACGCGCTGGCGTGACCCAGGCCACACGGCCTGCAACGGGGTATCGCTGCGTGTCGTCGGGCAAGGTCAGCAGCACATACACATCATCGCCCAGCTTGTAGTCGCGCTGGGTGGGCACAAAAATGCCCCCCTCGGCAAAAAAGGGAATGTAGGCAGCATACAGGGCCGCCTTCTCCTTGATGGCCAGCTGCATGACGCTGGGACGGGGTGCGGTGGATGGACTGCTCATGGGTGGGAGTGCGGCTCAGTGTTTGGAGTGTAGGGTGTTTCGCGCCTGGGCGACAAGCGCCTCCAGCATGAGCCCGCCGTTGAACGGATGGTCTGCAGTGCGCGCTGCCTTGGAAAGTGCGCGCGACCAGCGCGTAAGCGCGCCCAGCGGCGGCGTCTTGGGCAGATCGGCTGGCGCAAAGTAGCGTGGTGCGGCGCCCACGCTGGCGGCCAGCAGGTCGTGGCAGAGCTTTTGCAGCGCGTCGATTACCTGGGCCGGTGCCCAGTCGCCCAAGGCAGTCACATCACCCCGCGCCACCGCCTGCGGCAGGGCGGACCAGGCCAGCGGGCTGCGGCCCGACTGGGCCAGCGCCAAAGCATCCTCAGGTCGCCCGCCTGCCGCACGCAGAAAGGAAGCCGCCGCATCCCGGGCCAGGCCCTGCGCCTGCAACCACGTCAGGCTGTCGGCCGCGGCGGGCCAGACCATGGTGTGGCCCAGGCAGCGGCTGCGGATGGTGGGCAGCAGCTGGTGCGCAGCCTCGCTGGCCAACACAAAACGCACGTCACCTGGCGGTTCTTCCAGCGTCTTGAGCAGGGCGTTGGCCGTTACATGGTTCATCTGCTCGGCCGGATACACCAGCACCGCCTTGCCCTTGCCACGTGCCGAGGTGCGCTGCGAGAACTCCACCGCATCGCGCATGGCTTCCACCCGGATCTCGCGGCTGGGCTTGCGCTTCTTGTCGTCGATGTCAGCCTGGGCCTTTTCCGACAGGGGCCAGCCCAGCGCCATCATCTGCACTTCGGGCATCAGCACACACAGGTCGGCGTGGGTGCGCACGTCGATGGCGTGGCAGCTGCCGCACTGGCCACAGGCGCCCTGCTCGGTTGGCGCGTCACACAACCATGCGCGGACTAGCTCCAGGCCCAGGGCGTACTGCCCCAGGCCCGACGGCCCTTGCAGCAACCACGCGTGACCGCGCTGCGCCAGCAGGCTGGTGCGCTGCGCGGCAATCCACGGCGCTAATGGCGTGGTCGACTCGCTCATTGCATCCCTCCCTGCGATGCCACCATGATGGCCAACCACCCCTTGCGCACGAACACGCTGGTGAGCTGCTGCCACACACGGTGGCGGTCTTGGGCTGCGTCCAGGCGTGCAAAGCGCTGTGGCGCTGCGGCGGCTCGGTCAGCATACCCCTGGGCCACGCGGCGGAAGAACTCAACGGGCTGCGCCTCGAAGCGGTCGGGCACCCGTGCACCGGCCAGGCGCTCGGCCGCCACCTCGGGGGCCAGGTCAAACCACACCGTCAGGTCGGGTTCACGCATCAAAAGAGGGTCCTGCGCCAGTCCTGTCTGGGCCAGGCGCTCCAAAGTTGATAGAACCCCCAGATCAAAGCCACGCCCCGCGCCCTGGTAGGCGAAGGTGGCGTCGGTGAACCGGTCGCACAACACCACCTCGCCCCGGGCCAGGGCAGGTTCGATGACGTTGAGCAGGTGGTCGCGGCGGGCAGCGAAGATCAGCAGGGACTCGGTAAGCGCGTCCATGGGGTCGTTCAGGACCAGGGTGCGCAGCTTTTCGGCCAGCGGCGTGCCGCCGGGTTCGCGGCTCACGGTGACGGTGCGGCCCTGAGTGCGGAACGCCGCCGCCAGGCCCTCGATGTGCGAGGACTTGCCTGCGCCGTCGATGCCTTCAAAGGTGATGAACAGTCCGGGTCGTGACATGGTGGCCTTGCTTGTTTACTGCTGCCCGCGCTGGTAGCGGTTGACGGCGCGGTTGTGTTCCTCCAGCGAGGCACTGAAGTGGCTGCCGCCATCGCCCTTGGCCACAAAGTACAGCGCGCGCGTGGCCTCGGGCTGCACGGCGGCCAGCAGCGCAGCCTTGCCGGGCATGGCGATGGGCGTGGGCGGCAGGCCGGGGCGGGTGTAGGTGTTCCAGGGCGTGTCTGTCTGCAGGTCGCGCTTGCGCAGGTTGCCGTCAAACTTCTCGCCCAGGCCGTAGATCACCGTGGGGTCGGTCTGCAGCAGCATGCCCACCCGCAGGCGGTTGACGAACACGCCCGCAATCTGCCCCCGGTCGCTGGCCTTGCCGGTTTCCTTCTCTACGATGCTGGCCAGGATCAGCGCCTCCTCGGCTGACTTGAGCGGCGTGTCTGGCGCGCGCTGCGACCAAGCAGCTTCTAGACGGCGGTCCATGGCATGCATCGCCCGGCGCAGCAAGGCGATGTCGCTGGAGCCTTTGGCATAGGTGTAGGTGTCCGGAAAGAACCGCCCCTCGGGCGCCACGCCGGGGCGACCCAGTTGCGCCATCAACGCTTCGTCGGTCAGAGTGGCGGAGTCGCGCTTGAGCTGCTCCTCCCTGGCCAGCGCCTGGCGCACCTGGCGCCAGTTCCAGCCCTCGACCAGGGTGAGTGCACGCAGGGCCTCTTCGCCCCGGGCCAGCTTTTGCAAGAGGCTGATGGGAGTCGTGCCGGGCGGAATTTCGTAGTTGCCGGCCTTGATGGCGCGGTCCTGCCCCGAGAAACGAAACCAGGCGTAGAGCAGGCGGGCGTCCGTCTTGACCCCGGCAGCCACCACATCGCGGGCCACTCCGCGTGGCGTGGTGCCTGGCTCAATCGCCAGCTCCAGCGGCTCGGGCCCCAGGTCCAGCGGCTGGTGCAGCCACCAGTAGGCGCCGCCACCCAGTGTGATCCCCAAGAACACGATCAAAGCCAGTAAACGTCGCACAACCCTGCCGTCTGTATGTATGAAACAGGGCATCATAATTCAGCGATGACTTACCCCTTGAATGGCATTGCCCCCCTGTCCCACCTCGGCGTGATTCGCGTCGAAGGCGAAGACGCCGCCAAGTTTCTGCACGGACAGCTCACCCAGGATTTCGCTCTGCTGGGCATGGACCAGGCCCGCCTCGCGGCCTTTCTATCGGCCAAGGGCCGCATGCAGGCCAGCTTCATAGGCTTCAAGCGCAGCGCCACCGATGTGCTGCTGATCTGCAGCCGCGACCTTCTGCCGCCCACACTCAAACGCCTGTCGATGTTTGTGCTGCGCGCCAAGGCCAAGCTGACAGACGCCACCAACGACTTTGCCCTGTATGGCCTGGCCGGAAACGCCGTGCCCAGCGGCAGCCAGACCGCCTGGAGCAAGGCCGACACAGGCAACGCATCGGTGGTCCACCTGTATCCCGCCGACGGCCAGCCCCGCGCACTGTGGGTGGCCCCGGCAGCAGACCCCGCCCCAGCAGGCCCCGCGCTGGACGAGGCGCTGTGGCGCTGGAGCGAGGTGAAGAGCGGCGTCGCCACGCTGACCACGCCCGTGGTCGAGGCCTTCGTGCCCCAGATGCTGAACTATGAGTCCGTAGGGGGCGTGAACTTCAAGAAAGGCTGCTACCCCGGCCAGGAGGTGGTGGCGCGCAGCCAGTTCCGCGGCACCCTCAAGCGCCGCGCCTACATCGCGCACGTAGCGGCCGATGTGGCCGTGGGCGCCGAGGTGTTCAGCACGCAAGACCTGGAGCAACCCTGCGGCACGGTGGTGCAGGTGGCCCCCGCACCGGGCGGTGGCTTCGACACCATCGTGTCGCTGCAGATCAGCGCAGCCCAAGAGGGCAGCCTGCAGGTAGGCGCGGCGGATGGCGTGGCGCTGTCCCTGCAGCCCCTGCCCTACCCTTTGCTCGAAGATATTTGAACAAAAAAGGGCTTTTGCGCGCGTCCATCAAGCGCAATATGCTCACTATTTGATAGCAAACAAACTACAACTGCCGCGCCATCGCAATGTGCGCAATACCGGCTTCCTCATAGGGCTGGCCCACCACGGTGAACCCCGCGCGGCGGTAGAAGCCCTCGGCGGTGCTCTGGGCGTGCAGCTGCACCTCGGTGTCGCCCCGGGCCCGTGAAGCGTCCACCAGCGCATCCAGCAACTGTCGTCCCCATTGCGCACCACGCACCGAGCGGTCCACCGCCATGCGGCCAATGCGGCCCACGCCAGGTTGCAGCTGCAGCAGACGGCCCGCTGCAATGGGCATGCCCAGCCGGTTGTAGAGCACCGCATGGCGGGCCGAAATGTCGTGCCTGTCGGCCTCCACATCCGGGGGAATGCCCTGCTCATGCACAAAAACCTCCGTGCGCACGCGGCCGGCGTCGCGGCCCAGGGCGTTCCAGTCGCCGGTGCGCACCTCAGCCATCTCCGCGCCCGCTTCAAAGCCTTCGAAGATCGCGCGCAGTGCGGGCGGCACGGGGCGGGAGGTCTGCGTGGCCGGGTCGGCAAACACATAGACCAGCTCGGCCGAGATCAGCAGCCGGTCGCCACAAAAAATGCCAGCAGTGAACAGGCACGACGAGTTGCCAATGCGCGTGGACTGCATGCCCACTTCCAGCGTGTCATCGAGCCGCGCCGACGCGTGGTATTCGACAGTGGCCTTTTTCACATAGATCTCGCCACCCAGGGCCAGCAGGCTCGCCTCGTACGGCAATGCCAGCGCGCGCCAGTAGTCGGACATCGCCGTGTCGATGTACATGAGGTAGTGCGCGTTGAACACGATCTTTTGCATGTCCACCTCGGCCCAGCGCACGCGCAGGCGGTGAAAAAAGCGGAAGTCACTGCGTTGCATGGATTGATTTACTCCAGATGAAAAGCCAGCCGCAGCGCACGGGCCGCGTCGGCATGGGCCTTGCGCGCCTCGGGGATGGCGCGGCCCATCTTGATGAATTCGTGGGTCACGCCCCGATAGATGTCGAGGTCGACGGGCACACCGGCCAGGCGCAGCTTGTCGGCGTATTCGATGCCTTCGTCCACCAGTGGGTCGCATTCGGCCAGGCCAATCCATGCAGGTGCCACGCCCTCCACATCCGGCGCATGCAACGGTGCAAAACGCCAGTCCTCTCGCTCCTCGCGGGTGCTCACGTAGTGACCGAAGAACCAGCTGATGGCAGGCTCCTCCAGCACCAGCCCGCGCGCGAAGGTGGCGTGCGAAGGTGTGTCCTGGTGCGCTGCGCAGCCGGGGTAGATCAGCAGTTGCAGCGCCAGGGGCAGCCGCGCATCGCGCGCCAGGATCGCGTTGACGGCGGCCAGCGTGCCACCTGCGCTGTCGCCGCCCACAGCCAGGCGCCGCGGGTCTGCGCCCAGGCTCTCGGCATTGGCAGCGAGCCACCGCAAGGCATCCCAAGCGTCATTGCTGGCGGTGGGAAAGCGATGCTCTGGCGCCAACCGGTAGTCCAGCGACACCACCAAACAACCAGCCAGCCGCGCCAGTTCGCGGCACAGTATGTCGTGTGTGGCAATGCTGCCGATGGTGAAGCCGCCGCCGTGGGTGTACAGCAGTACCGGAAGACCCTTCTCAGTGGCGGGCGCATAAAGCCTTGCACGCAGCATATGCCCATCACGGGCCGGGATCTGCAAGTCTTCGACCCGCGCTAGCACGGCCTTGGGTACCTCCAGCACGTCGGCACCCGCCTGGTAGGCGATGCGTGCCTGCTGCGGCGTGCGCGTGTGCAGCGGTGGATGCCCGGCGCGTGCCATGCGCTCCAGAACGCTGCGCATCTGGGGGGTGAGTCGGGTGTGGTGGATATGCAGATCGGTCAAAGGTCGGGATCTCGGAAACAGGTAAACAGCCCGCACCGTGCGGGCGGGCCGGGGTCGTTTACTTGAAAGTCACGCGCACTGGCGTGGCGCCGGGCAGGCCGTCATAGGTCGCCGTCACCGACAGACCCGACTTGGGCGGCAGCAGCGGCGAGAACGACCCCAGGCTGATCAGGTCGCCCGGCTGCATGGCCAGCCCCTCCTGCGCCAGCGCACCCGCCAGCCAGACCA
>NZ_QAIH01000117.1:0-10357 GCF_003060895.1 Acidovorax sp. HMWF029 | reverse complement strand
TCGCTGCCCTTGCCGCCCCCCAGGCGGGCACCCGCACCATCGGACAGGGACACGTTCATGTCGGCCAGGGCCTGGAGCATGGCAAAACGCTCGCCCCGGTACGCAGGCACCGCAATGGGCGCACCCGCCACGCCCAGGCGCGCGCCCACGTTGATGGCCGTCACGCCCGCACCGTTGAGCTTGGGCGGCGCCTGCACCATCAGGTCGGGCAGTTCGATGAACGGGATGATCTGGTCCACGGCGTCCAGCACGTCCATGGGGGTCTTGGCCTGGTTGATGGCCGCACTCTTCACGCGCACCAGCATGTCGGCTTCATAAAGGGGGCGGGCGCCGAATGCTGGGTCCACCGTGGCGCCGCTTTGCAACACCATGCCTTCATAGAGCTTGCCCCACACGGGCTTGTCGGTGTTGAAGCGCTTTTGCACGGCGGGGTTGGTCAGGCCTGCCTTGTAGCCAATCACCTTGCCCAAGCGCTGGGCCAGCAAGGCGTTGACCTTGCCGCGTGTGCAGGCGCCATCGGCGTCCGTCAGGTTATCGGGGTTGGCGGCGGGAGTCTTGGCCACGTAGTTGGCCACCAGCTCGGTGGCCTGTGTGTCGGTCAGGCACTGGGCCTGGGCGCTTGTCACAGATGCGACGGCCACCAGGGCCGCCATCAGGGTTTGCTTCGTTTTCACGCGTGTCTCCTCCTTATAAAGTGGGCTTGAAACCTGTATCAAAGGCTGGCGGGCTATCGTAATCGCTGGCACTCCCATTCACACATTCTGTTGCACCATGGCTTTCATCTACTACGTCACCCAGATCCAGTTTGAATTCGGCGCTGTCCAACTGCTCAAGCAGGAATGCGAGCGCGTGGGCATCACCCGCCCGCTGATCGTGACGGACCCTGGCGTGAAGGCCGCTGGCGTGCTGCAAAAGGCGCTGGACGCCTTGCCCGGCATGACCGTGGCCGTGTTTGACCAGACCCCATCCAACCCCACCGAAGCCGCCGTGCGCGCCGCCGTGGAGATGTACAAGGCCCAAGGCTGCGACGGCCTTATCGCGGTGGGCGGCGGCTCGGCCATCGACTGCGCCAAGGGCATCGCCATCGCCGCCACGCACGAAGGTCCCCTCACCCACTACGCCACCATCGAAGGCGGCTCGCCGCGCATCACCGACCGCGCCGCGCCCCTGATCGCTGTGCCCACCACCAGCGGCACGGGCAGCGAGGTGGCGCGCGGCGCCATCATCATCGTGGATGACCACCGCAAGCTGGGCTTTCACTCGTGGAACCTGGTGCCCAAGGCCGCCATCTGCGACCCCGAGCTCACGCTGGGCCTGCCCCCCATGCTCACAGCCGCTACGGGCATGGACGCCATCGCGCACTGCATGGAAACCTTCATGTCAGCCGCTTTTAACCCGCCCGCCGATGGCATTGCGCTGGACGGCCTCACACGCGGCTGGGCGAACATCGAGCAAGCCACCCGAAACGGCAGCGACCGCGACGCCCGCCTGCACATGATGAGCGCCAGCATGCAGGGCGCCATGGCCTTCCAAAAAGGCCTGGGCGCCGTGCACTCGCTCAGCCACAGCCTGGGCGGCGTAAACCCGCGCCTGCACCACGGCACGCTCAACGCGATGTTCCTGCCCGCCGTGGTCCGCTTCAATGCACAGGCTGAATCGGTGCAAAAAGAAAAGCGCCTGGAGCGCATGGCCCACGCCATGGGCCTGGCCAGCGCAGGCGACATCCCCGAAGCCATCCGTGAAATGAACGCCCGCCTGGGCCTGCCCACGGGCCTTGCCGCCATGGGGGTGAACGAAGCGATGTTTGACGACATCATCCAGGGCGCGATGGCCGACCACTGCCACAAGACCAACCCGCGCATTGCCACGCCCGAGGAGTACCGGGACATTCTGGCGCAGTCGCTCTGACGCTGTTGCCACCCGGGTCTCGGCCGCCGCGGCGCCGAGCAGGTTTTACAAAATGTCACAACCTCGCCACACTTCCCCGCCAACCCTCCACGAAAAGGCAGCCCCAGCAGCTCCAACGGCTAGACTCCCCATCAGTTCACCATTAATTAACGATTCATTACCTGGGATGGGGGAGAGGGTAACCGCCGATGATGCGCACCGGAAATCTCAGCACCTGGCTTCTGCAGGGCACCTATCCCCGGCTCTACGTCCCCATCGTGCTGATCATCCTGCTGGTCAGTGGCGTGCGCTACCACTACCTGCTGCAGGCCGAAACCGAAGAGGTCCATCGCCATGCCGCCGCCGAGTTGCGGCGCGCCAGCGACTACCTGTTGCCGCGCCTGGCGGCTGCGCCCGCAGCTGATGCAGCCACCATCACAAGCATCCTGCACGACGGCATCACCCAAATGGGCCCTGGCGTGCAGGCGCTCACGTGGGAACCCTCGGAGCCGCCCCAGCCGCATCAAGGCGTCCAGTGGCCCGTCACCGAGGTGCAGGCCTCCGCCCCCGCCCCGCTGGCTCCTGCCTGGTTTATCCCTTGGCTGGACATCCCCCAGCCTCTGATGCAGTCCGCCCAGCGCCTGGCCGACGGCTCGCCGGGCCGCCTGACCATCACCCTGCATGTACAACCACTTGTGGACAGGGTTTGGAGCACGGTGATCGTCCAGGCGCGCATCTCAGCGCTCAACATCTTCACCATCCTGTTCCTGCTCACCCTGCTGCTGCGCGCCAACACGCGCATGCTGCGACGGCTGGCGCAGGCCACCGATGGATTTCGCCAGGGCTACCTGGGAACCCGCATGGAGGTGGCCGGCACCCTCGAATCCCGGGCCATGGCCGAGGCGTTCAACGACATGGCCGGCAAAGTCCAGTCGCTGGTGCTGTCGCTGCATGAAACCCAACGCCAGCAAAGCGAGCAGCTGCATTTCACGCGGCAACTGATCGACGCCCTGCCCTTGCCCGTGTTCGTGCGCCGTGCCGATGGCACCTACCTGGACACCAACCGCGCCTGGCAGAGGCTCTTCCAGACCCCTGTGGACCCCACCGGGGCGCACCACGCCTCCACCGTACCAGAGGCCCTGGCGCCCGAACACTCTACCCAGTTCGCCAGCGCCCAGGACAACGTGGTCCCGATCCAACCCACCAACCACCCGCCGCTGTACATGGCGTACTACGAAGCGCCCTTCACCAGCACCAATGGCGCGCTGGCAGGCACCATCGGCACCCTGGTGGACGTAACCGAACGCAAGCGCGCACAAGAGGCCCTGCAGGCCGAGAAGGAACGCGCAGAAATCACCCTCGCCTCCATTGGCGACGGAGTCATCACCACTGACCTCGCGGGGCGCATCGACACCATCAACGAGGCCGCGCAGCTCATGACCGGCTTCACGGCCCAACAGGCCGTGGGCCGACAGCTGGACGATGTGTTCCGCCTGTACGAAGAACCATCCAGCCGGAACGCCAGCACAGCCGCTGAACGCGACAGCCAGCCCGGTGCACTGCAGCAGGCCACGCACGAGATCCTGATCCACCGCTCGGGCGAGCGTTACGCCATCGAATACACCGCATCGCCCATCCGCCAGCACAACGGCCAGGCCGTAGGCAGCGTGCTGGTGTTCCGCGATGTGACCGAAGCCCGCAACCTGCGCCACCAGATCTCCTGGCACGCCCGGCACGACCCGCTGACCGGACTCTACAACCGCGCCGCACTTGCCGAGCGTCTCACCCACGCCCTGTTCGTGGCCCACAACAAAGGCCTGCTGTTGGCCGTGTGCATGCTGGATCTGGACCATTTCCAGGCCGTGAACGATGCTTTCGGCAACCGTGTCGGCGATCGCCTGCTCAAGGAAACAGCCCGGCGGCTTGGGGCCTACATCACCCCCAGCGATGCCGTGGCACGCATGGGCGGCGACGAGTTCGTGCTGCTGCTGGGCGAGCAGCCCGATATCCCGGCCATCGAAGCCCGTCTGGTTGTACTCATGCAGCAGCTGGCCGCCCCCTACGCCATCGACAACCGCGAGGTGAACACCACGGTGAGCATCGGTGTCGCAGTGTTCCCGCACGACAACGCCAGCCCCGACACCTTGCTGCGCCACGCAGACCAGGCCATGTGCCAGGCCAAGAGTTTTGGCCGCAACCAGTTGCACGTGTTCGACGTGCAGCAAGACCACGCCGTACAGACCCAGCACACGCGCCAGACCCGCGTTGCCCAGGCCCTGCACGCTGGCGAGCTGGTACTGCACTACCAACCCAAGGTCAACCTGCGTACGGGTGAAATCATCGGACTGGAGGCCCTGCTGCGCTGGCAGCACCCGGAGGAAGGGCTGCTGGGCCCACAGCATGTGCTGCCCCTGGTGGAAGACACCGAGCTGCAGGTCGAGCTGGGCGAATGGGTGCTGCGCCAGGCCCTGGCCCAGATGCGGCAGTGGACCGACGCGGGCATGCTCTGGGAGGTCAGCGTCAACATCGCCGCGCCCCACTTCCACCGGCCCAACTTCGTGCCTCGCCTCAAGGACATCCTGCACACCTGCCCCGAAGTTTCGCCCACCCGGCTGGAGTTGGAGATCCTCGAAACCGCAGCGCTGGAGGACATGCAGTACATGCGCAGCATGATGCAAAGCTGCCAGGCACTGGGCGTGCGGTTCGCGCTGGACGACTTCGGCACCGGCTACTCATCGCTGTCCTACCTCAAGCGCCTGCCCGCCGAAACGATCAAGATCGACCAGTCCTTCGTGCGCGGCATTCTGGAGGACGGCGACGACCTCACCCTCGTTCAGGCCATCGTGGCCCTGGCTGCTGCCTTCCACCGCCATGTGGTGGCCGAAGGCGTGGAGACCGCCGAGCATGCGGCCCGGCTGCTGGAGCTGGGCTGCGAGCGGGCGCAGGGTTATGGCATTGCCAGGCCGATGCCAGCCCACGAAGTGCTGGGCTGGGCCCGCGAGCATGCGGCCCGCCACGCCGCACGGGCAGTGCAGGATGCAGCCACGCGGCGCCCTGCGGCCGCTTGATGACAAGACCGGCCATCTTGTAGCCACCGCAACAAAGGCAGCAACGCCCCTACTCCAACTAGAGCGGATGCACGGCCCCCATGTCGGGCCGCTGCAGCCACTCGGCCCATTCATCTGCCAGTTGCTGGCTGGAGCTGGTGGCACCCAGCCAAGCCTGGGCGCGGGCGCGGCTGTCGGAGCCGTAGTGGGTGAAGTCCTTGCGGTCTGGCAGCTTGGCGTTGGGCAACCCACGCACCCAGTCGGGATCGGGCGAAAGCACCACCATGTTGTCCAGCGCGGGGGTTGCCTTGTGCCGCCACTTCAAGCCCTTGTCCAGCCAGCCCGGCACCACCCGGTGCTGAAAGTGCGGATACAGCACAATGCCCGCTGAACCCGGGCGCGTACCTGCCGCCATGGCCTGCACGCCCTCGTTTTTCAAGGTTTTTAGGCCGCCTGCGCGCGCCCCTATTGCCTTATTAGCTATCAAATTGGAAGCATCAGAACCTGACCGGCCATACGCCAGATGCAGGTGGTAGTCGGTGATACCGCCATCCCAGTACGCCCCGGGCGGCGCCCCCGGGATGTTGTGCACGGCCTGCAGTACAAAGGGGATGGAGCAGCTCGCCTGCAGCGCAGGCATGAAATTGGCTGCACTGAGCCGCACCTGTCGCGTGCGGTAGTCCGACGTGCCAAACGGCAGCGCCGCGCAGGCCGCCCCCGGCACCGAGGCGTCGGGCGACGAGAACACCACCCGCTCCAGCCAAGCCCCCATGGCCTTGCGATGCACCGTGTTGGTCAGAAAGGCACCCAGGTAGCCCAGGGGCGTAGCCACGCCATGCTCGCGCCCCAGCAGGTGCCGCCCCCGCGATGCAATGATGTGCAGGCGATAGCGCGGGTGGCTCAGCACCTCATCCACCTTCCCGCCATAGAACGCATCCAGGTTGCGACCAAACCGCTCGCTCACATGGGCCGCCGTGGGGCGCTTCTTGCCCGGGGGCAACTCATAGTCCTGGTGAATGTAGTCATGCTCCAGCCGCTCGAAAGCCGTCACCGATTGCTGCAGACAAGCCGTGGCCATGCGCCAAGCGCCAATCGATGCGCCCACCAAGTGCACCGGCTGGTCCGATCGCGGCAGCCACTCCCCAAAAATGAACCGGTCCAGCGGCCCCAGGATCAGCCCCTTGGGGCCCCCAGCCGCTGCGGGAATCACGCCCACATCGCCGGGCTGCAGGCCGTGGTGCTCAAGGTGTTGCCGGGCGCGGGGGCCAGCGTGGATGCGCAGTGCTTTCATGGCGGCGATTGTCGCAAAGCAAAACGCTGCAGGCTGTCGCCAAGCTGCGCAGGCCCGAAGGCCTACACAACAAAATCCGCCACTTCCGGCTTGGCCGTCCAGTCGATGGGGTCCTGCTGAAGCACCATGTCGATGTCCAGGCCCAGGGTCAGGCCCACCTCGCCAGGGAAGGACACGGCCAGCTCCTTTTCACCCAGCTCCGCCTCGCGGGCGCGGGCGCGCCAGGCGGCGAGGTGGATAACACCCGCCAGAGGCTCGTAGGCCTTGTTCTCAAACGGCGCGCTCTGGTGTTGCAACGCGTCGATCACCACCTCGGGCAGTTGCCAGCGGCGCGCGCAGCCAGCGGTAACGTGGCCATAGCTGTAGCCAAAGATGCGCTGCTCGATCTTGTCACGGCGCAGGTCAAACGGGGCTACCAGGGTGTTGACCGACTGGGCTTTGTCAGGGTCGGCAAGGTGGATCACCAGCTCGCCCACCGCGTGCAGCAGGCCCGCCGTGTAGGCCGCGATCTGGTTCTGGTGCACGATGCCCGCCAGCGAACGGGCCAACTTGGCCGTGTTGAGGCTGTAGCGCCAGAACTGCTGCATGTTCACCCCTGGCACTGAACGCGACGTGGTGCCCAGCGGGGCTGAGGACACAAGCGTACGCAACTGGGCCATGCCCAGCAGCGCCAGCGCCTCGGGAATGCCAGCAATCTGGCGCGGCAACTGGAAGGTGGGAGAGTTGGCCAACTCCAGCAGGCGCGCGGCCAGGGCCGGGTCGGTACCAAACAGCTGGTTCAGGCGCCGCATGCTGGGTTCGCTCTGGGCCAGCTCGCTCATCAGCAGAGCCACGGCGCGCGGCAGGCTGGGCAGTGCCACAGGTTGGGCCAGCAGTGCGTTCAACTCCATGGGACGGGCACCGATTGTGATTGAGGTGCTGGCGATTATGGCCCCCGGCAGGCCCCATTCGCCAGCCCGCAGTTACCGGCCCTTGACCTGTTGCAACTTCGCAAATGCCGAGGCCATGGCCGACGGCTGGGCCGCCTCGTTGGCACGGCGCGGTGGCTGGGCATAGCCCCTGCCTGCACCTTCAAAACGGTTGTCGCGCGGGCCTCGCTCACCTCGGTCACCTTGCTGGCGCGGCGCAGCATCCAGCTTCATCGACAAGCCGATGCGCTTGCGCTCCACGTCAACCTCCATGACCTTGACCTTGACGATGTCACCGGTCTTGACCACTTCACGCGCGTCGTTCACAAACTTGTGCGCCAACTGGCTCACGTGCACCAAGCCGTCCTGGTGCACCCCAAGGTCGATGAAGGCGCCAAACTGGGCCACGTTGCTCACCGTGCCCTCCAGCACCATGCCTTCTTTCAGGTCCTTGATGTCTTCCACGCCGTCATTGAAGCGCGCCACCTTGAAGTCGGGGCGCGGGTCGCGGCCGGGCTTTTCCAGCTCGGCCAGGATGTCCTTGACGGTGATGACGCCAAACTTGTCGTTGGCGAACAGCTCGGGCTTGAGCGTCTTGAGCATGTCGGCGCGGCCCATGATCTCGGCCACGGGCTTGCCCGTCTTTTCCATGATCTGCTCGACCACCGGATAGGTTTCGGGGTGCACGCCGGTCATGTCCAGCGGGTTGTCGCCACCGCGAATGCGCAAGAAGCCCGCGCTCTGCTCGAAGGTCTTGGCGCCCAGGCCCGCCACGTCCATCAGCTGCTTGCGGCTCTTGAACGCGCCATTGGCCTCGCGCCAGCGCACCACGGCCTTGGCCACGCTGCCCGACAGGCCCGACACACGGCTGAGCAGCGGCACGCTGGCCGTGTTCAGGTCCACACCCACCGAGTTCACGCAGTCCTCCACCACCGTGCCCAGCGTGCGCGCCAGCTCGCTCTGGTTCACATCGTGCTGGTACTGGCCCACGCCAATGCTCTTGGGGTCGATCTTCACCAGCTCGGCCAGCGGGTCTTGCAGGCGGCGTGCGATGGAGGCAGCGCCGCGCAGGCTCACGTCCACATCGGGCATCTCTTGGCTGGCGTATTCGCTGGCCGAGTAGACGGACGCACCCGCCTCGCTCACCACCACCTTTTCGATAGCGCGGTCGGCCTTGGCCGCCATCTTGATGAGGTCAGCGGCCAGTTTGTCCGTCTCGCGGCTGGCCGTGCCGTTGCCGATGGCGATCAGGTTCACGCCGTGTTTTTCCACCAGCTTGGCCAGGGTGAACAGCGAGCCGTCCCAGTCGCGCTTGGGCTCGTGCGGGTACACGGTGGCGGTCTCCACCAGTTTGCCCGTGGCGTCCACCACAGCCACCTTCACGCCAGTGCGGATGCCGGGGTCCAGCCCCATCACCACGCGCGGGCCCGCAGGCGCAGCCAGCAGCAGGTCGCGCAGGTTGTCGGCAAACACCTTGATCGCGACCTTCTCGGCCTCGTCGCGCAGGCGGGCGAACAGGTCACGCTCAGTCGAAAGGCTGAGTTTGACGCGCCAAGTCCAGGCCACGCACTTGCGGATCAGGTCATCGGCCTTGCGGCCTGCATGGCTCCAGCCCAGATGCAGGGCGATTTTGCCTTCGGCGATGCTGGGCTTGCCTGGCTCGGGCTCCACCGGCAGCACCAGCTTGGCCTCCAGAATCTCCAGCCCCCGGCCACGGAACACCGCCAGCGCGCGGTGCGAGGGCACGCGGCCAATGGGTTCGTCGTATTCAAAGTAGTCGCGGAACTTGGAGACCTCGGGGTCGTTCTCGTTCTTGGACTCCACCTTCTTGCTGCGCAGCAAGCCCTCGGCCCACAGCCACTCGCGCAGGTTTTGCACCAGGGCCGGGTCCTCGGCCCAACGCTCGCTCAGGATGTCGCGCACGCCATCCAGCACCGCAGGCACGGTCGAGAAATCAGCGCCTGGCTTGCCATCGTCGAGCACCTCGGGCGGCTTGGTGAACGCAGCAGCCTCCACAGCCGGGTCCAGCGTGGGGTCGGCAAACAGCTTGTCTGCCAGTGGCTCAATGCCGAACTCGCGCGCAATCTGCCCCTTGGTGCGGCGCTTTTGCTTAAAGGGCAGGTAAATGTCTTCCAGCTCCTGCTTCGTTGGAGCGGCGGCAATGGCGGCACGTAGCACGTCGGTCAGCTTGCCCTGCTCGTCAATGGCCTTGAGCACGGCCACACGGCGGTCTTCCAGCTCGCGCAGGTACGACAGGCGCGCCTCCAGCTCGCGCAGTTGGATGTCGTCCAGCCCGCCCGTCACCTCCTTGCGGTAGCGGGCGATAAAGGGCACCGTGGCGCCCCCGTCCAGCAGCTCCACCGCTGCGCGCACCTGGGATTCACTGACTTTGATTTCTGCGGCCAACTGCCGAACGATCTGCTGCATGGGTAGGACGGACTCTCTGAGACTCGGTCAAACGATGGTAAGAAAAGGCGAAGCGCGGGAGTTTGCCACAGGCGGTTTGCTCATTCCCCGGCCCTCCGGCAAGCGGCCTGCCGATTGTTTTCAATACTGGAACAGTTAGTTCGCGACCGGGCGGTTTTTCTGTGAACACCATCGGCGTACAGTTCAACCCATCGATGAGCCGAACCCGCAAGGCGACTCACCGAACCCGGTTCAGGAATGGTTTTTGACCCGGCTTTTTTGAGACGCTTTTTCAACTTTCAAGGATATTCATCATGAACAAGAACGCCCGTTTCCTCTCCGTCGTTGCTGTTGCTGCTTTCGCCGCTTTTGGTGCCCATGCAGACGAAGCCGATGGCTCGCAATTTGCCCTGAAGTTCGACACCAACCGCACCCGCGCTGAAGTGAATGCCGAAGCCGTGGCTGAAGCCCACACCCACAGCACGGAGCCCGCAGGCTCGCGCGTTGTGACCTACAAGTCCAACGCCGACCGCGCAGCCGTGCGCGCCCAGGCTGCCGAAGCCGTGCGCACCGGCCAGATCCCCCACGGCGAATTCAGCGCCATGTAATTGACTCGGTTGCGGGACTTCCCATGGCGGTAGCACTTCGCGCGGTGCGGGTGCTGCTGCCATGGGAGGTGTTTTGGACAAGCACCCGCCCCCGCACTGGCCAAGCAAACTGGGCTCCCGTTGGGAGCCCTTTTTATTGGAGGGGCGCACGGCGCTTGCGGCCCTTCATAAAATGGGCAGCCGCTCTTTCACGCCCCATGTCCCTCCCCC
>NZ_QAIH01000116.1 GCF_003060895.1 Acidovorax sp. HMWF029 | reverse complement strand
CGTCAGTGCCGTTCTACCCCACCAATAGCTGCCCATCCAACCCTACCGCCCCCACTCAGCGCAGCGGCGTGCCGTGCCCCCCAGGCCCTCAAAGGGCCCATGAGAAAATCCCCCCTTCGCCGCTCCCGCCCCTTCCATGCAACTCACATTCAGCCACGTCGATGTCTTGGTCCTGAATCTGGAGGAGGCCTGTGCCTACTACCAGGCGGTGCTGAATGCGCAGATCTCCCGCACATTGGTGTGGGAGCGCGATGGGCTGCATGTGCGCTACGCCATCGCGCGCATGGGGGCGGAGCGGTTCATGCTGGTGCAACCGCTGGCGGGCAACCTCAAGGAGCTGCTGGACACCCACGGGGACGGCACCATCTACCGCCATTGCTACAGCACGCCCGACATTGAGGTGGCCTATGACGAGCTGGTGGCCCGTGGTGTGCAGCCCGAGGACGAGAACGGCAAGCCCCTGGCCCGCGACCAGTTAGGTGCGCCAGGGGGCAACCGCATCCTGTGGCTGCCCCGGCGGTTCGGAAACTTCTCCATCGAGCTGCTGGAGCAAGCCAGCCTTGAACAGTTCATCGCCGATGCCTTTGCGGGCGCTGAAACCGGCGCGGCGCGCTGAGCCCCATGCACATCCTGCTGATTGAAGACGACCTGGACCTGGGGGCTTCGCTGGTGCGGGCGCTGCAGCAGGACGGCTTCACCGTGCAATGGCTGCGCCGCGCCCACGATGCGCCCTTGCAACTGGACGACCCGGGCTGCAGCGCCGTTCTGCTGGATCTGGGCCTACCCGATGGCAGTGGCATGGAGCTGCTGCGCCGCTGGCGCCGTGCCCGGGCAGCTGCGCCGGTGCTGGTGATCACGGCCCGCAGTGCGCTGCAAGACCGGCTGGGTGGCCTGGACGCGGGCGCCGACGACTACCTGGTCAAGCCCTTCGACATCCCCGAGCTGCTGGCGCGGCTGCGCGCTGTGCTGCGGCGCACGGCCGCGCAGTCGGGCGAGCAGTGGCAGTTTGGGGCCCTGAGCGTGTGGCCCCGCAAGTGCCAGGCCCAGCTGGGCGGGCAGCCGCTGGAGCTAACGCCGCGCGAGTTTCAGCTGCTGCTGGCGCTGGCCCAGGGCGGTGGCGATGTGGTGCCCAAGCGCACGCTGGCCCAGCGCCTGGAGCCCCTGGGCGACCCGATGGATACGGCAGCGCTGCAGGTGCACATCAGCAACCTGCGGCGCAAGATCGGCACCGAGCGCGTGGGCACCCTGCGGGGCGTGGGCTACTGGCTGGAGTCGGTGTGAAGAAAACCCTGGGCCGTCGGCTGGTGGCAGCGTTGCTGCTGGCGTTTGCGCTGATCAGCGTGCTGGTCATCGCGATGAACTACTGGAACGCCCGGACGGAGCTGGACAGGCAATCCAGCGCTGCACCTCTGGCTTCGGTGTTGATCAAGTCGCTGGATGCGCTGGACGATGCCGAAGCCGCCACCGCCGTGCTGCAGGCGTTCATCGCCGAACTGAACCGCGTCCGGCAGGAGGTGGTCCCTGGCGGCGGCAACGTCTCTGTCCTACTGGAACGCCATGATGGTGGCACCGTGTACGAAAGTGGCCGCGACCTGCGCAACCAGTCAGCCCCCACCGGCCTGAGCCGCCTGGATATCGATGGCCATCCCCATGTGGCCTATAGCGCCCAAGGGCAGCGCTGGAACCTGATGGTGCTGGAACCCCTGCTCACCGACATGGAACTGCTGGAGTGGCTGCTGGGCGAGGTGGGGATGTCGCTGCTGATCGCCCTGCCCGTGCTGCTGCTCACGCTGTGGCTGGCCGTGCGCAGCGGCTTGCGGCCCCTGCGCCAGTTCTCGCAGCGCATCGAGGCGCTGGACACGCGGCGCGACCTGCAGCCGCTGGGTGCGGACCTGCGCTATGCCGAGCTGCAACCGCTGGGCCGCGCCTTTGATGCCTTGCTGGCGCGCCTGCGCGAGCACCTGGCGCTGGAGCGCGCCTTTGTACACGACGCCGCCCACGGGCTGCGCACGCCGTTGGCGGCTTTGTCCGCACAAGCGCATGTGCTGCTCGGCAGCCAGGACGAAGCCAGCCGCGCTGCTGCCGCCCAGGCGCTGCAGCAAGGCCTGCAACGCACGGCCCACCTGGGCCAGCAGCTGCTGGACCTGTCGGCGCTCGACCCCACCCGCAGCGGCGATGCGCAGGACATTGATGTGTGCGAACTGGCGGCAGACGTGCTGCTGGACGCCCATGCCGACGCAAAGCGCCGCAACGTCACCCTCGCACTGGAAGGCCCGGAGTCGCTGGCCTGGCATGGCGAGCCGCTGCCGCTGCAGTCCATCCTGCAGAACCTGGTGGACAACGCGCTGCGCTACGGCGCCACGCGGGTGGAACTGTCGATAGAGCAGAACCACGGCGGCATCAGGCTGGCGGTGCGCGACAACGGGCCGGGCATTGCCCCGGCGCTGCGCGCGCAGGTGTTCGAGCGCTTCTGGCGCGGCACGGGCCACGACGAACCCGGCACGGGCCTGGGCCTGGCCATCGTGGCCCAGGCGGCCGAGCGCCTGCATGCGCGCCTTTGGCTGGACGAGGGACTGGACGGGCGGGGCGTGGGTTTTGTGCTGGACCTGGGTGGCATGCAGCCGGGCAGCTGAGAGGGTGCGCAAGGGGGCCGCCCTGCGCGTTTCTTTAGGGAATCTTTAGGGCACCGTTTTCAGAATCGGCGGCTTCTTCTGATTCTGAAAAAGCCCCGGCATGACCCCCTGCACAACCCCGCACCTCACCCGCCGCAGCGCCCTTAGTTCGGCGCTGGCCCTCACATCCCTCACCCTGCTGGGCGCCTGTGGCGGCGCTGAAGGCGATGAGCTGCGCGACCCCCGCCTGCTGCTTGAAAACCAGGCCCTGCGCGAACGCGCCCAGGCCGCCGTGGATGTGGGCCTGGTGGGCGCCGTGTTTGGCAGCCAGCACGACAGCGCCGACAAGCTCTATCTGGGTGCGGCCGGGAAAGCCCGCCTGAAGGGCGAGGCCATGACGGGCAACGAATCCTTCCAGCTCGCATCCCTGTCCAAAGCCATGACCGCCGCCCTGGTGGCCCACTGGGTGGAACAAGGCAAGCTGCGCTGGGACAGCCGCCCCACCGACCTGCTGCCCGAAGCAGCCGCCAAGCAGCACCCTGCCTACGCCAACGCCACCCTGGCGCAGCTGCTGGACCACCGCAGCGGCCTGCCCACCTT
>NZ_QAIH01000115.1:1596-20816 GCF_003060895.1 Acidovorax sp. HMWF029 | reverse complement strand
CCTGGGGCCCGAGCAGGTGCAGGCCCCCGTGCTGTGGGCCGACCACCGCCCCGAGCACATGCAGCAGTGGCGCCCTGCGGCCGAAGTGCTGGGCCGCTCGCCCGCCCGGCGTTCTGCTGCCGCCAGCGCAGGCGGCGGGGCCGAGGCCTCGCTGGATGCCAGCCCCGACGCTTTGCTGCTGCCCCCCTGGCTGCTGAACCCGCCCCAGCGGTTGGCCGTGCAGGGCAACCGCCCCTGCCACCACGGTCTGCTGCGCCTGCTGGCCGGGCCCCACCGTTTCGAGGCGGGCTGGTGGTCTGCGGGCGATGGCGGGGCAGACGACCCCACACACACCGGCACTGGCCTGGCCTTGCGCGACTACTTCGTGGCGCACAACGCGGTGGCGGGCCTGGTGTGGGTGTTTCGCGAGCGGCTGGCGCCGTTGCCCGACGGTGCGCAGGGGCTGGCGCGGCCCCCTCGCTGGTTTTTGCATGGTGTGTTTTGAACAGGCTCCCAGTGGCTGCGCCGCTTGGCCCGCTCTCGCAGCGCTGCGCGTTGCGGTCAGGGGGACACCGCCAGTGTGGCGGGGCGGCCCTTGCGCGGCGGCCATTGCCTGGGGCGTGCCAGTTTCAAGCCCGGTGGGTGGCGCGCAGCGCCATGGAGCGTTGAGATGACTGCATCCCTGCCGGGCTATGCCGAACTGCACTGCCTGTCCAACTTCAGCTTTCAGCGCGGGGCGTCGCACCCGCACGAGCTGGTGGAGCGCGCTGCCAAGCTGGGCTACCAGGCCCTGGCGCTCACCGATGAATGTTCGGTGGCCGGTGTGGTGCGCGCCTGGAAGGCCGCCCAGCCCACGGGCCTGCACCTCATCGTGGGCAGCGAGTTTCTGTGGGGCGACCTGCGCCTGGTGGCCCTGGCGCGGGACGCCGAGGGCTGGGGCAACCTGTGCGAGTTCATCTCGGCCGCGCGCCGTGCGGCGCCCAAGGGCCAGTACCACGTGGGCCCGGCCAGCCCCTGGCACCTGCTGCAAGGGTGCGAGCTGCTGCTGGCGCCTTGCCGCAAACGCTTTGACGCTACTGATTTGATAGCTATTGAGGCATATCTGTCGCGCGCAAAGGCCTGTTTTAGCTCTGATTTTGAGGGCCATATCTGGCTGGCGGTCGAACTGCACCTGGCCCCCGACGACGGCCTGTGGCTCGCCACGCTGCAGCGCGTGGGCGCACAGCTGGGTCTGCCGCTGGTGGCGGCGGGCGACGTGCACATGCACGCACGCTCTCGCAAGCCGCTGCAGGACGTGATCACCGCTGTGCGCCTGGGCTGCAGCGTGGCCGAGTGCGGGTTTGCGCTGCAGCCCAACGCCGAGCGCCACCTGCGCCAGCGCGTGCGGCTGGCGGGCATCTACCCGCCCGATCTGCTGGCGGCCACGCTCACGGTGGCTGGGCGCTGCACTTTTCAGCTGGACGAGATCAAGTACCAGTACCCGCTGGAGACCGTGCCCCAAGGCATGACCCCCGCCCAGGCGCTGGCCTGGCTGGTGCAGACCGGCGTGGAAGGCGAGTACCCACAGGGCGCTCCCCAGCGGGTGCTGGACCAGATCCGCAAAGAGCTGGAGCTGATCGCGCACTGCCAGTACGAGATGTACTTCCTCACCGTGCACGACATCGTGCGCTATGCCCGCAGCCAGAACATCCTGTGCCAGGGGCGCGGCTCGGCAGCCAACTCGGTGGTCTGCTACATGCTGGGCATCACGGCCGTGCCGCCCGAGAACACCCACCTGCTGTTTGAGCGCTTCATCAGCAAGGAACGCAAGGAGCCGCCCGACATCGACGTGGACTTCGAGCACGACCGGCGCGAGGAAGTCATCCAGTACATCTACGACAAATACGGCCGCGACCGCGCCGCCATTGCCGCCGTCGTCACCAGCTACCGCACGCGCAGCGCCCTGCGCGACGTGGGCAAGGCCCAGGGCGTGGCGCCCGCGCTGGTCGATGCGTTTGCCAAAGACCACCACTGGTTTGACGAGACCTTCGCCGCCGACCGCCTGCAGGAGCTGGCGCAGGCCGTCGGCGCCGCGCTGCACCGGCACACCGCCACGCTGTGGCTGGAGCTGGCGGCCGACCTCCAGGGCTTTCCGCGCCACCTCAGCCAGCATGTGGGCGGCTTCGTGCTCACCCAGGGCAAGCTCACGCGGCTGGTGCCGGTTGAGCCCGCCAGCATGAAGGACCGCTCCGTCATCCAGTGGGACAAGGACGACCTCGACGACATGGGCCTGCTCAAGGTGGACGTGCTCGCCCTGGGCATGCTCAGCGCACTGCGCCGCTGCCTGCAGCTGCGGGCCGTGCTGCGCGGCGAGCACTGGGGCCTCAAGGACATCCCGCACGAAGACCCCGCCACCTACGACATGATCTGCGCCGCCGATACCGTGGGCGTATTCCAGATCGAAAGCCGCGCCCAGATGAGCATGCTGCCGCGCCTGCGCCCGCGCGAGTTTTATGACCTGGTGGTCGAGGTCGCCATCGTGCGGCCCGGCCCCATCCAGGGCGGCATGGTGCACCCGTACCTCAAGGCACGCGAGCGCAGGCGGCAGGGCCTGCCGCTGGAGCTAGAAAAGCCCGAGCTGGAAGCAGCCCTCGAACGCACGCTGGGCGTGCCCATCTTCCAGGAGCAGGTCATGCAGATCGCCATGATCGCCGCCGGGTTCACGCCCGGCATGGCGGACGAACTGCGCCGCTCCATGGCCGCCTGGAAGCGCAAAGGCGGCGTGCACCGTTTCGAGCGACCTCTGATTGGCGGCATGGAGGCGCGCGGCTACCGCACTGAATTTGCCCAGGCCATCTTCCAGCAGATGCTCGGTTTTGGCGAATACGGCTTTCCTGAAAGCCACGCCCACAGCTTTGCCCTGCTGGCCTACGCCAGCAGCTGGCTCAAGTGCCACGAACCCGCGTGTTTTCTGGCCGCGCTGCTCAACTCGCTGCCCATGGGGTTCTACACCGCCTCGCAACTGGTACAGGACGCGCGCCGCCACGGCGTGCGCGTGCTGCCCATCGACGTGACCTGCAGTGACATCGACTGCACCCTGGAAGGCGAGCCAGAGCCGCTGCGGCCCGCGCGCGGCCTGGGCGCACCACCACAGCCCCAGCCGTCCGTGCGGCTGGGCTTGCGGCTGGTGGGCAACCTGCAGCAGCTGGCTGCACAACGCATCGTCCAGACGCGTTTGACAGGGCCAGGCTTTACCAGCACCGAAGACCTGGCCCTGCGCGCCAGCCTGGACACGCAAGACCTGCGCGCCCTGGCGGCTGCCGACGCGCTGGTCAGCCTGTCAGGTCACCGCCGCCAGCAGATGTGGGACGCGGCGGCGCAGCACATTGCACCGCCATTGCTGCGCGACATCCCGGTCCATGAGCTGCCTTTGGCTTTGCCCGCCGCCCCCGAGGGCGAAGAAATCCTGTTCGACTACGCCGCCACCGGCCTCACCCTGCGCCGCCACCCATTGGCCTTGCTGCGCCCCCGCCTGGCCCGCTGGCGCCTGCAGACCGCGCTGCAACTGGTGGCCACGCCCCACGGCCGCCAGGTGCGCGCCTGCGGCATCGTCACCGTGCGCCAGCGCCCCGGCACCGCCAAGGGCACCATGTTCGTCACCCTCGAAGACGAAACCGGCCCCGTCAACGTCATCGTCTGGCCCGACATGGTGGACCGCTGGCGCAACGCCCTGCTCAGATCCCAGCTGCTGGCCGTGGAAGGCCTGTGGCAGTGCAGCCTGCCCGAGGGCGGCAGCGCGCATTCCACCACCTCAGGCCAGGCACCCGCCGTGGTGCGCCACCTCGTGGCCCAGCGCTTCAAAGACCTGACCCCGCTGCTCGGCCGCATGGCGCAGGCGCTGCAGGGCAGCCGGGATTTTCATTGAGCCAGAGGGGGGGGCGCGGCGCACCACGGTTGGCAGAGACAGATGCATGACAGGACAACCGGGGAGCTGATGCTGGCGGCACTCAGTGAAGCACATTGTTGCAATCGCCGGAAATCGCTCGCACTACGATGGGGCATAAACAATCAACACCGGCCCATCATGAACAAGGTCAGGCCCATAGCCTGAATGCCTGTGCGCGCTGATTTTGCAGAGGTTGCTATAAAAAAGAGATCTATCAACGCATGCCTATCAGGCGGTGGGTGCAAAAAAAGCTATCAACCAAGCAGCTACCGCCGACAAGACCGACGCCCTGGCCCAACTGGCCGCCGAGTGGAGCGACATCACTGCTCGCCCGGCTAATCTGTTGGTCGAACACCAGCGCTGCCAGGCTATTGGTTCTCATTGAATAAAGTATTTTGTTTTTAATGGCATTTAGATAACAATTTTTCGAAAGAATCGCACGTGAAAAAAAGCAGATTAACGGGGTGTTTTTTGGCCTTTTTGCCTATGTTGGGTGCATGCGATAGCACCTTTAAGTGGAAAGAAGAAATTCGCTTGCATGACGGGCGAATAGTCATTGCTGAAAGAGTCGATGTACTGGGCGGCTGGCATGAGCCTGGTCAGTCGGCATCGGAAAAAGTGCGCACTATAAATTTTGCAGATCCGAGTGACGCCAAGAAAAGATATACACACTCTGTCACCGGGTCAAGCAACTATGTGGTTGTGGATTTTATAGACGGGGTCCCTTGGATGGTTGTACTTGTTGGGCCCTTTAGTGATGGAACAAAATGCCCCGTTGGAAGTTACGAAACCATTACCTGGATAAATGGTGGGTGGAGAAGTGTTAGCTACGCTGATCTGCCAAAAAAAATTAAAACAACAAACATGGCCTATGGCTACGCTCCAGATCAGCCGGAGATGCGCAAAGCAGGGGAATTGCTGACCGCTGATAAAATTAATTATATTATTAAAAAATCATCTAGATTGGATGCTGTAAGTTCTTCATATCAGTTGGTGGAGACTAATGGTTCAGGGCGACCAATGGATTGTGAGTATTATGGAAAATTGGCAAAGGAAGGCAAGCGTTAAGTTTTCTAGTCAAGCATTAATTTATAAGGTCAAAAATAATATGAGTTTGATAATTTTGCTTGAATGGTAGTGGTTTGGAGTGAGTTCTTAATGATGGTCTTTTTAATTCCATCGTGTAGAAAAATCTGGCTATGAAATTTATTTGGTTCATCAAGGCTATTCTTGTCTTGAGCATATCCATGCAAATTTGCACTGCAAAAGCCACGAGCCCTCTATACGTGCCACCAACATTGGGGGAAAGGGTCAAGGAAGCAGAATTGATTGTGGTCGCGCGAGTAGGGCGCTTGAAGTACATGAAGCACCAAAAATACCCCGATCCGCAAGAAGCATGGGAGGTGTCAGACATTCCTGCCGCAGGCTTTAGACCGTATGTGAACTTGGTAGAAGTCAAAGTGTTGCGTGCGAAGCCTCCGACGAATGATGTTCAGCGAGCGAACGAGAAACCAGACCTGCCTCTGTGGGTGCAACCTGGGGGGTGTTTTCCATCCACAGATGAAACCTCTTCATACCCTCCGACAGGGGAGATGCGTATCTTTTTTCTGTCTAGAAAACTCTTGAGATCAGCAAGCAGCCTGCACTTATCAAACTGCAGATTTCCATCGGTTGCTTATGGCGAACTGCCGAGTGTCCAAAGCGAAATCAAAAAATCTCTTCTCAGAATTCAATGATTTTGGGATTGCGATGCCAAGCTGCACTCAACCCAGTGATCTCCGCAAACTGTTGGTGGTGCAGTGCATCGAGCCTTGTTGTTGAAAAGATGCAGCCAGCGCACCCTAAAATCCCCGCGCCATGCACAACCCCCACCACCCCCATGTCCTGCCCGTGCGCGATGGTGTGAGCCCCAGCTGTGTGGTGTTGCCCACGCGCGGGCAGGGCAGCATGCTGGACTTTTTGGCCCAGCGGCTGCCGGTGGTGGCCCGCGATGAGTGGCGCGAGCGCATGCTGGCTGGCGACGTGGTGGACGAGCGCGGCCAGCTGGTGGGGCCCGAGCGGCCGTTTGAGGGCGGGCTGCGCCTGTACTACTACCGCAGCCTGCCAGCAGAGCCCGCGCTGCCTTTCAGCGAGGTGGTGCTGTACCAGGACGAGCACCTGGTGGTGGCCGACAAGCCGCACTTCATGCCGGTGACGCCCTCGGGCCGGTATCTGCACAACACGCTGCTGGTGCGGCTCAAGCGCCAGCTGGGCTTGCCCGAGCTGTCGCCGCTGCACCGCATCGACCGCGATACGGCCGGGTTGGTGATGTTGTCGGTGCAGCAGCGCACGCGCGGTGCCTACCAAGCCTTGTTCCGCGACCGGCAGATCACCAAGCATTACGACGCGATTGCGCCCTGGCGTGCGGATGTGGCCTTTCCCCGCGAGCATGTCAGCCGCCTGGAGGAGAGCCCGCAGTTCTTTCGCATGCAGGAGGTGCCCGGCGAGCCCAACAGCCACACCCGCATGCAGGTGCTGGAGGTGGCAGGCGGCTGGGCGCGCTACCGCCTGTCACCCATTACCGGCAAGCGGCACCAGTTGCGCGTGCACATGGCGGCCCTGGGCCTGCCGCTGCGCAATGACCCGTTCTACCCGGTGGTGAACGACCCGCCCGAGGGCGACTATTCGCGGCCTCTGCAGTTGCTGGCGCGGTCGCTGGTGTTTGTGGACCCGGTCACAGGGGCGCAGCGGGTGTTTGAAAGTTGGCAGTCGCTCAGCCTGCCCATGGGCGGGTAGGGGATCGCTTCACGCTCGATGGGGCCGATGGGGCGCAGCCGTGCCTGCAGGCCATTGCCATTTAATGCCAGGGTCTTCCCTTGGTTTGAGCGGCCATTGGTGGTTGCGCTGCTTGGATTTCGCCTGCAGATCGGGTACTTTGTCTGTCGTATATGCATGTCTTTGCATAAATTACAGAAAAGCACCAGATGATTTCGTCAAACACCCGCCATTCCGTGGCCTTCAAACTGTCGGCAACCGCCTTGTTCAGCCTGCTGGTGGTCTTGCTGGCCACCATGGGCATCGTCAGCGGCCTGCTCTGGAAAGACTTTGGCCGCCTCTCGCGAGACGATGCCACGCAGTACGCAGCCCAGGTGCGCACACTGGTGCAGACCTTTGACGAAACTGCGCAGGAGCAAGCCAAGCGGGACTTCTCTCTGTTCAAGGCGAATTTCCCCGGTCAGTTCTCTGTGGCAGAGGTGCCGGGGGCCGAAGGCAAACCCGAGGCCGTGCTGTCGTTCCAGGGGGCGGCCGTCAATGGCGACTTCGAAGTGGTGGACCGCTTTTCCAAGGACAGCATGGGCGCGGTGGCGACTATTTTTGCGCGCACGGGGGAGGACTTCATCCGCGTGACCACATCGCTCAAAAAGCAGGATGGCGAGCGCGCCTACAAGACCCTGCTGGACCGCAAGCACCCGGCCTATGCCCTGATGAACGAGGGCAAGACCTACATCGGCCGCGCCAGCCTGTTTGGCCGCGAGTACATGACCGTGTACGAGCCCATTCGCGAGGGCAATCGCACCATCGGCATTCTGTTCATCGGCTCCGACATGGGGGTCATTCTGGGCAAGCTCGACACGGTGATGGCGGGGCAGAAGCTGTTTGACACCGGGGCGGTCTACGCGGTCAACCTTTCGGCGGGCCCAGCCCGGGGCAGCATTTTTGGCCTGCCGGGGGCGGGCAAGTCCCTCAAGGTGGACGAAAAGGACGACCAGGCCAAGGCCTGGATGGCGTCGTTGGCGGCACTGGGGCAGGCGGGAGATCTGGAATCGGACTGGTCCCCGCGCCGCAGCGGCGAGGGGGACCGCGCCACGCGCTACCTGGCGGTGGAGCACTACAAGCCCTGGAACTGGGCCATCGTGGCCGAAGCGCCCCTGACCGAAATGATGAGTGAGGCCCGCAATGTGCTGGCCTGGCTGTGGCTGGGTGTGGTGGTGGCCCTCGCCCTGCTGACGGTGGTGCTGGTGCTGGCTACCCGCCGCCTGGTGGGTGCGCCCGTGCAGCAGTTGAGCGCCGCGCTGGCCTACCTGGCGCAGGGCGATCTCACACATGCAGTGTCAGTGCGGTCCCGCGACGAAATCGGCACGCTGGCCCAGGCGATGGAGGGCTTCCGCGCCCGCCTGGTGGAAAGCCTGGGCACTGTGCGCACGAGTGCCGACAGCGTCTCGGCCGCAAGCACGGAAATCGCCCAGGGCAACCAGGACCTCTCGGGCCGCACCGAGAGCCAGGCGAGCGCGCTGGAGCAGACGGCCGCGAGCATGGAACAGTTGGGTGCGACCATCCGCCACAACGCCGACAGCGCCAGCCAGGCCAATCAGCTCGCCGTGGGCGCCAGCCGCGTGGCGCAGCAGGGTGGGGAGGTGGTGTCCAAGGTGGTCAGCACCATGCAGGACATCAACAGCAGCAGCCAGAAGATTGCCGACATCATCGGCGTGATCGACGGCATTGCGTTCCAGACCAATATCCTCGCGCTGAACGCGGCCGTGGAGGCCGCCCGTGCGGGCGAGCAAGGCCGTGGCTTTGCGGTGGTGGCGGCCGAGGTGCGCAACCTGGCCCAGCGCACCGCCGCCGAGGCCAAGGCCATCAAGGAGCTGATTGGCGCGAGCAGCGCGATGGTGCAGCAGGGCTCGGTGCTGGCCGACCAGGCGGGCACCACCATGCAGGAGGTGGTCCGTTCGATCCAGCGCGTGGCCGAGATGGTTTCAGAGATCAGCGCCGCAAGCAACGAACAGACCGCAGGCGTGGGCCAGGTCGGCGAGGCCGTCACACAGTTGGATCAGACCACGCAGCAGAACGCCGCGCTGGTAGAAGAAATGGCCGCCGCCGCCAGCAGCCTGCGCACGCAGGCGCAGCAGATGGTGGAGACGATTGCGCGGTTCAATCTGGAACAGGATGCGACATCCAATCGAAGCTGAACGCATCCACCCATGAAAAAAACCGCCAGGCCGTGAAGCCTGGCGGTTGTGTATTTGGAGCGGGTGAAGGGAATCGAACCCTCGTATGAAGCTTGGGAAGCTGCCGTTCTACCATTGAACTACACCCGCGAAGCTTTGGATTATAGGCAGCATCTGAGCTCCGCTTTGAAGGTGATTTCTGCAAACGCACAAAACGCATATGCATAGCTGATCTTGTTGGTTGGACGCGTTGTCTTGGGGGGCTAAATTCCTTCCAGTTGCCATGCGGTGCTGACACTCCGCAGACACAGAAAAGAAGCCGATGACCGCACCACACCGTTCTTGAACGCAAGAAGTCCCCTGGCGCCAATGGTTACGCGCCGGCATGGCGGCGGGTGTGGTGCTGTTCAGCGGTTCTTTGCTGGCTGCAACCCCCAACCTTTTGGGAAGAAGGTGCGATGCAAAACAATGAGAGTTTTTGATTTTTGGTAGGGGGTCTCATTTACAGCCCGCTTCGTGCGGGCTTTTTTTTGCGTGGGTGCATGGCGCTCAATATCCGTTTTTTTCTTGTGCGGGAGCCCTGGCGCTGGGGGGGGTGCTGGGCGTCGCTGCCCACGCAGTGCGAGCGCTGCCCGGTGGACGCGCGCTGGCGTTTGTGCTGGCTACAGGCGTGGCGCAGGGGCTACCGCTGCGGCCCGCATGGACACCCGCACAAACACGATGACCCCGATGGCCAGGCGCTGGCTGGTGGTGATGGCCGCAGGCCTGGGCGGCTGTGCCTACTCACCGCCTGCACCTTTCATCATTGTGGGCAACGAGAAGGTGCTGTCCATCAATTGGGAAAACTCCACTCTGGGCTCGGATGGGGCCCTCCAGGCAGCCGAAAAACACTGCACGCGGTATGGCCTGAAGGCGGAGCTGGCCGTGCAGGCCAGCCGTTTTGAAGCCGCCTACCGCTGCGTGTAGTTGCGCAGCGGTGCGGGAGGCCGAAAATTCGAAGTTTTTTGGCCCTTTGCGCGCATCCCATAAGCGCAAATAGCTATAAAAATAGTAGCTATTCGCTCAATGAGCGGTGCCTGGCGGCGCTTACTTGCCGCTCTGGATGTCCCCCAGACACAGGTACTTGATCTCCACATAGTCGTCCATGCCGTAGTGCGAGCCTTCGCGGCCCAGGCCCGACTGCTTGACGCCGCCAAACGGCACATGTTCGGTGGCCAGGATGCCCACGTTGGCGCCGACCATGCCGTATTCCAGGGCCTCGGTCACGCGGAAGATGCGGCCTACGTCGCGGCTGTAGAAGTAGCTGGCCAGGCCGAATTCGGTGTTGTTGGCCGCGTCGATGGCTTCCTGCTCGGTCTTGAACTTGAAGACGGGGGCAAAGGGGCCAAAGGTTTCCTCGCGGGCGCACAGCATGTCGGCTGTGGCGTTCGCCACCACGGTGGGCTCAAAAAACTGGCCTGAGCCCAGTGAGTTCAGGCGCTGGCCGCCTGCCACCACCTGGCCGCCCTTGGCCAGGGCGTCGTCCACATGGCGTTGCACCTTGGCCAGCGCGGCTTCCTCGATCAGCGGGCCCTGGTTCACACCGGCCTCAAAGCCGTTGCCCACCTTGGCCGTCTTGACCTTGGCGGCGAATTTGGCGACGAACTCGTCGTACACGCCTTCCTGCACATAAAACCGGTTGGTGCACACGCAGGTCTGGCCCGCGTTGCGGTACTTGCTGGCAAAGGCGCCTTCCACGGCGCTGTCGATATCGGCATCATCGAACACGATGAAAGGCGCATTGCCGCCCAGTTCCAGCGACATCTTCTTGACCGTGGGGGCGGACTGCGCCATCAGGATGCGGCCCACCTCGGTGCTGCCGGTGAAGCTGATGTGGCGCACCACGTCACTCGCGCACAGAACCTTGCCAATCGCAATCGAGTTATCGCTGTCGGCGGGCAGGATGTTGAACACGCCCGCCGGGATGCCCGCGCGCAGGGCCAGTTCGGCGGCAGCGAGGGCGGTGAGCGGGGTCAGTTCTGCGGGCTTGATGACCACGGGGCAACCAGCAGCCAGAGCAGGCGCGACCTTGCGGGTGATCATGGCCAGAGGGAAGTTCCACGGCGTGATGGCTGCGCATACACCGATGGGCTGCTTGAGCACCATCAGGCGGCGGTTGTTGTCGAACTGGGGCAGCGTTTCGCCGTTGATGCGCTTGGCCTCTTCGGCAAACCACTCTACAAAACTTGCTCCATAGGCGACTTCGCCCTTGGCCTCGGCCAGCGGCTTGCCTTGCTCGGCCGTCATGATGCGGCCCAGGTCGTCCTGGTTCGCCATCAGCAGGTCGAACCACTTGCGCAGGATGATGCTGCGCTCCTTGGCGGTCTTGGTCTTCCACGGTCCCCAGGCGGCGTTGGCGGCGGCAATGGCGGCCTCGGCATCCTGCGGGCCCAGGTTGGCCACGTCGGCCAGCTTCAGGCCCGTGGCCGGGTCGTTCACCTCAAAGCGGCTGCCACCCGATACCCACTGGCCGTTGATGAGGCCGTCGGTCTTGAGCAGGGTGGGGTCGTTCAGCAGGGCTAGGGGGGAGGTCTTCATATCCATGGGAGTGCTTCCAGAAAGAGGGGCGTGGCGAAGGAAAGACAAAAGAGAAACCAGGCGTTCGGCTCGCAGGGCGGAGGTCTAGCCAGAGGCTAGCACGCGCTGCCATGCAGTTTGGGTCGCCAAGGTGGCAGTCACCGGCAAGCGGTCGGTCATGCCCGCCGGCCGCGCAGCCATTCCAGCGCCAGCAGCAGGCTGGTGGTGAACAGGATCAGCAGTGTGGCCACGGCGGCAATGGTGGGCGAGATGTTTTCGCGGATACCGTTGAACATCTGGCGCGGCAGGGTGGATTGGTCGGCCCCGGCCAGGAAGAGCGTTACCACGACCTCGTCGAATGAGGTGGCAAACGCGAACAGCGCGCCCGAGATCACGCCCGGCGCAATCACCGGCAGCGTAATGCGGAAGAATGTGTTCAGCGGTGTTTCGCCCAGGCTCAGCGATGCACGCACCAGGTTGTGGTTGAAGCCGGCCAATGTGGCCAGCACGGTGGTCAGCACGAAGGGCGCGCCCAGGGCGGCGTGCACTGCAATCAGGCCGATGTAGCTGTCGGCCAGGCCCAGCGGCGCAAAGTACAGGTAGGTGGCCACCCCTACCACGATG
The DNA here is from genome assembly GCF_003060895.1 of Acidovorax sp. HMWF029. GTDB lineage: Bacteria > Pseudomonadota > Gammaproteobacteria > Burkholderiales > Burkholderiaceae_C > Acidovorax. The sequence continues at coordinate 8,804 of NZ_QAIH01000115.1, read as the reverse complement.
ATGGGCACCACCATGGGCGCGATCAGGATGCCCATGAGCAGGCCCTTGAAACGGAAGTCCGCCCGCGACAGGCCCACTGCCGCCAGCGTGCCCAGCACCGTGGCAATCAGCGTGGCGGCGGGTGCCACGATAAAGCTGTTGCGCGCGGCGCGGGCCCATTCGGGGGATTCGAACAGGTGCCGATACCACTTCAGCGACCAGCCGTGAATGGGATAGGCGAGGAACGAACTCTCGGAAAACGACAGCGGCACCATCACCAGGATGGGCGTCAGCAAGAACGCGAGAACAGCCACGCACAGCGCGCGCACGGCCCACCAGCCGAGCTTGTCGGTCAGCGTGGCATACAGGGGGAATTGGGGGAGTCGGCGCATGGAGTGGCCCTTTGAGTCGGTGGGGGTGCTGGTCATCCAAGACTGAGCTCAGCCTTGCCGAAGCGGCGGTACACGCCATACAGCACCAGCGTGGCGGCCAGCAGCAGAGCGCCCAAAGCGCACGCCATGCCCCAATTCACTTCCACGTTGGTGTAGCGGGCGATGTAGTAGCTGAGCATCTGGTCGTCGGCCCCGCCGAGCAGCGCGGGAGTGACGTAGTAGCCGATCGCCAGGATGAACACCAGCAGCACGCCCGCACCAATGCCCGGGTAGGTTTGCGGCACATACACCCGAAAGAACGCTGCCATGGGCGAGCTGCCCAGCGATACCGCAGCGCGCAGGTAGGTGGGCGGCACGCTCTTCATCACGCTGTACAGCGGCAGGATCATGAAGGGCAGCAGGATGTGCACCATGGCAATCACCACGCCCGTGCGGTTGAACAGCAGCGCCAGGGGCTGCTCGATCAGGCCCAGGCCCATCAGCCCTCGGTTGACCAGGCCTTCGGACTGCAGCAGAACGATCCATGCGGCCACGCGCACGAGGATGGAGGTCCAGAACGGCACCAGCACCAGGATCATGAGCACATTGGCCGGGCGTGCGGGCAGCGAGGCCAGCCACCAGGCCAGCGGGTAGCCTAGCAGCAGGCATACCAGCGTGACCACTAGGCTGATGTGGAAGGTGCGCAGCAGGATGCCGCCAAACGCACGTTGCTCTTCTGGCATGCGTTCGACCTGGCCCAGCGCGTCGCGCTGCAGGTCCACCGATGCGAGCAGGTAGTCGGGCGTCCAGCGGGCGCCGTTCTTGGCGATGGCCTGCCACAAAGGGGCTTCAGCCCAGCGCGGGTCTTTTTCAAGGAGCTGCGCGCGTATGGCCTCGGGTGTGCCCTCCAGGGGCAGTGCGCGGTAGGCGCCCATGACCATAGAGCGCGCACCGGGCACTTCGGTGTTGAGCCGCCGCGCCAGTGCCCCGGCGTCGGAGCTGTCGGGCAAGCGGGCCAAATCCTGCACCAGCGCGGCGTAAGCGGGCGCGCCGGGGGCGTCCTTGCGGTCCCAGCCGTCCAGCGCGCGCATGGTGGTGGGCAGGGCGTTGGCGACTTCGGGGTTTTCCACCGCGCGCTGCAGCAGCGCGGCAATGGGTACCAGCAGTGTGAGCAGCAGGAACACCAGCAGGGGCAAGGTCAGCGCAAAGGCGCGCCATTTGCGGCGCGACTCGGCGCGCGCCAGGGCCTGGCGCAGCGCACCGGGGGGGCTGCCGGTGGGGGCATTGGCGATGGGATGGGCCAGGGTGGCTTGCATGCGGGTGTCCTGCTCTCAGCGTTTCACAAGGGAGTCAAAGGGCGCTTACTGCGTGGCCCAGGCGGCAAAGCGCTTTTCCAGCGCCTCGCCCTGGTCGGCCCAGAAGCCCACGCTGAACTGCAGGGCCTCCTTGGCGTTGGTGGCCGAGGTGGGCAGGTCGTCAAGCACCTTCTTGTCCAGCGCGGCCAGGGCCTTGGTGTTGGCGGGGCCGTAAGCAATGTTCTGGGCGTAGGCGGCCTGCTGGGGGGCCTGCATGGTGAAGGCGATGAACTTCACGGCGGCATCCTTGTTGGGCGTGCCCTTGGGGATGGCCCAGTAGTCCAGGTCGTAGATGCCGCCAGGCCAGTAGATCTTGAGGTTGCGGCCTTCGCGGTTGGCGGCGTCGATGCGCCCGTTGAACACCGTGGTCAGCGCCACGTCGCCCGCCACCAGGAACTGGGGCGCCTGGGCACCAGCCTCCCACCATTGGATGCTGGGCTTGAGTTCGGTCAGTTTCTTGAACGCGCGGTCGGCACCTTCTTTGGTGGCCAGCACCTTGTACACGTCAACGGGCTTGACGCCATCTGCCAGCAGCGCAAATTCGAGGTTGTAGCGTGCGCCCTTGCGCATGCCGCGTTTGCCGGGGATCTTCTTGGTGTCCCAGAAATCGGCCCAGCTCGTAGGCGGCGTCTTGAGCTTGTCGCCGTTGTAGGCCATGACGGTGGACCACACGAAGATGCCTACAGCACATTCGTGCACGGCGGCTGGCAGCAGGTCGGACTTGGGCACGATCTTGCTGTAGTCCAGCTTTTCATACAGGCCTTCGTCGCAGCCGCGTGCGGCGTCGGGCGATTCGACCTCGACCACATCCCAGGTCACCTTCTTGGTCTCGACCATGGCTTTGACCTTGGCCTGCTCGCCGTTGTACTCCACCGCCACGATTTTGGTGCCCTGCTTTTCGTAGGGCTCGTAGAACGCCTTTTTCTGCGCATTGGCATTGGCGCCGCCGAAGTTCACAACAGTGAGCTGTGGCTGCTGCGCGATGCTGGGCAGGGCCATGCAGGCGGCCAGGGATGCGCAGGCGATGAGGCTCTTTTTCATGGTGCAGATTTCCTTGGGTAGTGGAGGAAAGGGAACGGGAAAAGGGACGGAAAAGGGTGCGGGACGGTGAGGGCAAAACGGGGCTGCGTGAACGCCTTCACACGGCGTAGATGCGCGTGGCGCTGGGCGGGAACTCCAGCAGCACCTGGTCGCCCGGCTGCGGGTGGCTGGCGCCCGCGCCTGAAGGCGACAAGGCCCGCTTGACCGTGGCGTGCTCCTGGCCATGGCCCAAGTCGCACATCAGGCGCAGGTGGTCGCCGTAGTAGATGGTGCGCGCCACGGTGGCGGGGATGGCGTTGGGCCGGGGGTATTCGGACTGCGGGTGCAGGACCACGCGCTCGGGCCTCACGCAGGCCTGCACCCGCGCGCCCACTGGGGCCTGGTTTACGTTGACGCCTGGCAGCACAAAGCCGCCGGGCAACTGAATGGCGGCATCCGCCCCCGCACCCTGCAGCGTGCCCGAGAGTACGGTGCTGTCGCCCACGAAACCGGCCACAAAGCGGTTGCTTGGGGTGTCGTACAGGCTCTCCACATCGGCCAGTTGCTGGATCACGCCTTCATTGAAAACGGCCACGCGGTCGCTCATGGTCAGTGCCTCGCCCTGGTCGTGCGTCACGTACACAAAGGTCACGCCCAGTTGCTGGTGCAGCTCTTTCAGCTCGATCTGCATGTGCTCGCGCAGCTGTTTGTCGAGTGCGCCCAGGGGCTCGTCCATCAGCACCAGCTGCGGGTTGAACACCAGGGCACGCGCCAGGGCCACGCGTTGCTGCTGCCCGCCCGACAGGCGTGCGGGCAGTCGGTCGGCCATGCCGGTCAGGCGCACCATGTCCAGTGCCTTCTTCACGCGTTCGGCCTGCTCTGCCTTGGGCACTTTGCGCACCGTGAGCGGGTAGGCCACGTTCTGCCCCACGGTGAGGTGGGGGAACAGCGCGTAGTTCTGGAACACCATGCCAAAGTTGCGCTTGTGCGGCGGCGTGCGCGTGATCTGCTTGCCGTCAAGCAGGATGTCGCCCGCTGTGGGCGATTCGAACCCGGCCAGCATCATCAGCGTGGTGGTCTTGCCTGAGCCCGAGGGGCCCAGCAGGCTCAAAAATTCGCCGCGCTGGATGTCCAGGTCCAGTGCGCGCACCACCAGTTGCTCGCCGTCGTAGGTCTTTTGCACGCCGCTGAAGCGCACCAGGGGGGCTGCGTGCGGGTTCATGGCGGGCGGTGCCTGGTAGGTGGAGTGGAGGGCCGGGCGCATGTCAGTTCGCGGCTGTGGCCACGGCCTCCAGGCTGTCGGCCAGGATGGCCAGGCCCTCGTGCACCAGGTCGTCCGACGCGGTCAGCGGCACCAGGATGCGGATCACGTTGCCGTGCGTGCCACACGACAGCAGGATCAGCCCGCGCCGGGCGGCCTCGGCCACCACCTGCTTGGTCAGGGCGGCGTCGGGGCGGCTCAGGTCGCCGTTTTCGAACAGCTCAATCGCCACCATGGCACCCAGGCCGCGCACATCGCCAATGGCGGGCACCTTGGCAGCTATGTCTTTCAGGCCGCGCACCAGCAGCGCGCCCATGTCCTGGCTGCGGGCCAGCAGCTTCTCTTGTGCAAAGGCCTCAATCACGGCCAGCGCGGCGGCGCAGGCTACCGGGCTGCCTGCATAGGTGCCGCCCAGGCCGCCGGGGGCGGGCGCGTCCATCACGTCGGCACGGCCCACGACACCGGCCAGCGGGAAGCCTCCTGCCAGCGACTTGGCGGTGGTAATGAGGTCTGGCGCCACGGGCCACTGCTCGCTGGCAAACCAGGTGCCGGTGCGGCCTGCGCCGGTCTGCACCTCATCGGCAATCAGCAAAATGCCGTAGCGGTCGGCCAGCGCCTTCAGGCCGCTGATGAATTCGGGTGGCGCCACGTAGAAGCCGCCCTCGCCCTGCACGGGCTCGACGATGAAGGCCGCCACGCGCTCGGGTTCGATATCGTTCTTGAAGATCAGCTCCACCGAGTGCAGCGCTTGCTCCACGCTCACGCCGTGCAGCGCATTGGGGAAGAGGGCGTGGTAGGTCTCTCCGGGGAAGGGGCCAAAACCCACCTTGTACGGGACCACCTTGCCCGTGAGGCCCAGCGTGAGGTTGGTGCGGCCGTGGTAGCCGCCCGTGAAGGCGATCACGCCGGGGCGCTTGGTGTAGGCGCGAGCGATCTTGATGGCGTTTTCCACGGCTTCGGCGCCGGTGGTGAGCAACAGGCTCTTCTTGGCAAACGCGCCAGGGGCCAGCGTGTTCAGGCGCTCGCACACTTCCACGTAGGGCTCGTACGCCACCACCTGGAAGCAGGTGTGGGTGTACAGGTCCAGCTGGGCTTTAACGGCGGCGATCACACCGGCGTGCAGGTGGCCGGTGTTGAGCACGGCGATGCCACCGGCAAAGTCGATGAAGCGGCGGCCTTCCACGTCCCACAGCTCGGCGTTGCGGGCCTTCTTAATGAAAAGGTCGTGGGCTTGGCCCACGCCCCGGGCCACGGCAGCGTGGCGGCGGGTGAGGAGGGCGGCGTTGGTGAAGTGGCGGTCTTGCTGCATGGTGGTCGGCGTTGTGGGTAACAAGGAAATGAAGGAATGGGGCGGATTCTGGAAGTCGCGCCACACACCGTCCATGTACAGCGCAGCGCTGTTTGGCGCGCACTGTGCAGGTCTAAAATCCTGTACAGGCAATCCCTGATTTGGTGTGCGCCAAGCCAGTGCACAATTCGCCTCCTTTTTCCCCCTCCTGATGCTCACTCTCAGCCCCGACCTGCATACACCGCTGGTCAGCCAGATCGTTGATGGGCTGCGGGGCCTGATCGTTGGGCAGGTGCTCAAGCCGGGCAGCAAACTCCCGTCCATTCGCGCCTTTGCCGCTGCGCATGGCGTGAGCGTTTTCACCGTGGTCGAGGCGTATGACCGGCTGGTGGCGCAGGGCTGGCTGGTGTCGCGTGCCAACGCAGGCTTTTTTGTGAAGCGGCGGGGCGATGAGGGCGCAGCGCCCGGGGCTGGTGCGGCCGCGCGGCCTGTGCCCCGTTTTGATGCGCGCTGGTACCTCAAACAAATATTCGAAAACCGCAACCTGCCCATGAAACCCGGCTGCGGCTGGCTGCCCCACGACTGGTTGTTTGGCGATGCCGTCAAACGCAGCATGCGCCAGCTGTCGTCCGACGGACCCGAGCTGGACGGCTACGGGCTGCCCCACGGCCACATGGCGCTGCGCATGGTGGTTGCCGAGTCGCTGGCCGAACACCACCTGGCGGTGAATGCCGACCAGGTGTTGCTGACCCAGGGCTCCAGCCAGGCGCTGGACCTGGTGGCACGCCGTCTGGTCAAGCCCGGCGATGTGGTGCTGGTGGACGACCCCGGATACCCCAACCTGCATTTCATGCTGCGTTTTGCGGGAGCACAGGTGGTGGGCGTGCCGCGCACCGCCACGGGCTACGATTTGCCCGCGTTAGAAGCCCTGCTCGCCGCGCACCGGCCCACAGTGTTCTTCACCCAGCCACGCCTGCAAAGCCCGACCTGCTCGATGGCGTCGGTCGCGCACCTGCACCGCCTGCTGCAACTGGCCGATTTGCATGGTTTTGCGCTGGTGGAAAACGACATTTACGCCGACATGGACTCGACCGTGCGCCCCTCGCTCGCCAGCCTGGACCAGCTCAGCCGCGTGATCTACATCGGCAGCTTTTCTAAAACCATCTCGCCCAACCTGCGCACGGGCTATGTGACGGCGCGGCGCGACCTGCTGGATGAGCTGGTGCAGCTCAAGATGATCTCGGGCCTGACCTCGTCGGAGATCACCGAGCGCATCACCTTTGGGGTGGTGACCGACGGCCGCTGGCGCAAGCACCTCAAGTCGCTGCGTGAGCGCCTGGCCGAGGCGCACCGCACGGTGGGACGGCGGCTGCTGAACCTGGGCTTTGAGCTGTTCCACGAGCCCGAGGCGGGCATGTACCTGTGGGCCCGCCACCCCGATCTGCCCGACAGTGCCGAGCTGTCGAAGGAAGCCACGGGCGCTGGCATCATGCTCGGCCCCGGCCAGCTCTTTTTAGTGGAGCCGCGCCCCACGGGCTGGCTGCGCTTTAACGTGTCGTTCAGCCAGGACGAGCGGTTGTGGCGCTTTCTGGAGCAACGCATCCTGCTGGGGCAGCAGGTGGCGGAGTGACAAGGCGGAATTTTTGAAGGTTTTTAGGCCTTCTCCGCGCTCTGAATGAGTCTTTATTGCTATAAAAAATATAGCTATTGAGCTGCGTCGACACAAACGCTCTGTTGCCAGGCCGTTTCAGCGGTCGATGATGCGCCGCGCAAACCGCTCCAGGTATTCCATCAGCTGCTCGGCCCCGGCCATGGCCTGGGCCTCGTCGCCGCTGGCAATGCCCTGGGCCAGTTGCAGGTGGGCGCGGGCGCCTTCCGACACCTCGCCCTCGTGCTGGTAGGCATACCAGAAGCGGCGGCACTGCACGATGAGC
>NZ_QAIH01000115.1:0-1586 GCF_003060895.1 Acidovorax sp. HMWF029 | reverse complement strand
GTTCTGGCTGGCCTGGTGCACCACCACGTCCAGTTCGTGGTCGGCCTGCATGTAGTCGTCCAGGTGGCAGCGTGCGGCGGCTTCCACCATCTTTTCGGCGCAACGCATGATGGCCTGTCGCTGCGGTGCCGTGGCGCGGCGTGCGGCGCAAGACGCAATCAGACGCTCCAGCACGCGGCGGGTCTGGATCACATCGAGGTGGTCGGCCAGGTCGATGTGTGACACCAGCAGCCCGCGCCGGGGCTGCTGCGCAATCAGCCCGATGGAGACCATGCGCAACAGCGCCTCGCGCACGGGAGTGCGGCCCAAGCCCGTGGTTTCCACAATTTCGGCCTCCACCACGGGTGAGCCGGGCTGCAGTTGCAGGGTGGAGATCATGACCTCGATGGCATCGTAAGCCACGTCGGCCGCGCGCCGCTTGGGCCCGGGGTCTCGCTGGGGGGATGAGGCGCTGCGGGTGGTCATGGGGAGCTGGGTAGGGTGTCGGGGGTCGCGGACCGCATCTTAGAGCCTGTTGGCGATCCACTGCGAGATCGTCAACAGCCTCGTGGTGGCTCGCGGCCCAGCTACCGTCAGGCCAGGCTGGCGCCCGCCTTGCGCAGCTCGGCAATCTGCGGCGCCTTGGGCAGCCACAGCTTGTCGAACTCCAGGATGGTGCTGTCGGGGTTGAAGCCCGATGCCGTCTTGAACGCGATGGACGTGCCCTTGAACTTCTCGATCAGCCCGGCCTCGGTGTTCACGATGTCGTTGATCTGCGCATCCAGCGACTGGGCCACCAGCTTGCGGATGATGTCCTTGTCCTTGGCGTCCAGCCCCTGCCAGATGCGGCCCGAGACCAGTGGCGCGAACGGCATGAACAGCGCGTTCATCTGCAGCAGCGTCTTGGCCACCTTGTCGAAGCGCTGGTTCCATGAGAACTCGATGTCCGCTTCCAGCCCATCGACCTGGCCGTTGCTCATGGCATCAAAAACTTGCGGCGTCGGGATGGGCGTGGGCGCGGCGCCCAGCATCTGGTAGAAGTCGCGGTACACGGGCGTGGGGTTGATGCGCAGCTTCATGCCCTTGATGTCGGTGGGCAGGTTGATGTCCTTGGTGGAGAACACGGCGCGCATGCCGGTGATGCCCCAGCCCAGGCCAATGGTGCCGGTTTCGCGCGGCAGCACCTCCAGCAGCTTGGTGGCCGCCGGGTGCTTGACCAGCTTGGCCACGGCGGGTGTGGAGCGCACCAGGTAGGGCGCATTGATGGCCGCGATGCTCGATACCCGCGAGCCCAGCTCGGCCGCCTGGATCCAGCCCATATCGAGCGCGCCGGACTGCAGCTGCTGCATCATCGCCGCCTCGTTGCCCAGCTGGCCCGAGTGGAAGACGGTCACGCTCAGGCGGCCATCGGTTTCCTTCTTGAGCGCCTCGCCAAACTGCAGCGCAGCCCGGTTCCATGAATGGCCAGCGGGCGTGATCAGGCCCAGGCGAAACTCCTTGGCCTCGGCGGCGCGCACCAGGGCCGGAAAGCCCAGCCCCGTGACGGTGGCAGCGGCCACGGCGTGGCGCTGGATGAAATGGCGGCGGGTGACAGCGTGGGTGTGGGC
>NZ_QAIH01000114.1 GCF_003060895.1 Acidovorax sp. HMWF029 | reverse complement strand
CAGCGAAGCCTTGTATTCTATACCGAGTTTTAAGCACCCAGACACAAAACCAAAACTTTTCTTCACCCCCTTCAATCACCAGCAGCACAACCCAAAAAGAGCATCACCACCAGCAACCAGGCACAACACCAAACAATCAGATCGTCAGGTCAAGCGCCTCAGAAGCGAAGCCCTCGACTATAGCACAGATTGGAGGGAGTTCAGTTGGCCCCCCCAGAAATTCTTCACACCCGATCAAACCCGCCACTTCTCCAAAAGCTTTTCAGGGCCAAGGCTGTCATAACCCTCAAACGGCTGATGGATCCAGGGATTCGTCGGCAAGAACTCCACAGAGTAGTCTGGCGTGAACGTAGACAGCCCCTTGGTCCAAATCACTGCGCTGCGCAGCTCAGTGATTGGTGCGTAGTTGGTCTTGAGCATGTCAATGACCGCATGGAGTGTGTGCCCAGAGTCCGCTAGGTCATCCACGAGCAGCACTTTTCCAGCAATCTCACCCTTAGGGGTTGTGATGAAGCGCGCAATGTCGAGATGACCCTGCACAGTGCCAGCCTCGGCTCGATAAGAGCTGGTGGACATGATAGCCAGCGGTTTGTCAAAAATGCGGCTCAGGATGTCACCGGGACGCAGACCGCCGCGGGCGAGGCACAAAATCGTATCGAACGCCCACCCTGACTGGTGCACCTTCAGCGCCAACTTCTCGATGAGACTGTGGTACTCGTCGTAACTGACATAGAGGTGTTTGCCGTCTTCGGTCAACATGGAATGGCTCCTGAATAAGTGGTGGCTGCTAAGACTACAGAGACAAGGTAACCCCGAAGGAGGTTAGTTCGCGACATAGGGGTGACGCATCATGATCGTGTGGTCACGATCCGGGCTGGTTGAAATCATGTCGATGGGAACGCCAGTGACTTGCTCAATACGCTCCAGATAACGCCGAGCGCTTTCAGGCAACTTTGCGTAATCCGTCACCCCCACTGTGGTCTCACTCCAGCCCGGCAATACTTCGTAAATGGGCGTGCAGCGTGCAATGTCATCCGCCCCCATGGGCAGTAGATCAATGCGTTCGCCATCCAGCTCATAGCCTGTACACAACAGCAGCTCAGTCAATCCATCGAGCACATCCAGCTTTGTGATGCAAAGGCCCGAGAGGCCGTTGACCTGCGCACTGCGTTTCAACAGCGCGGCATCAAACCAGCCGCAACGGCGGCTACGGCCCGTGGTCACACCTTTTTCAGCGCCCACAGTGCTCATGTGATACCCGGGAGTTCCGGGGACTTCCCAATCCAGCTCTGTGGGAAAAGGACCGCCACCCACCCGTGTACAGTAAGCCTTGGTGATGCCCAAGATGTAATGCAGCATGCCGGGCCCCACGCCAGAACCCGCAGCCGCATTCCCCGCCACGCAGTTGCTCGACGTGACATAGGGATACGTGCCATGGTCCACATCGAGCAGTGTGCCTTGCGCACCTTCAAACAGGAGATTAGCGCCCGCTTTGTTAGCTTCATTCAACTCGCGCGATACATCCGCCATCATGGGCTTAAGCAACTCGGCATGGCGCATGGCTTCGGCATAGACCACGTCAAACTGCACCTTGCCGTCCTGGATGTAAGGCTTGAGCGCATCGCCAAAAACGAACTTGGCGGAGCCCAGGTAGGTGGTGAGCACGTGGTTGTGCAGGTCCAGCAGTTCACGCAGCTTGGCTGCAAAACGCTCAGGGTACTTCAAGTCCTGCACGCGCAGGGCACGGCGGGCGATCTTGTCCTCATAGGCAGGACCAATGCCACGGCCCGTGGTGCCGATCTTCTCAGTGCCACCCTGCTCACGCGCAGCCTCACGGGCTACATCGATCGCAGCGTGAAAAGGCAGGATTAGCGGACAAGCTTCGCTGATCCGCAAACGCGAACGAACCTCGACACCGGCTTTTTCCAGACCTTCGATTTCTTCGAACAACTTCGCTGCAGAGAGCACCACACCGTTGCCGATGTAGCACTTGACTCCCGGGCGCATGATGCCGCTAGGGATCAAATGCAGTGCGGTCTTCACGCCATTGATGACCAGCGTGTGGCCTGCGTTGTGCCCGCCTTGAAAACGCACAACACCTTGAGCGCTTTCCGTCAGCCAATCGACCAACTTGCCTTTGCCTTCGTCGCCCCACTGGGTACCGACCACCACTACGTTGCGACCTTTGGTTGCTTTCATCTCAAACCCAATTCAAATGACAATTGCTCAAACAGCCTGCACGACCCAGCGGCCCGCGACCTGGACCAGTTCACGGTCGCAGTGGAACTCATCCACTTCGCTCCCGTGGCCCGGCAAAACACAAACGACCGTCTCCCCTGCAGAGCGCAGAGCAGAGATCGCAGCATGCACATCCGCCCCCTCACCCCAGGGAGCGCGGATGGCGGCTTTCAATGCACGAGGAGGCACCACCCCTACCACCTGCTTGATGTCCAGACTGAATCCAGCAGCCGGCCTGTTACGCCCAAACACCGCGCCCACCTCGTCGTAGCGGCCACCGCGGACCAACGCGTCGCTGGCACCACGCGCGTAAATCGCAAACCGGGCACCGCTGTAGTAGGCATAGCCACGCAGGTCCGCCAGATCAAAGGTGACCGTTGCGCCTTCCAAGCGCGACGCCAGCCACTTCAAATTTGATAGCACCTCTGGTACGCCAGGCACGCGGTGAAGGGCTTTTTCGGCTTCAACCAGCACGGACGAATCACCGTAGAGTTGAAGCAAGGCCAACAAGCCTTCCCTGGACTCGACTGGGAATTCACGGGTCAGCGCACCCAGCTCCTGGGCATCTTTCGCCGCCAACGCTGCGTGGATCGCACTCAGCAACTGCGGACTCACCGAAACACCTGCAAGGAGGTTGCGGACGATGCGAACATCCGCCAAGTCAACCGTGGTGTCACGGACCTCGGCGATCCGCAGGCATTCACGCGCGAGTTGCAACGCCTCCAGATCAGCCTCCACACCAGCGTGGCCGTAAATTTCGGCGCCAAACTGGAGTGGCTCACGGGTGGCATGGGGGCGATCAGGACGCGTGTGCAGCACGGGACCGCAGTAACACAGGCGTGTTACCCCTTTACGATTGAGCAGGTGCGCATCGATACGGGCGACCTGGGGCGTGGTATCGGCCCGCAGCCCCATGGAACGGCCGGAGAGTTGATCGACGAGCTTGAAAGTCTGGAGGTCCAGCGCTTCGCCCGTGCCCGTCAAGAGCGACTCAAGGTGCTCCATCAAGGGGGGCATCACCAACTCATAGCCATAACAACGGGCTGTATCAAGCAGCCCGCGACGCAATTCTTCGATGTGCCGCGCTTCAGACGGCAAGACATCGGCAATGTGATCCGGAAGGACCCAAGCAGACATGGAGAAAAGGGGAGGCTGTTAAAACCGTGATTCTACCGGCACCCACCAAGGACACCCAAAGAATCTCTAGCAACGCCCAATGACAACCGTTAGAGCCAAAGCATCAACAGGCCTGCAATGATGGCCAGTAACGCGAAAAAGCGTATCTGGCCATCTTGCAGTTGGGCAATCTGCTGGACCGTGCGCTTCCAGCTTTGTGGTGAGAAGAAGGGCAGTAAGCCTTCAATCAGTAGGACCAGTGCCAACGCAGTCCACAGGTTCTCCCAGGTCACACCCACCACTCAGCACCTAAGCGTATTACTTGCGAGGAGCAGCCTGGGGCGCAGTAGTAGATGTACCACCACGGAAGACCTTGAAAAAATCGGACGAAGAGGGGTCCAGCACCATGACATCGCTCTTCTTGCTGAAGCTGGCTTTGTATGCATCCAGGCTCCGGTAGAACTGCGCAAACTGCGGGTCACGGCCAAAAGCATCTGCGTAAATGCGCGCCGCCTCGGCATCACCTTCACCCTTCACCTTCTGGGCATCCCGGTATGCATTGGCGATAGTGATCTCGCGCTGGCGATCGGCGTCGGCACGGATTTTTTCACCCTCGGCCGCACCGGTGGACCGCAGCTCATTGGCCACACGCTTGCGTTCCGCTTCCATGCGCCGATACACGGATTCCGTGATCGCCTCTACATAGTCCACGCGGGTGATACGAACATCCACCACGTCCACGCCCCAGGGCTTTGCACCGCGGACTGTGTCGAGTACTTCACGCTTCACGTCTGCCATCAAGGCTTCGCGTTTGACGGAAAGGAGCTCCTTGACCGTGCGCTTGTTGATCTCTTCCTGGAAGGCATTGCGCACCACCCGGTTGAGTTGCATGGCGCCTGCGCTCTCATCTAGGCCCACGTTACGGATGTACTCCGTAGGCTCGGAAATGCGCCAGCGCACGTACCAGTCGATCACCACCCGTTGCTTCTCAGCCGTCAGCATGGGCTCAGTGTCCGTGCTGTCCAAGGTCAGTAAGCGCTTGTCAATGTACGTCACGTTCTGAAACGGTGGCGGCAGCTTGAAATTAAGGCCGGGCTCAGTGATCACTTCCTTGATCTGACCCAGCGCATAGAGCACCCCGAACTGACGCTGATCCACCACGAAAAGCATCGAACTCATGAGAGCAAGCACCACCAAAATAGTGGATGCAATAAATCCAACTCTGTTCACGAACGGCTCCTAGCGAGATTCACGGTCACGGGTGCGATTGGAATCACGCGCCCGGGGATCATTGGAAAAATTGGCCGCCGGAGCAGCAGGCGCCGCAGCGGGCGCCGCACTGGTTGCAGGAGCATCTAGAGACCCGGCACCACCACTCGCCACACTCTGCATGATCTTGTCGAGCGGCAGGTACAACAGGTTGGAGCCTTGGCGAGACTCCACCAAAACCTTGGTCACACTGCCGTAGATCTGCTGCATGGTGTCCAGGTACATGCGATCGCGCGTTACCTGGGGCGCCTTTTGGTACTCGGCCAGCACCGACGAGAAGCGTTGGGCATCACCTTGCGCCTGGGCCACGATGCGTGCCTTGTAGGCCGCCGCCTCTTCATTCAGGCGCGAGGCTGACCCGACCGCACGCGGCACCACGTCATTGGCGTAGGCCTGCGCTTCATTCTTGGCGCGCTCACGTTCCTGGCCTGCTTTCAGAACATCATCGAACGATGCCTGAACCTGCTCTGGCGGACGCACTCCCCCCTGCTGCAGGTTGATACCAACGACCTCGACGCCCACCTTGTAACGATCCAGAATCGTCTGCATCAGCGTGCGAACGCGGGGAGCGATCTGGTCGCGCTCTTCGGCCAAAGCCGTGTCCATGCGCATCTTGCCCACCACCTCCCGCACAGCGGTCTCGGCGGCCTGAACCACGGCGTCCGACGGGTTCTTGCTTTCGAACAGCCAGGCGCGTGCGTCGCTCAGGCGATATTGCACGGCGAACTTGATTTCGACGATGTTCTCATCTTCAGTGAGCATGGCCGACTCCCGCAGGCCCGTGCTCTTGATGACAGTGTCGCGGCCCACATCAGCGGAGCGGATCTGGGTCACAAAAACCAGCTCATGGCGCTCAATAGGGTATGGCAAGCGCCAGTTGAAACCCGCGCCCACAGTGCTCTTGTACTTGCCAAACTGGGTAATGACAGCCTGCTGGCCTTCCTGAACGATAAAGAAGCCAGTGCCCATCCAGATCACAAACACAATGCCCGCGATCAGGCCGACACCGACCCCGGCACTCTTCATGTCTGGCTGAAAGCCGCCCCCCGACCCGCCACCATTGCCAGGCCCGCGCGATCCGCCGTTCTTGCCACCGAACAGGCCACCCAGCTTACGATTAAGGTCGCGCCAGAGCTCATCCAGATCCGGAGGCTGCTGACCGTTGCCCGGGCGCTGGTCGCCCCCACGGGGACCATTCTGGGGTGAGCCTCCCTGCCGATCGTCAGGACGCCCCCCCTCTTCCGACTTGTCCTCACCACGACCCCAGCGAGGATCATTCAGATTGAACATGCCCCGGATACGTTCTGGCAGCAAAGCCCAGCGTAGGGTGCGGTTTTGGAAATTCATGCGCAAAGTCTCTGGTTCTCAGATGGGGTCAATCAGTACGTCATTGTGCCCAATCAAGGCATGGCATCCGGCAATTCAACGGCGTCACCTGGGGTCATGTCCAAATGCGTGGCCAGCACCCTGGTCGCTAGCGAATGGCGCAAATGGTCAAGCCCCTCGCCCGAACGGGCGCTCACAAACAACCGGGGCAGCTGGTGACCGGCCACTTCATACTGGCCCTGCACCACAGGAGGGCGCCGCTCATCAGTCAGCGCATCCAGCTTGTTGAACACCAGGATCTGTGGAATATCTGCAGCGCCAATCTCCTGCAGAACGCGTTCAACCTGCGCCATCTGCTCAGGAAAATCGCCATTGGATGCATCCACCACATGCAGCAGCAAATCTGCGTCAATCGCCTCCTGCAGCGTGGCCTGGAAGGCATCCACCAGCCCGTGAGGGAGATCACGGATAAAACCCACCGTATCAGACAATGAGACCGACCTGCCCGCATCGGCAAGGTACAGCTGGCGGGTTGTGGTGTCGAGCGTTGCAAACAGCTGGTCAGCCGCATAGGCACGCGCTTTGACCAAGGCATTGAAGAGCGTGGATTTGCCTGCGTTGGTGTAGCCGACCAACGAGATATTGAAAGTATCGCGCCGCTCGCGCTGTCTCCGTTGTGTAGACCGCTGGCGTTTGACCTTGACCAAGCGCTCGCGCGTACGCTTGATGGCGTCGCCAATCATGCGGCGGTCCAGCTCGATCTGCTTTTCGCCAGGGCCACCACGGGCACCTATGCCGCCGGTTTGACGCTCAAGGTGCGACCAGCGACGAACGAGGCGGGTGCTCACATACTGCAGCTTGGCAAGCTCAACCTGCAGCTTCCCCTCATGGCTGCGCGCGCGCTGGGCAAAAATCTCAAGGATGAGCAGCGTGCGGTCATTGACCGGCAACTCGATATGGCGCTCCAGGTTGCGCTGCTGGGCTGGACTCAAGGATTGGTCAAACAGCACTTCCACAGCACCATGCATCTGAGCCAAGGCACGAATTTCATCAGCCTTTCCGCTACCCACAAACAGCGCCGCATCCGGAGCCTTGCGCTTGCATGTGATACGGGCCACAGGCTGCATACCTGCGGTTTGCGCCAGCAGACCCAGCTCCTCTAACTCACCGTCAAAGTAGGGCAGACCAAAATCCACCCCCACCAACAATACTGGAGCGATGCCTGCCTGAAGGGACGTAGCCGAATTCAAAGCGGGCTGCCCTTTTGTACCACCTGACTCAAAAAACAAAACCGGTTAGCAAGCGGCAACCAATCAAGGGTTGCTGCTATCGGCATCGGGCGTTTCAGCTGTAGAAAAATTGACTGCGCGACCCGGAACAATGGTCGAGATCGCATGCTTGTAGACCATCTGGGTCACCGTGTTGCGCAGCAACACCACATACTGGTCAAACGACTCAATCTGACCCTGCAGCTTGATGCCATTCACCAAATAGATGGAAACTGGAACATGTTCCCGACGCAGTGCGTTGAGGAAAGGATCTTGCAAAAGCTGACCTTTATTGCTCACGATATTCTCCGTGTTCAAAAAATGTTGTTGTAAACCAGCACCTTACCACAGCCAGCGCCTCGCACAGCCAGGCTATGACATGGCCCTTCTCCATTCGCGACTTTGTTCAACCCTCGTCCTTGTCGGCAAACGGGTTGTGCGAGGTCTTCATCTCGATTCGGAGCGGCGTGCCCACCAAGTCAAACTCCTTGCGGAAGCGACCTTCCAGAAAGCGCTTGTAGGCATCCGTCACGTGTTCCAGCGAATTCCCGTGAATCACGATCACCGGGGGGTTCATGCCCCCCTGGTGCGCGTAGCGCATCTTGGGGCGGAACATGCCTGCTCGTTTCGGGCTCTGGAACTGCACGGCCTCCAGAAGCAGGCGTGTGAGCACCGGCGTGGACATCTTGCAGGTAGCAGCCCGGTGCGCCTGGGCGATGGACGTCCAGAGCGGGCCAAGGCCCTGGCGCTTCTTGGCCGAAATGAAATGTAGTGAAGCAAACTTCAAGAACGTCAATCGCGTCTCGATGGAACGCTCCAGCTGCTGGCGCTGGTAGTCATCCACCGCGTCCCATTTGTTCACCGCAACCACCACGGCGCGGCCACTCTCCAGGATGTAGCCAGCGATGTGCGCGTCCTGGTCCGTGACCCCTTGGGTGGCATCCAGCAAAAGCAATACCACGTTTGCAGATTCAATCGCCTGCAGCGTTTTGACCACTGAGAACTTCTCAATTGCCTCGAACACCTTGCCCTTGCGCCGCAAACCAGCGGTGTCCACCAGCTCAAATCGCTGGCCATTGCGCTCAAAGGGCACCGTGATCGCATCGCGGGTGGTCCCCGGCATGTCAAAAGCGACCAGCCGCTCCTCACCCAGCCAGGTGTTGATCAACGTGGATTTGCCCACGTTGGGGCGCCCCGCCACTGCCAACTTGATAACACCCTTGTCGACTGCAGCATCCGTCTCGTCGGGGTCGGGCAAATGCAGAGGCGCCAGCGCCAGATCCACCAAACCACGAATACCTTGCCCATGTGCTGCCGACACGGGATACACCTCGCCCAACCCCAGCTCATAGAACTCGGCCAACTGCACGCCCTGCACCATGCCTTCGGCCTTGTTGGCCACCAGCACACAAGGTTTGCTCAGGCGGCGCAGGTAGTTGGCAATGTCATGGTCTTGCGCCGACAGGCCCGCGCGGGCATCGACCACAAACACCACCACATCGGCCTCGGCCACCGCCTGCTGGGTCTGCTTGGCCATCTCGCGATAGATACCGCTCGAAGCGTCGGGCTCGAAGCCCCCGGTGTCGATGACGATGTACTCGTGCTTGCCCTGCTTGCCATTGCCGTAATGCCGGTCACGCGTGAGCCCGGCGAAGTCCGCCACGATGGCGTCGCGGGACTTGGTCAGACGGTTGAAAAGCGTGGATTTGCCGACATTCGGACGCCCCACGAGGGCGATAACTGGCTTCATTGAATACAACCGATCAATCTGGACGGAATCCGTAAATACTGCCGTTGCGGGTCACAACCACCAAGGTGTCTGCAGCCACGGCAGGTGCTGCCGCAATGCCAGACCCGTCCGTGGCAATGCGGTTGAGGGGGGCGCCGTCCGTACGGGACAACAAGTGGACCAACCCGGTGTCGTCACCGATCACAACAGAGCGCCCCAGCAACAGCGGCGCTGTCAGCTTGCGGTGCTTGAGTCGATCACTTCCCCACAAGCGCGAGCCATCACTGCGGCGCCAGGCGACCACCGTGCCATTGCTTTCGACACCAAACAGCGCATCCGCGTCGCCATGGACACCTTCGGCACCGCTGGCGGGCTGCGTCCAGGCCACGGAACCCCGGGCCGTGTTCACACAACCCACCGCCGCCTGGAACGAGCGCGCGCATACGCTGTCGCCCACCTTACTGGTGCGCCCGACCAACTCGACCAGGCGCTCCACATCGTTCGTGCCCCGTGCACTGGCCAAAGGCGCCTCCCAGCGCACGCTGCCATTGTCAGGATTCAAGCCCAGCAGGCGGCCCGACAAGCCGACCACCAGGGTGTCCCCCACGGCCAGAAGCACGCCAGCCTGGCGCAGCACCAGGGGCTCACCAGGGCGCTGCTGCGCCCACAGGCGCCGCCCTGTGCTGGCATCGTAGGCGGAAACCGAACGGTCTGCCGACAAAACAAAAACACGCCCACCCGCCACCAGAGGTGGCGTAAAGACCTGTGCGGCAAGGGTTTCGCGCCAGCGCTCGCGGCCAGCCTCCAGCACGATCAGCGCATTGCTGCGCGACACCACGGCGGCCGACTTGCCATCGCTGCCCACAGCCGCAGACAACGACTCGCCGAGCGCTGCGCGCCAGACGTCCCCACCGGTACGGGCATCAATGGCTGCGACCACTCCGTCGGAGGAAGCCACGGTGACCATATTGCCCAGGGTATGCACTTCCAGTGGAAGGCCAGCAACGTTGCCCACGCGGGCCGTCCAGGCTTGCCGGACCCCCAGAACAGCGACATTTGCACCCAGGTCAGCAGGAACAGGCTTTGCGCTGCCACCACCGCTCCACAACGAGCAGCCCGCCAGCGACGCAGCCAACACCACCAACGCAGTGCCACGCAGGAATGAAGAGCGGCCAGACACCGCGTTTGGAGTCAATGTCATGTGCTTACTTGGTTTCTACGGACGATGCGGCAGCCGCCACGGTCGCAGCTTTCGGCGACACACCCAGCGCGTTGAGCTTGATCTCCACCAGGCGACGGTATTCAACGCTTTCTTCGAAGCCCTTGTAAGCCTTGGTGTACTCAGCAATGGCCTCCTGGCGTTTGTCCTGCAGGAGTAGCACATCGCCCTTGCGGTCTGCCGCGACCGCCGCAAACTCGGGAGGGAAGCTGCCGGACACCTGCTTGAGTGCCTCATCGTAGCTCTTCTGGTCCATCAGCACGCTGGCCAGTCGCAACTTCGCCAACGCCTTGAGACCATCATCCGACGACTGCTCGGCCACCCAGGCCAGCGCATCTTTTGCCGCATCGGCGTTGCCCGCATCCTGCATGGCCTTGGCAAAGGTCAGCCCGGCCTGGCCCGCCTGCGTGGTGCTTGCGTACTTGGACTTCAGATCGCCAAAAGCCTGTTCCAGGCGCGTCTTGTCGCCCGAACGGGCTGCCACATCCACGGCGTCAAAAAGCGCCGCCGCCTGGGTGGCCTGGCGGTTCTGCCAATACTGGTAGCCGTTCCATGCGGCCACACTGCCTGCCACCACCAGCACCACCGAGCTGATCAGCGTGCCCCAGGTGTTCCAAAAATGCTTGAGCTGGTCAAGCTGCTCTTGTTCTTCAAGATCGAGATGATTGGCCATAAAATCAGCGGTTCTGTATTCGGATTAAGCGACGGATTGTAGGGTGGCTGCCCATTGCGCCACATCGGCCAGGGCGTGCTCGGTCTGTGCACCGCTACCGTCGCGCAAGGCCTTGACGGTGATCTGGCCGCGCGCAAGTTCATCCTCGCCAAAGATGAGCGCATGGCGCGCACCGCTGGCATCGGCCTTCTTGAACTGTGACTTCATGCTGCCCGCGCCCTCGGCGCCACCGGCGTGCTGCACGACGTTCAGCCCTGCCGTGCGCAGCGCCTCCAACGCGACGATGACAGTGGGCAACGGCGTGCCAGGCGGCACAATGGCATAGACATCGGCTGCAGCGGAAGGCATGGGCAGGTCCAGCTCATCGGCCAGCAGCAACAAGCGCTCGATGCCCAGGCCGAAGCCCACGGCAGGTGCACTCTTGCCGCCCAGCTGTTCGATCAGACCGTCGTAGCGGCCGCCGCCGCAAACCGTGCCCTGCGAGCCCAGCTGGTCGGTCACCCATTCGAACACGGTCAGGTTGTAGTAGTCCATGCCGCGCACCAGGCGCGGGTTCACGCGATATTCCAGACCCACGGCCTCCAGCGCGGCACGCACAGCGTCAAAGTGGGCACGCGAGGCATCCCCCAGAAAATCCATGAGCTTCGGGGCCGCCTCGATCAGGGCCTGCATCGCCGGGTTCTTGCTGTCCAGGATACGCAGCGGGTTGCTGTGCAGGCGGCGACGGGCTTCTTCGTCCAGCTGGTCCTGGTGTTGCTCGAAGTAGCGGATCAGGGCCTCGCGGTGCTCGCGGCGCTCAGCGGGCTGGCCCAGGCTGTTGATTTCGAGCCGCACATGCTGGCCCTCCACCAGGCCCAACTCGCGCCACAGCGCACGGGCGACCAAGATGATTTCGGCATCAACGTCCGGCCCGCCAAATCCCAATGCCTCCACATCCAGCTGATTGAACTGGCGGTATCGACCTTTTTGCGGACGCTCGTGGCGGAACATGGGGCCCTGTGTCCACACGCGAAGCGGGCCGTTGTAAAGCGCGTTGTGCTCAACCATCGCGCGCACGATGCCGGCAGTGGCCTCAGGGCGCAGGGTGAGCTTGTCGCCGTTCATCGAGTCGGTGAAGGAGTACATCTCCTTTTCGACGATGTCCGTCACCTCCCCCAGCCCGCGCACAAAGAGTGCCGTGGGCTCGACGATGGGCGTCAGCAGGTACTGGTAGCCATAGCGGGCAAGCACCTTGCGCACTGCTGCCTCGAACCACTGCCAGCGCGCCGACGTCGGCAGCTTCTCTGTGCGCGGCACCGAGGCGGGCAAGATGTCGTTCATGCCTTTGACGGCGCTCAGCTTCTGCACTTTGCTCACTGCGGTATTTTCCTGGTATTTTTTTGAAACAAATCAGGCCCTACCGCCTGATAGAAATACGTTGATAGCTATTATTTTTATAGCAATCACTGATGGCCGTAGCGGCGCTCGACATACTGCTCCACGAGGGCATGGAACTCTTCGGCAATGCGTTCGCCGCGCAGCGTGAGGGCCTTTTCACCATCGATGAACACGGGCGCCGCCGGGGCTTCGCCCGTGCCAGGCAGGCTGATGCCGATGTCGGCATGCTTGCTCTCGCCAGGGCCGTTGACGATGCAGCCCATCACAGCCACCTTCATGCCCTCTACACCCGGATAACGCACCCGCCACACGGGCATTTGTGCGCGCAAGTAGTCGTCGATTTGCTTAGCCAGCTCCTGGAACGTGGTGCTGGTGGTGCGGCCACACCCCGGGCAGGCCGTAACACTGGGGACGAACACGCGCAGGCCCAGCGATTGCAGGATCTCGGAGGCGACCACCACTTCCTGCGTGCGCGCTTCACCAGGCTGGGGCGTGAGAGAGACCCGGATGGTATCGCCAATGCCTTCCTGCAAAAGGATGCCCAGCGCCGTGCTGGAAGCCACCGTACCCTTGGTGCCCATGCCCGCTTCTGTCAGGCCCAGGTGCAGCGCGTAGTCGCACCGGCGCGCCAGTTCGCGGTAGACGGAAATCAGATCCTGCACACCGCTGACCTTGCACGACAGGATGATCTGGTCACCGTTCAGGCCCATGGATTCAGCCAGCCGGGCCGACTCGATGGCCGACGTGATCAGCGCCTCGTACATCACCTGGCGCGCCTCCCAGGGCTGTGCGCGCTGGCTGTTGGCGTCCATCAGGCTGGCGAGCAGCTCCTGGTCCAGGCTGCCCCAGTTCACGCCAATGCGCACGGCCTTGTCCCAGCGCATGGCAGCCTCGATCATTTGGCCGAACTGCTTGTCCTTCTTGTCGCCCTTGCCCACATTGCCCGGGTTGATCCGGTACTTGGAGAGCGCCTGTGCACAGTCGGGGAACTCAGTCAGAAGACGGTGCCCGTTGTAGTGGAAGTCACCCACCAGCGGCACACTCTCGCCCATCCGGTCCAACTGTTCACGGATGTAGGGCACGGCGGCGGCGGCCTCCGGGGTATTGACCGTGATGCGAACAAACTCCGACCCAGCCTGGGCCAGTTCTTTGACCTGGATCGCGGTGCCGATAGCATCGACCGTGTCCGTATTGGTCATGGACTGCACACGCACTGGCGCATCGCCGCCAACAGTAACGACCCGTGAGCCCCAGGTAACTTTTGCCTGACGCGAACGGCGGGGCAAAGGGGCAGCGACCGCAACAGGGCCAAAATCACGCAAAGGGTTTTGCACGCTACTTCACCTCAAAACGAGCTACGTTCTCGCGCGACACAGCAGCCAGGTCGAACGGCTTGCCACGCACCATCACCTCCGTAGCATCGGCGCGCCCCACTACCACTGCCAGCGGGGGCTGCGCCGACACCGACACGGACTCCCCTGCAGCCAAATTGCGCTGCAAGGCCAGAGCCCCATTGGCGTCTTTCACCTGAACCCAGGACTCACTCCGCGCGCGCAACACCAGCGTTCCCGCTGGTGCGTCAGCCGAAGGCGATGGCGCACTGGCCACCACAGCCGGTGCTGACGCAGGCACCGCAGCAGTCGCAGGCGCTGCAGTGACCGCTGCAGGCAAAGCCGGAGCCGCAACCAAGGCTGGCGTAGCTGCGGCAGATGCAGGGGCGTGCTCCAAAGGCCGCTCAGCCACCGGCGCCTCTGTCACCCCGGTCGGCACGGCATCTGGGGCGGGAGCAAGCGCGGGAGCAGACGTTGAACCGGATGCCGCGCGGTCCTCGGCACGGGGGAAGAAATAGAGAGCCAGAGCACCGGCCAGCAAAGCCAGCACCACGAACCCCACGGACCTCGAAGCAGAACCGCTCCCGGAGAACGACGACGAGGACACTATGGTTTTGGCCACACGGCCCTTGACCGGCGCATTGATCCCGGCGCTGTCTGCAGCCAGGCTGGGACTCGGACTTTGTGGCAACAAGGCAAGAACGGGAGCCGCATCCACTTTGAGCACGCGGCAGACGCTGGAGGCCAGGGCCCGCACAAACACGGTATCGGGCAGCACCGTAAAGTTGTCGGCTTCCAGGGCCTCCAGCTTGCTGACCGGCACCTTCAACGCCACGGCCAAGGCTGCAACATGCATTCCAGATGCTTGGCGGGCCTCCCGAAGCAATCCACCCGCCGTCAACCCACCACTCTCCACAACCTCACTCATTGAAAGCCCCGCGTTCGTAAGCACCCATCTCCCGCGAATCCGGGAACCGCTTGCGCAACTGGCTTGCCAATTGCCGCATTGCCACGGAGTCGCCCAAGGCGCGCTCCACCTTTATGCCCAACCACAGCGATTCAGCATTGGCCAACTCGCTGTTATTGAGGCGCCGAATATAAAACTGCGACCGGGTCAACTCATTGCGCCGCAGCAGCAACGAGGACAGCTGGTATGCCACCACCGGGTTTGCCGCATCCAACTCATAGGCTTTCAGAAACGACTGTTCCGCCTCTGCAAGCTGGCCCGCCCGGGACTGGCATAGCCCGCGCGCCATCAGGGTCTTGCCACGCGCCATGTAGGTGGGGCTGGCAATCGCGCGACCAAAATACTGATCCGCATCCGCATACTTCTGCTGCTGGCACAGCAGCCACCCGTAGTTGTGCAACAGGTTGGCATCGTTGCCCCGCAATGCCAAGGCACGGCGGAAGCTGTCATCTGCCTGCGCCAGGTCGTTCAAGCGCATGAAGATCAGGCCGCGCAGGTTGAAAGCATCGGCATAGGACGGGTCTGCGGCAATGGCCTGTTTGACCTCGTCCAGGGCCACCGCCGTCTGGCCCATCTCAAAGTAGTTGGCAGCGAGTTCCAGCCGGATGCGGGCACGGCGCCGGGATTCAGGCTCATCAGAGGGTGTCACCAGATCTGCTTCTGATTCACGCAGAGCTGCCGCATTGTTGGCCGCACACCCCTGAAGTGCCGCGATGCAAATCAATGCACTGCATGCCGCGAGTGTCCAGCGGCCAAAATGCTGCCAGCGTCCAACCAATCCCGCCATGTAGAGCCTCCTTGAAGTTTGCCGATCGCCTGCTTATCAAGTCACCGGTTTGAGCACGATTGTGCGCTGCTTTGCCATGCGCTCTGCGGCACGGGTGCGGTCCTTGACATCGCCAGCCAACTGCCCACAGGCCGCATCAATATCATCGCCCCGAGTCTTGCGCACTGTCGTGACAATACCGGCGTCGCTCAAGACCTTGGAAAAAGCAAGGACCTGATTCTGCGCTGAGCGCAAGAGCCCTGACGCGGGGAACGGATTGAAAGGAATCAGATTGAATTTGCAGCGGACCCCGGAGCGCTTGACAAGCTCGATGAGCTGCAGCGCATGCTCCAGCTGGTCATTCACGCCATCCAGCATGCAGTATTCAAAGGTAATGAAATCGCGAGGCGCATGGGCAAGATAACGGCCACAGGCCTCGAGCAACTCCTGGATCGGGTATTTGCGATTGAGCGGCACCAAGTTGTCGCGCAGGGGATCGTTCGGCGCATGCAAGGACACCGCCAGAGCCACAGGACAGTCCTGCGAGAGCCGATCCATCATGGGAACAACGCCCGAGGTGGACACCGTTACCCGCCGACGCGAAAGACCATAGCCATGGTCGTCCAGCATCACACGCAAGGCGGGCACCAATGCAGCGTAGTTTTGCAGCGGCTCGCCCATGCCCATCATGACCACGTTGGAAATCACGCGGTCGTCGGTATTGAAGCGCTTGCGCAGGGAGTGTTCGGCAAACCACAACTGAGCCAGGATCTCGCCCGTGGTCAGGTTGCGGCTGAAACCCTGGTGCCCCGTTGAGCAAAAACGGCAGCCCACGGCACAACCGGCCTGTGACGACACGCAGAGTGTGCCCCGGTCATCCTCGGGGATGAACACGGCCTCGACCGCATTGCCATCGCCCACATCAAACAGCCACTTCACCGTGCCGTCCGACGAAACATGTTCGGAGACAACAGGCAGGGCCTCGACCTTGGCACACCCCTTGAGCTTGTCGCGCAGGGCCTTGGCCAGGTCGCTCATGGCGTCGAAGTTGCTCGCGCCACGCTGGTGGATCCAGCGGAACAGCTGGGTCGCACGAAAACGTTTCTCGCCCAGCTGCTCGCAGAACGCTGCGAGGCCGTCGAGGTCAAACTCCAGCAGGTTGGTGGTCATTGCGCCGCCCTCCCGGAGGGCCGGGCGCAATCGTCCCCATGGCGCAGACATCCCACGGTTGCGGGAACAGGCATGGGGATCACCATATCAACGCGAGTAGATGTTCAGGCCGGGGAAGAAGAATGCCACTTCCACAGCAGCCGTTTCGGCAGCGTCAGAGCCGTGCACGGCATTGGCGTCGATGCTGTCAGCGAAGTCAGCGCGGATGGTGCCGGCTTCTGCCTTCTTGGGGTCGGTGGCGCCCATCAGCTCGCGGTTCTTCAGAATCGCGTTTTCGCCTTCCAGGGCCTGGATCATCACGGGGCCGGAGATCATGAAGTCCACCAGGTCCTTGAAGAAAGGACGCTCTTTGTGCACGCCGTAGAACTGCTCGGCTTCCAGGCGCGACAAGTGCACCATGCGAGCAGCCACGACCTTAAGGCCGGCGGCTTCAAAACGGGCATAGATCTGGCCGATGACGTTCTTGGCCACTGCGTCGGGCTTGATGATGGAGAGAGTGCGTTCGATAGCCATGTTGATTTTCCTGAATGATTAATGTTGCCGTGATTAGTTTGCCCACTGGACAAAGCCCTCGATTCTAACCGTGGAAGCCAGGCAAGGGATTAACGGCCGCCACGCCGGGGGCCACCGCCTCCGGGTCGGCGTTTGTCCTGGCGGTGCCGCGAGAGGCTATCCACCCCGATGTACCCCACCGAGGTTTTCATCGGATCGGGCTGGGCCGAGCCGCGCTGGCGATCGCCACCCGCGGCATTGTTGCCACGCGCGCCCTGCCCTTGCCCGCCGCCGTCACGCCGAGGCTTCTGGCCACGGGGGCCGGCACCGCCGCCACCCTGGGAGATGTCCCGGCGGGGGCCATCCCCACCTCGGGGGCCGCCACGGCCCCGGTTGCGCGCATTGCCATTGCCACCGCGTCCGCCAGCCGCCGGGCCCGCTTCTGCACGGCCTTCAGCCGATTCAGCACGCCCCGCACCCGCCGCCTGGACGAGCGCCCGGATATCGCTGTCGTCCAACTCCAGCCAGGCCCCACGCTTGAGGCCACGGGGCAACACCATGGCGCCGTAACGGATGCGGATGAGGCGGCTCACAGCATGCCCCACCGATTCCATCATGCGCCGCACCTCACGGTTGCGGCCTTCGGAGATAGTGACCCGATACCAGCAGTTGGAACCCTCGCCACCGCCGTCCTCGATGGAACCAAACGACGCCATGCCGTCGTCCAGACGCACACCGTCCAGCAGCTTCTGCTTTTCCTCATTGCTGAGCGCGCCCAGCACACGGACCGCGTACTCACGCTCCAGGCCAAAACGGGGGTGCATGAGCTTGTTGGCCAACTCGCCTGAGCTAGTGAACAGCAGCAGCCCTTCGGTATTCAGATCCAGCCGCCCCACAGACTGCCATTTTCCCTGCATCAACCGGGGCAGCTTGCGAAAGACGGTAGGCCGGTTCTGCGGGTCGTCATGGGTCACGACTTCGCCTACTGGCTTGTGATACGCAATCACCCGCGCTGGCGGCGGGTCGATGCGGTAGCGGATGGGCTTGCCATTGACCTTGACCTGGTCGCCAAACTGGATGCGCTGGCCAATATGGGCCGGCTCATTGTTCACCGAGATGCGTCCTTCCAGGATGAGCTGCTCCATCTCCAAACGCGAACCCAGCCCCGCCTGGGCCAGCACCTTGTGCAGCTTGGGCGTTTCCACCTGAGGCAACAGCACCCGCTTGGCGGGGGGCACATCTGCCGACGCGTCATCCTGGTCAAAACGACCCGAGATCACATCCTCGAATTGGTAGCCCTCTACCGCCGGCGCGGGCTTGCGCTTGTCGCGCCCCCCCCCGTCCGCACGGGGCGGGCGCCCCCGCTGGTCTGCTGGGGGCCGGCCCTTGCGCTCCCCACCCAGTGCGGCGCCATCGACCCCAGGCGCCTGTGAACCGACAGTCGCGGGCTCTGCTGCCACTGCCAGCTCGGCACCAGCGGGCGCTTCGACCGGACTCGAAGACTCGGCCTGCACCTCTGCTGCAGAGGTCACCAGAGCCACCTCCGAACCCCCTGCTACCGCGTCGGCTTGTTCTGCCGAAACCGGCACTACCTTCTTGCGCGGCGCGCGCTTGGCAGCAGGCTTCTTTGCAGGAGGAGCCACATCGGCAGCGCCAGCCTCGGGCGTTGCGCCCGGATTGTCGGGGGTCGAATCGTTCATCAAGTATTTCCCTGGACACCACCCGGGGCGTCCGTATCCACATGGTCGCCACGGAGATCTGTCTCCGTGTCATTAAAAAAATCGTCCACCAGCGGTGGGCTCACGCTTTCCGCGATGGCGGGGGCGGACTGCGGCTGCAGCTCCGCCTCGGGCTCCACAACCACCGCCTCGGGCTCTGGCTCCGACACCGGTTGCGGCTCCAACATCGGCTCCAGTTCCGGCTCGATCACCCCCTGGGCCGCAGCAGCCATGGCCTCCAGCACATTCGCATTGCCAGTGGGGTCGTCCAAAACCGGCAACTGGTCCAGCGACTGCAGGCCCATGTCATCCAGAAACTGGCGGGTGGTCGCAAACAGAGCAGGACGCCCCACGGTTTCCCGGTGCCCGATGACCTCGACCCAGCCCCGATCTTCCAGTTGTTTGATGATCAGACTGTTGACGGTCACGCCACGGATGTCCTCGATGTCACCCCGCGTCACCGGCTGGCGATACGCAATGATGGCCAACGTTTCCATGGTGGCCCGTGTGTAACGAGGAGGCTTCTCGGGGTGCAATCGATCGAGAAACTCCCGCATCTCGGGGCGACTCTGAAAACGCCAACCCGTGGCCACTTGCACCAACTCCACGCCGCGCTGTGCCCAATCCTGCTGCAGCTCCTGCAGCAGGAGTTTGAGCGTGTCAGACCCCAGCGCATCATTGAAAAGCACCCGCAATTCGCGCACAGGCACAGGCTGCTGCGCGCAGATCAGCGCAGTTTCGAGGACCCTTTTGGCATCCACCGTGTTCATGGTTCAGCGATTCCTGGAAAAGTGCCACGCGTTGCAACGGGTGTCACATCAACAGCAGGGGGCAGTCAAAATGGCGCTCAGCGCAAGGACGTTGGCGCGACGCGAGGGCCCGGCGGGACTTCGTCTTCGGGCAGCGGGCCGATAAGGCCATCAGGGCGCATTGTAGCCCAGGCCCCAGGAAGACAGTGCCTGCTTCATGTCCTCGGGTGCCTGCGCATGGAACTCCAGCGCCTTGCCCGTTACCGGGTGCACAAAGGCCAGGCGGTAGGCGTGCAGTGCCTGGCGCTGCATCGCCCCCAAGGGCGCACCGCCATACAGGGTGTCGCCCACAAGCGGGTGCTTGAGCGATGCCATGTGCACTCGGATCTGGTGGGTTCGCCCCGTGTGCAAGGTGCACTGAACCCAACAGCCCTGATCGGCTCCGTCCAAACACAGGACATCGGTGCGGGCAGTTTTGCCCGCATGCAGGGCCAGGTCCACCACGGCCATGCGCAACCGGTTGCGCGGATCGCGCCCGATGGGTGCATCAACCGAACGACTCTTAGCCCCTGTCCAGGCGCCATGCGCCAGGGCGAGGTACTGGCGCTTTACCTTGCGCTCGGCGATCAATGCCACCAGCGCGTCCATGGTGGCGCGGTCCCGCGCCACCACCATGAGGCCGCTAGTGTCTTTGTCCAATCGGTGCACAATGCCAGCACGAGGGACCAGCAAGGCCTTCTCGTCGCGGGCAAGCAAGCCGTTGAGCAGGGTTCCGCTCCAATTGCCTGGCGCCGGGTGCACCACCAAGCCTGCGGGTTTGTTAACAACCAGCAGGTGCTCGTCCTCATACACCACGTCAATGGCCATGGGCTCGGGGCGGAACGCCTGGCTTTGCAGCGTAGGCCGCATCTCC
Source organism: Acidovorax sp. HMWF029 (assembly GCF_003060895.1). Classification (GTDB taxonomy): domain Bacteria; phylum Pseudomonadota; class Gammaproteobacteria; order Burkholderiales; family Burkholderiaceae_C; genus Acidovorax. The sequence goes on along the minus strand of NZ_QAIH01000114.1, from coordinate 1,147 downwards.
AGCACCAGCTGGTCACCCGCTTTGACACGGGTGGACGCCTTGAGGACAGGCTTGCCATTGAGGCTGACCAGCCCCTGCCCCAGCAACTGCTGCAGGTAGCTGCGGGAGAACTCAGGAACCAGGTCTGCGAGCGCCTTGTCGAGCCGGGCGGCATGCTGCGGAGCCGCCACCAGCATGTAGCGCATTTCGCTGCCGGCCTCGACCAGCGCCTCCGATTCCTCGGCGAGCAGGTCGTCGCCCGCTTCAGCGGACACCCCGGCCACACTGCCATCGCCGCTGTGCGGTAGCCCGGCCACCATAGGGATCAACGTGCTGGCAGGTAGCGCGAGGGGTCCACCGGCTTACCCTGTCGGCGGATTTCAAAGTGCAGCTTGACACGGTCGGCGTCTGTGCTGCCCATTTCGGCAATCTTCTGACCCTTGCGCACAGCCTGGTCTTCCTTGACCAGCAGCGCCTGGTTGTGGGCATAAGCCGTGAGGAAAGTGTTGTTGTGCTTCAGGATCACCAGGTTGCCATAGCCGCGCAAACCTGCGCCAGCGTAGACCACTCGGCCATCGGCGGCCGCCAGCACGGGCTCACCCGCCTTGCCAGCGATGTCATAACCCTTGTTGCGCGCCTCGTCAAAACCCGCAATCAGCGATCCCGAAGCGGGCCAAATGAAGGCGATGTCATCCTCCCCAGCGGGCGCCGCAGCTGGAGCTGGCGTTGCGGGAGCCGCAGCCACCACGGTGCCAGATGCCGCCGATGCTGGCGCCTTGGGAGTGCTGGCAGCCGACACAGCCGGTGCAGGCGCCACGGTAGACGAGGTCACAGGCCGCGTCACCACGCCATTGTCAGAAGCCACAACGGCTGCGGGAGGCGCCACACGCAGAACCTGCCCCACTTCGATGAGGTTGGCGTTTTCGAGGTTGTTCCAGCGGGCAAGGTCTTTCCAGCTCTGGCCGGACTCCAGCCCGATGCGAATCAGGGTATCCCCAGGCTTGACTGTGTAATAACCCGGTTTACCCGCATTCTCCGCGCCGGGCAATGGCTTGATGGGGGTGGCGACCACTACACCAGGCTGTCCAGCCTGCGCAGGCGCAGAGGATGTGGAGGTGCCCCGATCCTCCACAGGAGCCTTGTTCAGGCGGGTGCCACAGCCGGAGAG
>NZ_QAIH01000113.1 GCF_003060895.1 Acidovorax sp. HMWF029 | reverse complement strand
GCTGGTGAGGCTGGAGCGGACGGTGCAGACACCGGCGCAGGGGTGGGCGCTGGGGCGGCAGCCACCACCACGGCAGGCGCAGGGGCCGGGCGCTGCATCACCCACCAGGTGCCCGCCACGGCCACGGCCGCCACGGCCACACCCGCGCTGGCCATGAGCCAGGGAGACGCGGCACGCCGCTCGGCCACCGGCGCGGCGCCAGGCACCGGCACAGCCTGCGAATGCAGCCCAGGCACGCCGCCCCGCCCCCGTTCGGCTTCCGCGCGCCGCAGCGCATCAAGGATGTAGGACATGGGGATCAGGCTCCTGTGCGCAAACGGGGTTCGCTCACACCGTTGACACGGTTGAGCAGCATGAGGGTCAGCGGGCCGGCGCGCCCATCGGGCGTGACGCCCTGGGCCAGCTGAAAACGCTGGATGCGCGCCTGGCGTGCGGCAGGGGTGGCAGCGCGCGCGCCCGCGCCAATGCCGGTGCCACCTGCGGCGGCCATAGCCAGTTGTTTGTCGAGCCAGGCGGCACCGGCGCTGCTCTCGGCTATGTCGCCCTTGTCGGGCATGCCGATCGGGGCGCGCCACAGGGTGGCGATGTCGCCGCGCCACACCTGGGCCAACTCGGCCACGGGCACCTGCAGCGTGCGGCCCGCGCCTTCGAGCGTGGCGGTGTCGCCGTCCAGGCTGCGCAGCACGGCGGACACGGCGCTGTCGCCATCGTCTGAAGGGAACAGCGTGAGCAGCACCGGCCTGTCGATCTGGCGCACCAGGTTCAGGCCCGCGCGGCGGTTGCGGTAGCAGCGCAGCCCTTCACGCGGCAGTGTGGCGCAGGCATCGGCGCCCTCGGGCACGCTGGCGCCCCAGCGGGTGGCCAGCGCCTGCCATGCCTGGCCATCGCTGGCGGGCAGGGTCGCCAGAAACTGATGCAGGTCGGATACCGGTGCGGCCACCGCCGGCGCCGCAGACGGGGTGGATGCACCCGCTGTTGCCGCTGCTGCAGCAGCACCCGCCACCGAAGCAGCACTGGCGGCTGCGGCCGGGGGCTGTGCACGGGCACCTGCCACCACCGCCGCGCTGGCTGGTGATGCGGGCGCCGTGGCCGCCACCGGCGCGCCCGCACCGCGTGGGGCCAGCGGGGACCAGGCCCCCAGCGCCCAGCCACCCGCCGCCACCAGCGCAGCCCCTGCCACGGCGCCCAGGGCCGCCACCGCCCAGCGGGGCAGCAAGGGCTGGCCCTGGCGGGCAGCGGCGGCCGAAGCCGGGGCGTCGAACACCTCGCGCGCGGCCCGGTTGACGATGGTGGCACTCACTTCACGCACCCCGGCGGCATAGGCGCCCAGCATGGCCCGATCGCACAGCAGGTTGATGCGCCGGGGCACGCCGCGCGACAGCGCATGTACTCGTGCGATGGCGCGCTGACTGAAAGGCGCGGGCCCCTGCAGGCCCGCCACGGCCAGCCGGTGGGCGATGTACTGCTGGGTCTCGCGCGGGCTGAGCGCATCCAGATGAAAGCGTGCAATCACACGCTGCGCCAACTGCTCCAGCGCGGGGCTGGCCACCATGGTGCGCAGCTCGGGCTGGCCGATCAGGATGATCTGCAACAGCTTGCGCTCGCTGGTCTCCAGGTTGGTGAGCAGGCGCAACTGCTCCAGCACATTGGCAGAGAGGTTCTGCGCCTCGTCAATGATGAGCACGGTGTTGCGCCCTGCAGCATGCGCCGCCAGCAGCGAGGCGTTGAGCGGGTCGATGTAATCCTTCACCGTCTCCACACCGCCTGGCACCGTGGGTTTGTGGGGCACGCCAAACTCGTCACAGATGGAGCGCAACAACTCCCTCACAGTGAGTTTGGGGTTGAAGATATAGGCCACGTTGCAGTGCGCCGGGATCTGCTCCAGAAAACAGCGGCACACCGTGGTCTTGCCCGCGCCCACCTCACCGGTGAGCAGCACAAAACCGCCGCCTGCATCCAACCCATACAGCAGGTGGGCCAGGGCCTCGCGGTGGCGCTCGCTCATGAACAGGTAGCGCGGGTCCGGGGCAATGGAAAACGGGGGATGCTGGAGACCGAAAAACGGGGCGTACATGGCTTGGAGGATACCGCCCACCCACAGGCAGGGTTTTACCCACCAAGGAGTTACCCCTAAATTGTCGTCGGAAAGACAAGACGACGTCAAAGTGGGTCCTAGCATTCCCCCATCGCGCAAACACAAGCCTGCGCCCCCGGCTGTCACCGGGCCGACACCTTTTCACTTTCAGGAACCTGCAATGTTGACCACGTTCCCGCAACTGCTGCTCAAGCATGCCGCCGAGCGCCCCACGGCCCCGGCCTTGCGCGAAAAAGAATATGGCATCTGGCAAACCCACAGCTGGGCCGACCTGGTGCGCCTGGTGGAACAGGTGGCCGCAGGCCTGCACCTGGCGGGCCTGCAGCGCCACGAGCACATGGTGGTGATCGGCGCCAACCGCCCCCGCCTGTACGCCACCATGCTGGCCGCTCAGTCGCTGGGCGCCATCCCCGTGCCGCTGTACCAGGATGCGGTGGCCGCCGAATGCATCTTCCCGCTCAACAACGCCGAGGTGCGCTTTTGTCTGGTGGAAGACCAGGAGCAAGTGGACAAGCTGCTCGAAATCCGCGAGCAATGCCCGAAGATTTCGAACATCTACTTTGACGACCCACGCGGCCTGCGCAATTACGCAGAGCCTGGTCTGGCCTCGCTGGACGCACTGATCGAGGCCGGTGCAGGCCATGTCGCCAAGCACCCCCAGTGGTTCCGCGCCGAGGTGGCCAAGGCCACGCCCAACGACGTGGCAGCGATGTTCTTCACGTCGGGCACCACGGGCAACCCCAAGGGTGTGGTGCACACGCACAGCACACTGCTGGACCGCGCCAGCGCGGGTGCAGAGTTCGACAAGCTCACCAGCAGCGAAGAGGTACTGGCCTACCTGCCCCCGGCCTGGATCGGCCAGAACATCTTCAGCTACGCCCAGTGGCTGGCCTGCGGCTACGTGGTCAACTGCCCCGAGTCGGCGAGCACCGTGACCATCGACCTCAAGGAAGTCGGCCCAACGTATTACTTTGCGCCGCCGCGCATTTTTGAAGGCCTGCTCACCAGCGTGATGATCCGCATGGAAGACGCAGGCGCCATCAAGCGCAAGATGTTCCACGCCTGCATGGCCGTGGCCAAGCGCGTGGGCCCCGCGCTGATGGACGGCGAAGCCGTGGGCACCCTGAACCGCATCAAGTACGCGCTGGGCAACCTGCTGGTCTACGGCCCGCTGCGCAACAACCTGGGCTTCAGCCGCGTGCGCGTGGCCTACACAGCAGGTGAGGCCATCGGCCCCGACCTGTTCACCTTCTACCGCTCCATCGGCATCAACTTGAAGCAGCTCTACGGTTCGACCGAGACCGCCGTATTCGTCTGCCTGCAGCCCGACAACCAGGCACGCGCCGACACGGTGGGGGTGCCCATTCGCGGCGTGGAAATCAAGGTGGCCGACAACGGCGAGATCCTGGTCAAGTCGGCCGGGTTGCTCAAGGAGTACTACAAGAACCCGGCCGCCACCGCCGAAGTGCTGACGGCCGATGGCTGGTACCACACCAGCGACGCGGGCTTTCTGGACGCTCACGGTCACCTCAAGATCATCGACCGCGTCAAGGACGTGGGCCGCATCATGGGCGGCGCCAACGATGGCGCCATGTTTGCACCCAAGTATGTGGAGAACAAACTCAAGTTCTTCCCTCACATCAAGGAAGTAGTGGCCCTGGGCGACAAGCGCGAGAAGGTGTGCGTCATGGTCAACATCGACTTCGATGCCGTAGGCAACTGGGCCGAGCGCCGCAACCTGCCCTACGCCGGCTACACCGACCTGGCGCAAAAGCCCGAGGTGTATGAGCTGATCCGCGAGTGCATCGAGAAGGTCAACGCCGACCTGGCCACCGACACCATGCTGGCAGGCAGCCAGGTCAGCCGCTTCCTGGTGCTGCACAAGGAGCTGGATGCCGACGACGGAGAACTGACCCGCACCAACAAGGTCCGCCGCGGCTTCATTGCCGACAAGTACGGCGTGCTGGTAGATGCGCTGTATGCCGGCCGCACCGAGCAATACATCGAGACGCAGGTGAAGTTTGAAGACGGCCGCACCGGCAGCGTGAGCGCCACGCTCAAGCTGTCAGACGCAAAGACATTTGCCCCCGTGAAGAACGCTGCCTGACCCACGCGCCGGAAGACAACCCATGAGCACCAAGAAGATCGGCGACGTCATCCTCGACGTCAACAACATCAGCCTCCGGTTTGGCGGCGTGAAGGCGCTGACCGACATCTCCTTCAACGTGAAGGAGCATGAAATCCGCGCCATCATCGGCCCCAACGGCGCAGGCAAGAGCTCCATGCTCAACTGCATCAACGGGGTGTACACGCCGCAGGATGGCTCCATCACCTTCCGGGGAAAAACGTTCTCGCACATGAACTCGCGCCAGGTGGCGGAGATGGGCGTGGCGCGCACGTTCCAGAACCTTGCGCTGTTCAAGGGCATGAGCGTGATCGACAACATCATGACGGGCCGCAACCTCAAGATCAAAAGCAACCTGCTGCTGCAGGCGCTGCGCTGGGGCCCCGCCGAGCGCGAGGAAATCCTCCACCGCGAGCACGTCGAACACATCATCGACTTCCTGGAAATCCAGGCCTACCGCAAGACGCCGGTGGGCCAGCTGCCCTACGGCCTGCAAAAGCGCGTGGACCTGGGCCGAGCCCTGGCCATGGAGCCACAGGTGCTGCTGCTCGATGAACCCATGGCCGGCATGAACGTGGAAGAAAAGCAGGACATGTGCCGCTTCATCCTCGATGTGAACGACGAGTTCGGCACCACCATCGTGCTGATCGAGCACGACATGGGCGTGGTGATGGACATCAGCGACCGCGTGGTGGTACTGGACTACGGCAAGAAGATCGGCGACGGCACGCCCGACGAGGTGCGCAGCAACCAGGACGTGATCAGCGCGTATCTGGGCACATCCCACTGACGCCGCGACGTACAGGAGAAAAGAACATGGGATTTTTCCTCGAAACACTGATCGGCGGCCTAATGGCGGGCATGCTGTATTCGCTGGTGGCGCTGGGCTTCGTGCTCATCTACAAAGCCTCGGGCGTCTTCAACTTTGCACAGGGCGCCATGGTGCTATTTGCAGCGCTGGCCATGGCGCGGTTTGCAGAATGGGTGCCCCAGTGGACGGGCCTGTCCAACCCCATCGTTGCCAACCTCATCGCCTTCGTGCTGGCAGGTGCAGTGATGTTCATCGTGGCATGGCTCATTGAGCGACTGGTGCTGCGCCACCTGGTCAACCAGGAAGGTGCCACGCTACTGATGGCAACGCTCGGCATTACCTACTTCCTGGAGGGCGTGGGCCAGACAATCTTCGGCAGCAATATCTACAAGATCGACATCGGTATGCCCAAGGAGCCCGTGTTCGTGCTGGACTCCATGTTTCCCGGCGGTCTGCTGATCAACAAGGAAGACGTGATTGCGGCAGCCATTGCCGCCGCGCTGGTGGTTGCCCTGTCCATCTTCTTCCAGAAGACAGGCACCGGCCGGGCGCTGCGTGCCGTGGCGGATGACCACCAGGCGGCACAGTCCATCGGCATCCCGCTCAACCGCATCTGGGTGATCGTATGGTGCGTGGCGGGCGTCGTGGCCCTGGTGGCCGGGATGATCTGGGGCAGCAAGCTGGGCGTGCAGTTCTCGCTGGCCACGGTGGCCCTGCGGGCCCTGCCAGTGGTGATCCTGGGTGGCCTCACATCCGTGCCCGGCGCCATCATCGGCGGACTCATCATCGGCGTGGGCGAGAAGCTGTCGGAGGTCTACCTGGGCCCGTACGTGGGCGGCGGCATAGAGATCTGGTTTGCCTATGCGCTGGCGCTGGTGTTTCTCCTGTTCAGACCCCAGGGTTTGTTTGGCGAAAAAATCATCGATCGCGTTTGAACCATAACAACAAGAACACAGGAGACTTCCCATGCTCTACCGCGAAAACGGCCAGTTCAAGACCACCTACCGGGCCGACCAGCAGATCTTCCCGATCGCGCAGGACCGCATCGTCATCGCACTGCTGCTGGCCATTGCCTTTCTGGTGGTGCCAGCACTGGCCACCGACTACTTCTTTCGCGCCATCCTGATCCCGCTGGTGATCATGTCGCTGGCCGCGCTGGGCGTGAATATTCTGGTGGGCTACTGCGGGCAGATCTCCCTCGGTTCGGGCGCCTTCATGGCGGTGGGCGCCTACGGGGCCTACAACTTCTTCATGCGCTTGCCGGGTCTGCCACTCATTCCCGCACTGATCCTTGGCGGGCTGTGCGCCACATTCTTCGGCATCCTTTTCGGGCTGCCCAGCCTGCGGGTCAAGGGCCTGTACCTGGCGGTGGCCACGCTGGCCGCACAGTTCTTCAGCGACTGGATGTTCCTTCGCATCAAGTGGTTCACGCTGGACACACCTTCGGGCACGGTGTCGGTGTCCAACCTGCAGGTGTTCGGCCTGCCGATCGAGTCTGCCACCAGCAAGTACCTGTTTTGCCTGGCCATCCTGGTGGTGGTGGCATTGCTGGCCAAGAACCTGGTGCGTGGCGCCATCGGCCGCGAATGGATGGCGATCCGCGACATGGACGTGGCGGCATCGGTGATCGGCATCCGCCCGATGTACGCCAAGCTCAGTGCATTTGCCGTCAGCTCCTTCATCGTCGGCATGGCCGGCGCCCTGTGGGCCTTCGTCTACCTCGGCTCATGGGAGCCGGGAGCCTTCTCGGTCGACATGTCGTTCCGGCTGCTGTTCATGGTGATCATTGGCGGCATGGGCTCCATCATGGGCAGCTTCTTTGGCGCCGCCTTCATCGTGGTGCTGCCCATTGCGCTCAACCAATTCCTGCCCGCCTTCGTCGGACTGTTCGGTCTCACGATTTCCACCGCAGCCATCGTGCATGCGGAGTTCATGATCTTCGGCGCGCTGATCGTGTGGTTCCTGATCGTGGAACCGCACGGGCTGGCCAAGCTGTGGTCCATCGGAAAGCAAAAGCTACGCCTGTGGCCGTTCCCGCATTGAACTTGAACACCATTGCCAGCAGCCCCATGACAACCGTTTTCCCTACAGAGGCTTGTATCCCCGTGCCGCTGCTTGCGCAGCATGCAGGGCACTGAAGAGCCCGCCCGTGTGACCTCTCGACCCTTTATTCACAGGAGACAACCATGAAGCTTCGCAATCTCGTGATCGCTGTAGCCGCGCTGGCCGCCGGCATGTCCACGCTGTCCACCAGCGCCTACGCCCAGGCCAAGGAGCAGTACATCCCAGTGCTTTCCTACCGCACTGGCCCCTTTGCCCCCAACGGCGCTCCCTGGGCCAACGGCTTCGTGGACTACCTCAAGCTCGTCAATGCACGCGGTGGCATCAACGGCGTCAAACTCTCGTTCGAAGAGTGCGAGACCGGCTACGACACCGCCCGCAGCGTCGAATGCTATGAGCGCCTCAAGGGCAAGGGCGCATCGTTCGTGCAGCCGCTGTCCACCGGGGCCACATTCGCCATCACGGAGAAGGCACCGGCCGACAAGGTTCCTGTGGTGACCATCGGATATGGCCGCTCGGAAAGCGCGGACGGATCGGTGTTCAAGTGGAACTTCCCCATCGCCGGCACTTACTGGGTGGCCAGCGACGCCATCATCCAGGCCATCGGCAAGAAGGAAGGCGGCCTTGACAAGCTCAAGGGCAAGAAGATCGCGCTGATCTACCACGACAGCCCGTTTGGCAAGGAGCCCATCCCGCTGCTGCAGGAGCGCGCCCGCATGCACGGCTTTGACCTGCAGATGCTGCCTGTCACCTCCCCCGGCGTCGAGCAAAAGGCCACTTGGCTGCAGGTGCGCCAGGCGCGCCCTGACTATGTGGTGCTGTGGGGCTGGGGGGTGATGAACTCCACCGCCATCAAGGAAGCCCAGGCCACGGGCTATCCGCGCGAGAAGATGTACGGCGTGTGGTGGGCCGGCGCAGAACCCGACGTGAAGGACGTGGCAGACGGTGCCAAGGGCTACAACGCCGTGACGATGCAGCACGGCGCCGAACCTCAGTCCAAGGTGGTCAAGGACATCCTGACCATGGTGCACGAAAAGGGCCAGGGCACAGGGCCGAAGGACGAAGTGGGCCAGGTGCTGTACATGCGCGGCGCGATGAGCGCCATGCTGGGCATTGAAGGTATCCGTGCTGCGCAGGAGCGCTTTGGCAAAGGCAAGGTCATGACCGGCGAGCAGGTGCGCTGGGGTCTGGAAAACCTCAACCTCACACAACCCAAGCTGGACACACTTGGCTTTGCCGGTGTGATGCGCCCGATCAGCACATCCTGCGCAGACCACATGGGCGCAGCCTGGGCACGCATCCACACCTGGGATGGCAAGGGCTGGAAGTTCACCTCGGACTGGCTGCAGGCTGACGAGCAGATCATCAAGCCACTGGTGAAATCCACCGCTGCCAAATACGCGACCGAAAAGAAGCTGGCACCCCGTACGCCGGAAGACTGCCAGTCTTGATTCGGCACATCCCCCTGAGGCGCTAACGCGCCTTCCCCCTTCTCTCGAATCGCCGCGCGAATCGGGAAGGGGAACGCCACCAGCGCGGCGGGACGGCCCTTGCGCGGTGGCACTGGCCTGGGCCGCGACAGTTTTTACGGCCAGTGATTTGTGGTTGCTCCTTTTGGCGCAGCCACCAATCCAAAGAGTTGCACCTGCAGCAGCTCTTTGGATTGGCACAGCGAAGGCAACACCATGGACTCAAAAAGCATTGTTCTCAACGTCAACGGCATCGAGGTCATCTACAACCACGTGATCCTGGTGCTAAAGGGTGTTTCCCTGCAGGTTCCACAAGGCTCCATCGTGGCCATCCTGGGCGGCAACGGTGCGGGCAAGACGACCACCCTGCGCGCCATCTCCAACCTGCTCAAGGGCGAGCGCGGCGAGGTCACCAAAGGCAGCATCGAGCTGCGGGGCGAGCGCATCGAAAACCTCTCGCCCGCCGACCTGGTGCAGCGCGGCGTAGTGCAGGTCATGGAGGGGCGGCACTGCTTTGCCCACCTGACCATCGAAGAGAACCTGATGACAGGTAGCTACACGCGCACCAGCAAAGCCGAGATCGCGGCGAATCTGGAGAAGGTCTACAACTACTTTCCGCGCCTGAAGACACGCCGCACCTCGCAAGCGGCCTACACCTCAGGTGGTGAGCAGCAGATGTGCGCCATCGGCCGCGCGCTCATGGCTAACCCCAGCATGGTGCTGCTGGATGAGCCCTCGATGGGCCTGGCGCCGCAGATCGTTGAAGAGGTCTTCAATATCGTCCAGGACCTCAACACCAAGGAAAAGGTGACCTTCCTGCTGGCCGAGCAGAACACCAACATGGCGCTGAAGTACTCGGACTACGGCTACATCATGGAAAGCGGCCGCGTGGTGATGGACGGCGCTGCCAGGGACCTGGCCAACAACGAGGACGTCAAGGAGTTCTACCTGGGCATGGGCGGCGGTGAGCGCAAGAGTTTCAAGGATGTCAAAAGCTACAAGCGGCGCAAGCGCTGGCTGGCCTGAAATGCCCCCCTGTAGCGCTGCGCGCCTTCCCCCTCAGGGGGACACCACCAGCGCGGCGGGGCGGCCCTTGCGCGGTGGCGCTGGCTTTCGTCAGCGCCGGTATTCAAGGCTCCGCACCTTTTCAAACGTCGAACGAATCACTCCTGATTTCATAGCTTTTTGCGTTTGATGGATAAGCGCTAGAGGCCAATTTCAATTTCAACCACCTCACAAGGAAACCCAGGCATGAACACGTTCTATGACGACCTGGAAACCCGCAGCCCCGCAGCACGCGAAGCGGCCTTGATGGCGGCGCTGCCGCAGCAGATTGCCCATGCCCAGAAGGCATCACCAGCGTTTGCCAGCATCCTGGCTGGCGTGGACGCATCGAGCGTCAACAGCCGAACGGCACTGTCCCAGTTGCCCGTCACGCGCAAGTACGAGTTGCTGGAACGCCAGCAAGCGAGCCGTGCCACCAATGTGTTTGGCGGTTTCAGCGCACTGGGCTTTGGCCCCGGCATGACTCGCATTTTTGCCAGCCCTGGCACCATTTATGAGCCCGAGGGGACACGGCCCGACTACTGGCGCATGGCGCGCGCCATCCACGCCGCAGGCTTTCGGGGCGGGGAGCTGATCCACAACAGCTTCAGCTACCACTTCGTGCCTGCGGGTTCGATGATGGAAACCGGCGCGCACGCGCTGGGCTGCACGGTCTTCCCCGGCGGCACGGGCCAGACCGAGCAACAGGTACAGGCCATGGCCGAGCTGAAACCTGCGGGCTACATCGGCACGCCGAGTTTTCTCAAGATCATTGTCGAGAAGGCTGCAGAACTGGGCGTGGCGCTGCCCAGCTTGACCAAGGCCATGGTGTCGGGCGAAGCCTTTCCGCCCTCGCTGCGCGACTGGTTCGCCGAGCGGGGCATCGCGGGCTACCAGTGCTATGCAACTGCCGACCTGGGCCTGATTGCTTACGAAACGTCAGCCCGCGAAGGCCTGGTGCTCGACGAAGGCGTGATCGTCGAGATCGTGCGCCCCGGCACCGGCGACCCGGTGCCCGAGGGCGAGGTGGGCGAGCTGGTGGTGACCACACTCAACCCCGACTACCCGCTCATCCGGTTTGGCACTGGCGACCTGTCGGCCGTGCTGCCCGGCCACTGCCCTACCGGCCGCACCAACACCCGCATCAAGGGGTGGATGGGCCGCGCCGACCAGACCACCAAGGTGCGCGGCATGTTCGTGCACCCAGGCCAGGTGGCCACGATTGCGCGGCGCTTTCCTCAGGTGCTGCGCGCGCGCCTGGTCGTCAGCGGCGAAATGGCCAACGATCAGATGGTGCTGCAGGTCGAAACCACAGAGACTGCCGAAGGCCTGGCCCACCAGCTCAGCGAAGCCATCCGCGAAGTGACCAAGCTGCGCGGCGACGTGCAGATGGTGCCCCCTGGCACACTGCCCAACGACGGCAAGGTGATCGAGGACGCGCGCAGCTACAAGTAGCCTGCCGTGGCCTTCAGGCTACGCTGCCGCCCCCTGCCCAGCGGACTTGCGGCAGCGCCAAACAAGCCCACATTGCGCACCGGGGAACCGCAGTGTTTACCCTAACGCACGCTACTTAATCAATAGCAAAATAATCAATACAGAAAGGCGTAGCAGGCCGCTGGAACTTAAAAACCATGTCGCCAGTGTGCTACGTACTATCCGCAATGTTTCCGCAAATGCCCCTCGCTATCATGGCCCGTCATTTATAGGAGAGACCATGAAAAAGATGCTGAAACTCGCACTGATTGCTGCCGCCGCAGCAGTGGCCTTTGGCGCCAGTGCCCAAGAGTTCCCCGCCAAGGACAAGACCGTCACCATCGTGGTGCCCTTTGCGGCTGGCGGCCCGACCGACCGCGTGGCCCGCGACCTGGCCGAAGCACTGCGCAAGCCCCTGGGCGCCACCGTGGTCGTAGACAACACCGCCGGTGCCGGCAGCTCCATCGGCGCCGCCCGCGTGGCCCGTGCCACCCCCGATGGCTACACGCTGCTGCTCAATCACATTGGCATGTCCACCATGCCTGCGCTGTACCGCAAGCTCTCGTTCAGCGTTCCCAACGACTTTGAATACCTGGGCATGGTCAACGAAGTGCCCATGACACTGATCGCGCGCCCCACCATGCCCGCGAACAACTTCAAGGAACTCACCGCCTGGATCCAGCAAAACAAGGGCAAGATCAACCTGGGCAATGCTGGCCTGGGCGCTGCATCGCACCTGTGCGGCATGATGTTTCAGAGCGCGATGCAAGTGGACATGACCGCCGTGCCGTACAAGGGTACCGCCCCGGCCATCACCGACCTGATCGGCGGCCAGATCGACCTGCTGTGCGACCAGACCACCAACACCACATCGCAGATCGAGGGCAAGAAGGTCAAGGCCTATGCCGTTACCACCAGCCAGCGCCTCACCACCCCGGCCCTCAAGGACCTGCCTACCCTCGCAGAATCGGGCTTGAAGGACTTCAACGTGACCATCTGGCACGGCCTGTATGCACCCAAAGGCACACCTGTCGATGTGCAAAAGAAGATCAACGAAGCCCTCAAGACCGCAATGAAGGACCCCGAGTTCATCAAGAAGCAGGAAGCCCTGGGCGCCGTGGTGGTGACCGACAAGCGCGTGGATGGCCCCGAGCACAAGAAGTTTGTGGCCGCCGAAATCGAAAAATGGAGCGCTGTGATCAAGGCTGCCGGCACTTACGCCGACTGACCCGGCAGCGCGGCTGCCAACCTGGGCGGTGCGGCATCGCATCACCGCCCGCCCCCAGCCACCGCGCCTCGGCCCGGTGGCTTTCTTTTTTGTGACGCAACCTTGCGCCACCTCGACAGGCGCACGCACGGAAACACGCACGACAACTTGCAAGACTGCGACACCCTCGGGTAATCCCATCTGCCCGGACCGCACACACCCGCGTAGAACAGAGGTCAGACGCGCCGAACAAGCACAGGCAGAGGCGCAAGCTTTCAATGGTTTCAACGAGGAATGGCTTCCATGGCACAAGCACACGACTTCCGCACCCCGGCGCGCACCAGCGCGCAGATACAGGCGCGCGCCCATGCGCGCAGCCGCCGCAAAGCCGTGGCCCTGGCCTTGACTCTGAGTGCGCTGGGCGCACTGGCTGTGGCAGCAGCCGGTGCGCTGCTGACACCGGGAACGGCCCATGCGCAGGCCGCAGCCCCGGCAGGCGCGGGCTGGCCCACCAAGCCCGTGCGCATCATCGTTCCATTTGCGCCCGGCGGCACTACCGACATCCTGGCCCGCGCCATGGCACCAGAACTGAGCCGTGCATTTGGCCAGCAGTTCATCGTGGACAACCGCGCGGGGGCCGGTGGCAACGTTGGCGCCGAATTGGCAGCCAAGTCTGCGGGCGACGGCTACACCTTGCTCATGGGCACGGTGGGAACCCACGGCATCAACCGCGCGCTGTACGCAAAACTGCCCTACGACCCCATCAAAGACTTTGCCCCCATCACGCTGGTGGCGGCCGTGCCCAATGTGATGGTGATGAATACCGACAAGGCCAAGAGCATGGGTATCACCAATGTGCAGGACTTTATCCGCGTGGCCAAGGCCAATCCGGGCAAGATGAACATGGCCTCCAGCGGCAACGGCACCTCCATCCACCTGGCGGGCGAGTTGTTCAAGAGCATGACAGGCACCTTCATGCTGCACCTGCCCTACCGAGGCTCGGGCCCCGCACTCATGGACATGGTGGCAGGCAACGCCGATGTGATGTTCGACAACCTGCCTTCATCCATGGCCCAGATCAAAGCGGGCAAGCTCACCGCCCTGGCAGTGACCAGCGCTGAGCGCTCCGGCGCCCTGCCCGATGTGCCCACAGTGGAGCAGGCAGGGGGAACCACGCTCAAAGGGTATGAGGCCAGCTCGTGGTTCGGCCTGCTGGCCCCGGCCGGCACGCCCCCCGATGTGGTGAACCGCATCCAGCAGGAAGTTGCCAAGTCCCTTGCCACACCGGCCATGAAGGAGCGGCTGCTGGCCCAGGGCGCCATCCCTGGCGGCAACACCCCCGCCGACTTTGCCAAGCACATCGACAGCGAACACAAGAAGTGGGCGCAGGTGGTGAAGACCTCGGGCGCCAAGGTGGACTGACAGGGACTGGCGCACACTGGCGCCCCCTGCCGCCTTCAGTCAGTCTTCAGGAGATGACGCAGGCCCCAGGCGCTTTTCACCCGTGGCAAACGACGCCCGCTGGATGCGGCCGTTCGCCACCTCATAAACACACAACATCTCCAGCGTGCCCAGGCCCTCGGCGAAGTTGCGGGTGATCAGCTCGGAGTCCACCACCGCCCAGGGCGACAACACGGGGGCCATGGCTACACGCCCCACACCACATCCACCTGCTCGGCGGCACTGCGGCGCAGCATCTCGATCAGGGGCGCGACACGCTGGCGCAGGCGCACCGCCTCCACACGCTCTTGCTCCGTCGCCTCGTCGCCGGCCTCATTCACCGGCGGCTGGGCTTCTTCGGCAGCTACAGCAGCCTCCAGCGCTGCGATGGCGCCCGGGATCTGCGCCGCCGTCACGATGCCGCTGGCCCCCGGCGTCTTGCCCATGATGGTCACGATCTGCCGCCCCTGGGGCTCCAACATGATCAGATCAGCGGCGGCGCGGGACTTGAATTTGTAAAGCATGGAGGGGGTCCTTTCCTGGTGGTTCCCACAGTGGCCGGGCAGGCTGCACGGCACCTTCAGGGTGATTGTGCGCTGGTCAGGTGGCAGAGGCCACGAAAGTCGGCTCGGGAACGCCCCATTGACAGCCATTTGTTTAGGTCTAAACTATTTTGGCATGAACATCCTCTGCATTGGCGGTGGGCCCGCCGGTCTCTATTTCGCCCTTCTCATGAAGCAGCAAAACCCCGCGCACCGCGTCACGGTGGTCGAGCGCAACCGGCCGTTCGACACCTTCGGCTGGGGGGTGGTGCTGTCAGACCAGACGCTGGCCAACCTGCAGGCGGCCGATGCGCCCACGGCGGCGCTGATCGGCGATGCGTTCAACCACTGGGACGACATCGAGGTGTTCTTCAAGGGCCGCAGCGTGCGCTCCACCGGCCACGGCTTTTGTGGCATTGGCCGCAAGCGGTTGCTCAACATCCTGCAGGAGCGCTGCCTGGCGGTGGGCGTGGACCTGCAGTTTGAAACCGACGTGGCCGACGACCAGCAGCTCGCCGCGCAGTACAACGCCGACCTGGTGATTGCCAGCGACGGCCTCAACAGCCGCATCCGCACCCGCTACGCTGCCACCTACCAGCCCGACATCGACCTGCGCCAGTGCCGCTTTGTGTGGCTGGGCACCAAAAAGAAGTTCGACGCGTTCACCTTCGCGTTCGAACAAACCGAGCATGGCTGGTTCCAGGCCCACGCCTACCAGTTCGATGCCGACACCTCCACCTTCATCGTCGAAACGCCCGAGGCCGTGTGGAAGGCCCACGGCCTGGACCAGATGGAACAGCCCGAGGCGGTTGCGTTTTGCGAAAAGCTCTTCGCGAAGTATCTGGACGGCAACGCACTCATCAGCAATGCCACGCACCTGCGCGGCTCGGCCAACTGGATTCGTTTTCCGCGCGTGATCTGCAATACCTGGGTGCACAGCGAGAACATTGGCGGCAAGCCGGTACCCATCGTGCTGATGGGCGATGCCGCGCACACGGCGCATTTCTCCATCGGCAGCGGCACCAAGCTGGCGCTCGAAGACGCCATCGACCTGGCCAATGAGTTTGCAACCGGCTTGCCTATCGATGAAGTATTGCAGCACTACGAGGCACGCCGCAGCGTGGAGGTGCTCAAGATCCAGAACGCCGCGCGCAACAGCACCGAGTGGTTTGAAAACGTGGCGCGCTACACCGGCATGCCCATCGAGCAGTTCACCTACTCGCTGCTCACGCGCAGCCAGCGCATCAGCCACGAGAACCTGCGGCTGCGCGATGCCGCGTGGCTGGAAGGCTATGAGGCCTGGTTGGCCGGTGGCAAGGCGGCGATTCCGCCCATGCTCACGCCATTCAGCCTGAAAGACCTGACGCTCAAGAACCGCATCGTCGTCTCGCCCATGGCCACCTACAGCGCGGTCGAAGGCGTGCCGCAGGACTTCCACTTGGTGCACCTGGGCGCGCGCGCCTTGGGCGGCGCGGCGCTGGTGATGGTGGAGATGACCAGCCCCACGCCCGAGGGCCGCATCACGCCCGCCTGCCCCGGCCTGTGGAACGACGCACAGCAAGCCGCCTTTGCGCGCATCGTGCACTTTGTGCACGGCAGCAGCACGGCCAGGATCGGCCTGCAACTGGGCCACAGCGGGCCCAAGGGCTCCACGCGCGTGGGCTGGGAAGGCACGGACGAGCCGCTGGAGGCGGGCAACTGGCCCCTGCTGGCCGCCAGCCCCCTCGCCTACGGCGCGCAGAACCAGACGCCTGCCACCATGACCCGTGCCGATATGGACCGCGTGACCGCCGCCTTTGTGGACAGCGCCCGCCGCGCCGTGGCCTGCGGCTTTGACTGGCTGGAGCTGCACTGCGCCCACGGCTACCTGCTGGCCAGCTTCTTGAGCCCCGCCACCAACCAGCGCACCGATGAATACGGCGGCAGCCTGGACAACCGCTGCCGCTACCCGCTCGAAGTGTTCACCGCGCTGCGCGCCGTGTGGCCCGCCGACAAGCCGCTCTCCGTGCGCATCTCGGCCCACGACTGGCTCCCCGATGGCAACACCGCCGACGACGCGATTGCCATCGCGCGCTTGTTCAAGGCGGCAGGCGCAGACCTGATCGATGTGTCCTCTGGCCAGACCACACGCGACTCGCGCCCGGTGTATGGCCGCATGTACCAGACGCCGTTTGCCGACCGCATCCGCAACGAAGTGGGCATTGCCACCATGGCCGTGGGTGCGATCACCGAAGCGGACCACGCCAACAGCATCGTCGCGGCAGGCCGCGCCGACCTGTGCGCCATCGCCCGCCCCCACCTGGCCGACCCCGCCTGGACGCTGCACGCCGCTGCGCAACTGAGCCCCGTGGCCGCCGCACACACCGACTGGCCCGTGCAGTACGCCAGCGGACGCGACCAGATGCTGCGCGAGATATCCAAGCAAAAACAGCTTGCAGCGCTTACCAATCAGGCGCAATCAGCTACTAAAAGCAGAGCACCCGAGGAAGAAGGCTAGCCATGGACCTCGAAGCCCGCCTGCACGGCGCAGCCCCCAGCGAACACCCCGAGGCACTGCGCCTGTGGCTGCGCCTACTCACCTGCACCCAGCTCATCGAAAAGCAGGTGCGCAGCCACCTGCGCGCGCAGTTCGACACCACCTTGCCGCGCTTTGACCTGATGGCGCAGCTCGAACGCGCGCCGGACGGCATGAAGATGAAAGAACTCTCGCGCCGCATGATGGTGACCAGCGGCAACATCACCGGCATCACCGACCAGCTGGTGGCCGAGGGGCTGGTGGAGCGCATGGACGTGGAAGGCGACCGCCGCGCGTACCTGGTGCGCCTCACGCCGCAAGGCCGCGAGCAGTTCAACACCATGGCGCGCCAGCACGAGCAATGGATCGTCGAGGCCTTCGCCACGCTGGGCGAGCGCGACATCGCCACCTTGTACCGGCTGCTTGGCAAGGTGAAAGAACACACACAAAACAATTCCTTGGAGACCGCCGAATGAAGCACTACATCGGGGCGAGCAACCCCATGCGCGAGCAGTTCAACCCGCAGGCCAGCTACGTGGCCGAGCATTTCAGCTGGAGCTTTGCCGATGGCGTGGGCACCGTCATGCTCAACCGGCCGGACCGCAAGAACCCGCTCACCTTCCAGAGCTATGCCGAGTTGCGCGACTTCTTCTACGCGCTGCGCTTTGCCACCGACGTGAAAGCCATCGTCGTCACCGGCGCGGGCGGCAACTTCTGCTCCGGCGGCGACGTGCACGAGATCATCGGCCCGCTGACCACCATGACCATGCCCGAGCTGCTGGAGTTCACGCGCATGACGGGCGACCTGGTCAAAGCCATGCGCGCCTGCCCGCAGCCTGTGCTGGGCGCCATCGACGGCATCTGCGCCGGTGCGGGCGCGATGATGGCGCTGGCCTGCGACATGCGCTACGGCACCCAGGCGACCAAGACCGCTTTTCTCTTCACCCGCGTGGGCCTGGCCGGTGCCGACATGGGCGCCTGCGCACTGCTGCCGCGCATGATCGGCCAGGGCCGCGCCAGCGAGCTGCTGTTCACCGGCCGCGCCATGACCGCGCACGAAGGCCTGGCCTGGGGCTTCTTCAACGACCTGTATGAAAGCGCCGACCTGCTGGCCAATGTGCAGGCCACGGCGCGCACGCTGGCCGACGGCCCCACCTTCGCCCACGGCATGACCAAGACCATGCTCAGCCAGGAGTGGAGCATGACCATCGAGCAGGCCATCGAGGCCGAGGCGCAGGCCCAGGCCATCTGCATGCAGACCGAAGACTTCCGCCGCGCCTACGAGGCGTTTGCCGCCAAGCAGAAACCGGTGTTCCAGGGAGACTAGGAAAGACACGCAACCCCACGAACCGTTCACGCTGAGCGCAGTCGAAGCGCTGCGCAAGGCTTCGACAGGCTCAGCCCGAACGGATGTGACATTCAAACAGGTCCCTTCACGCAC
>NZ_QAIH01000112.1 GCF_003060895.1 Acidovorax sp. HMWF029 | reverse complement strand
GCCCCGCCCCAGCAGGCACCCCGAACGCAAACCCCATCTACTAGCCCGTGAACACCAACCCCCGCCAACTGCAACTGCTTGAAGAAGTGCGCACCCGCAAGTCCGCCACCGTGGAACAACTGGCAGATACCCTGGGCGTGACCCTGCAGACCGTGCGCCGCGACGTACAGCGGCTGGCCGAGTCGGGCTTGCTCACGCGCTTTCATGGCGGGGTGCGCGTGCCCAGTTCTACCGTCGAAAACCTGGCCCACACCCAGCGCGAAACCCTGCACGCCGAAGGCAAGGCCCGCATTGCCCGCGCCGTGGCCGAGCAGGTACCGCACAACTGCTCGCTAATCCTGAACATCGGCACCACGACCGAAGCCATCGCCAAAGCCCTGCTGCACCACCGAGGCCTGCGCGTCATCACCAACAACCTGAACGTGGCCGCCATCCTGTGCGGCAACCCCGAGTGCGAGGTCATCGTGGCGGGTGGCGTGGTGCGCGCGCGCGACCGGGGCATCGTGGGCGAGGCTGCGGTAGATTTCATCCGCCAGTTCAAGGTGGACATCGCGCTCATCGGCATCTCGGGCATCGAGCCCGATGGCTCACTGCGCGACTTTGACTACCGAGAGGTGAAAGTGGCCCAAACCATCATCGGCCAGGCCCGCGAGGTGTGGCTGGCCGCTGACCATAGCAAGTTCAACCGTCCAGCGATGGTGCAACTGGCCACGCTGAATCAGATAGGACGGCTGTTCACCGATGCACCGCCGCCCGAGCCTTTTCCCGCGTTGCTGCAAGATGCCGGCGTGATCTGCACCGTAGCAGCATGAACAAGCACAACCCCCTGAGGCGCTTTGCGCCTTCCCCCTTCTCTCGAATTGCGATGCAATTCGGGAAGGGGGACACCGCCAGCGCCCTCAAGCAAAGCGCTGCCTCTGCAGCGGAGCGGCCCTTGCGCGGCGGTCGCTGGCTTTGGCCGTGCGCATCCACCGGGCTGCTCCCCCCATCAAGGCCGACCTCAGTGGCCTGACTTATCTTTTTTCTTCTATGACCTACCTGCTCGCACTCGACCAAGGCACTTCCAGTTCCCGCAGCATCGTTTTTGATGAACGCGGCCACATCGTGGCGCAGGCGCAGCTGGAGCTGCCGCAGATCTACCCCCAACCCGGCTGGGTCGAGCACGACCCGCTGGAAATCTGGCGCACGCAACTGGCCACAGCGCGCGATGCGTTGGCCAAGGCGGGCATTGCCGCGAGTGCCGTGCGCGCTGTGGGCATCACCAACCAGCGCGAAACCACAGTGCTGTGGAACCGCAAGACCGGCCAGCCCGTGCACCACGCCATCGTGTGGCAGGACCGGCGCGCCGAGCCCGCCTGCGCCCAACTGCGCGAACAGGGCCACGCCGCCACCATCCAGGCCAAGACGGGCCTGCTGGTGGATGCCTACTTCTCGGGCACCAAGCTGCAGTGGCTGCTGGACCATGTGCCCGGCGCGCGCGATGCGGCAGAGCGCGGCGAACTGGCCTTTGGCACGGTGGACAGCTGGCTGGTGTGGAAGCTGACCCACGGCCAGGTGCATGTGACGGACGTGAGCAACGCCTCGCGCACCATGCTGTTCAATGTTCACACCAACCAATGGGACGATGAACTGCTGGCGCTGCTGCGCATCCCCAAGGCACTGCTGCCCGAGGTGCTGCCCTCGGCCGCCCACTTTGGCGACACGGCCGCCGACCTGCTGGGCCACCCCATCCGCATCGGCGGCGTGGCAGGCGACCAGCAAAGCGCGCTGTTCGGCCAGGCCTGCTTTACGGCGGGCATGGCCAAGAACACCTATGGCACCGGCTGCTTCATGCTGATGCACACAGGCAACACCTTCCAGACATCGCAAAACGGCCTGCTCACCACCAGCGCAGCACAGGCTTCCAAGCAGCCTGAATTCGCCATGGAAGGCAGCGTTTTCGTGGGCGGTGCCGTGGTGCAGTGGCTGCGCGACGGCCTGCGCGCCATCACCAACAGCAGCGAGGTCGAGTCGCTGGCGCAAAGCGTGCCCGATTCGGGCGGCGTCATGATGGTGCCCGCCTTCACCGGCCTGGGCGCGCCCTACTGGAAGCCCGACGCACGCGGCACCATCACAGGCCTGACACGCGGCACCACCATTGCCCACATTGCCCGCGCCGCACTCGAAAGCATTGCCTACCAAAGCGCCGCCTTGCTGCAGGCCATGAGCCGCGACGCCGTGGCCGCCGGTGGCGCCCCGGTGAGCGAGCTGCGCGTGGACGGCGGCGCGTGTGTGAACGACCTGCTGATGCAGTTCCAGGCCGACCTGCTGGGCATTCCGGTGGTGCGCCCTGCGGTGATTGAGACCACCGCCCTGGGCGCAGCCTACCTGGCGGGGCTGTCCAGCGGCGTGTACGCCAGCACCAGCGAACTCTCCCACCTGTGGCGCGCAGACCGCCGCTTTGTGCCCACGCTGAGCAACAGCCGCGCGCAGGAGCTGATGGCGAACTGGGAACACGCGGTGAGACAAACCACGGCTGCATAGAGTGCATCCCCCTGAGGCGCTGCGCGCCTTCCCCCTTCTCTCGAATGGCTGCGCCATTCGGGAAGGGGGACGCTCCCAGCGCGGCGGGACGGCCCTTGCGCGGGAGCACTGGCATGGGCCGCGCCCAAATCGCAGGTGGGTTAGTGCACCGAACTGAGGGGAAACAGAGTGGATCGGCGCGATTCTGGTGCTGATCTGCCTGCCATCAACTCCCATGCCCACCATGCAACGCGGATACCATCGCATGCCTGCGTTGACCATCATCTATTGCCTGAACCATGAGCACCACCTCTGCACCCGCTTCTGCTTCCACCCTGCCCGTTATCGCCTTCATTGGTGGCGGCAACATGGCCAGCGCCATCATTGGCGGGCTGATCCACCAAGGGCTGCCTGCCTGCCAGATCGAGGTGGTGGAACCCTGGGCCGAAGCGCGCGAGGCGCTGCGCAAGAATTACGGCATTGAAGCCCAGGCCGAAGCGGGCCCCGCCCTGCAGCGCGCAGGCATCGTGGTCTGGGCC
Organism: Acidovorax sp. HMWF029; assembly: GCF_003060895.1. Classification (GTDB taxonomy): domain Bacteria; phylum Pseudomonadota; class Gammaproteobacteria; order Burkholderiales; family Burkholderiaceae_C; genus Acidovorax. The sequence goes on along the minus strand of NZ_QAIH01000112.1, from coordinate 11,092 downwards.
GTCAAGCCCCAAACCTTCAAAGACGCCACCGCCCAGGCCAAGGCGCACACGCAAGCAGCGCTGCACCTGAGCGTGGCAGCAGGCATCCGATCCAGCAGCATTGCGCAGTGGCTGGCCACCGAGCGCATCGTGCGCACCATGCCCAACACGCCCGCCCTGGTGGGCAAGGGCATGAGCGCGCTCTACGCCCGCCCGGCCGTCACACCCGCAGAGCGCCAGAGCGTGGAAGCCATCATGGCGTCCACCGGCGAGTTTTTGTGGGCGGAAGAGGAGAAACAGCTCGACGCCGTGACGGCCCTCTCCGGCTCCGGCCCCGCCTATGTCTTCTACTTCCTGGAAGCCATGACCCGCGCAGGCGTGAACCTGGGCCTGAGCGAGCAGCAGGCGCACCAACTGGCGGTGGGCACGTTTGTGGGCGCGTCAGAGCTGGCCCGCCGCTCCGACGAGCCCCCCGCCGTGCTGCGCCAGCGCGTCACCTCCAAGGGCGGCACCACCTATGCGGCGCTGCAGTCCATGGAAAGCGATGGCGTGGCAGCCGCATTCGAGCGGGCCATGCAGGCCGCCTGCCAGCGCGCCGATGAACTGGGCAACGAGTTTGGCAAATAAGCCAGCAAGAATATGCTTCCAATAAGCCGTTTCCGCCCGTCAATCAAGCGCAAGCAGCTATTATTTCAATAGCAATTCAAACAAGGGAAGCCAAACCCCTTACCGCCCGGCCTTCAGCCAGGCCACCAGTTCATCGCTGATGAGCGACTGGTTGATGGCATCGTCCGATTGCTGCACCCACTGGCGCACCTTGTTCACCGCCGTGAAACCCACGTTGCTGAACTTGTCCCCCAGGCCCTGGATGTAGGGGAACTGGGCGGACTGATTGCTCACCCCCAGGAAGTGGAAGTACACGCCATCGCCACGCGCCTGCGAGGCCTTGAGGAGCTCAGTGGTGCGGGCCTCATCGGCGCTTTCGCCGTCGGTCACGAAGAAGATCAGCGTCTGGCGGGGCTTGGCGGCAGGTGCCGGGGTTTCACCGCCGCCAAACAAGCGGCTCAGAAAGCTCTTGGGCTTTTCGGTCATCCACCCGAAATCGGTCAGCACACGCTCGAGCACGTAGGAGTAGTCGGTCGCGCCCATGTAGCCGGGGCAGCCAATGATTTCGCGCTGCACGTAGCCCGCGTAGTTCTTGGCGCTCACATCGGCGGCGTGGTGCACGTTGCGCGGGCCGTTGGAGAAGGTGTAGACCTCCATCTTCTGGTCTGGGTCGAACAGCGCGGCCCAGGGGATCAGGCGCGTGAGCAGGTCGTTCGTCACGCCCTGGCGGTGCTCGTCGTCAAACGATCCCGACACATCCATCACAAAAGCGACGTCCACTTTGGGCAACTCGGTCACGCCCGCCTTGGTCAGGTTGAGCACCAGGGCTTGTTGTGATTTGTTCAGGTCCAGGGTGAGCGCCATGTTCGGTCGTCCGTCAAGTTAAGAGAGGTGGAGCAGGCCCAGCAGGCCTTGCAGTTGCTGCGCCAGGGCGTAGCGTTCGGTGTCATTCAACTGCCGCGCCTGGGTGGCCAGGGCCACTTTTTCCATCCACGCGGGCAGGGCCAGCAGCACGCTGTCCTGGATGCGGTGGATCAACCCATCCAGGCTGTGCTGGCTGCCCTGGCGCAACTGCAGGCCCCCGTGGATGTGCAGCACGGTCTGCGCCAGTGCACTGGCGCGCTGCATCAGAGCGTGGGCACGCGGGTCTGCGGCTGCGTCCAAGGCATCGGCCATGTAGTGCGCGGCCAGGCTCAGCGCCTCCAGCTGTACAGCCAGCGGTGCCAGCTCGCTGCCAATGCCTTGCAGCTCGGCCTGCAGGCTGCGCAGGGAGGGCAAGGCGTCGGCCAGATGCTGGCGCAACTGCGCCAGCTCGCTCTGGCGGGCCTCCAGCAGCGCGGCGGGCCCGGCGTTGCTCTTCCAGAACAGCAGCGGCGACTTGGCGGGCGCAACCCATTCATCGGCAATGCCTTGCAGCAGCGCGTGCAGCCGCGCCACGTGGCGCAGGCTGGTTTGCACGGTGGTGGCTTGGGTGATCTGCAGCGAGGCATCGACCAGCACGCCATAGCGCTGCTGCGCCTCTTCACCCCAGCGGGCGGCCTGTGAGGCGCTCAGGGTGTCCACGATGGTGGCCTGCAGCAGGCGCTGGGCTTGCTGCAGCGCCTCGGGCATTGCGGCTGGAAAACGCTGGGCCAGCGCAGGCAGGCTGACCTCCACACCCCGGCGAATCGTGCCCGGCACCACCGACGGCGGTGCTTTGAGCCCCGCTGGAGACGCACTGGGCGAGGCCATGGGCGCCCCACCCGGCTGCGCGACCACCGTGGTGGACGCTGGGCGCGGGGCTGCTGGCGCAGCAGCGGGCGCCACGCCCGGCGCAATGACCGTGACCCGCAACCCGGCACCACCTGCGGTTGTGCCCCCCTTTGCAGGGGCGGCATCCGCCTGCGGGCTGGCAGGGGCTTGGGTGATGACTTTGGGCTTCATCCAGCAAGAGATAGGGCTTCAAAAGGGACGGCGCAGAACACGGATGCAGAACCTGTGCCGAGCCCTCACCTTGCGGCTCAGGAAAAGTGCGACAGGATGAAGTTGAAATCGCCGTTGAAGCCGCTGCCTGCGGCCAGGTAATGCCAGCCGCTGCCATCCAGCAGCAGGCTGCCCATCTGCACCGCGTTGAAAGGGCCAAATTCGTTGGACAACAGGTACTCGCCCAGCACCAGGCCCTGGTCGTTCTTGATGCGGATGCCCGCGTTTTTCACGGCTGAGAAGTTGGCGCCGCCCGCAGCGTGGATGGTCACGAAGATCGGGATCTCGTTCACGCCCGCTGCGATCTTGCTGCCGTCAATCGACAGGGTTTCATCCACATCCAGGTTCACGCCAGTGCGTACATCGCCTGAGTGGGTGATGCCGCCCTCGGGCGTGGAGAACGAGCCATCGGCGTTCGTGGTCAACACGCCTTGCGGGTTGGTTTTCTTGGCGTTGTAGGTGCTCAGCACCTGGTCAAAACTGGTGACTTTGGCACCACTGCCACCGTTGGCGGCCAGCAGCGCATGGGTGTCCAGGTCGTGCGCCGAATCCCAGGACAGCTCCACGGTGAAGCGTGCAGGCTTGGCCAGGTTCAGCGACAGTTTGGGGGCGGCATCGCCGGGTTTGGAGAGCTTGAGTTCCAGGGCCATGTCAGGTTCCTTCGAAGCAATGTCAGGGGAATATCTGCACCGCCCCGAGCCGCCATGCATTGACAGCCGGTACAGGGCACCGCAGGGGTCAGTATTTCAGGGCTTGATCAGGCCGCAGTTGCTGGCCCACCGCCAGCATGTCCTGGCGGGCCTTGGCAAACATCTCACGGGCCTGGGCAAATTTTTGCTGGTTGTCGGCACGGGCTTGCTCCACCACGCCCACCAGCTGCGCGGTGTCGGCCACGATGGCCTGCAACTGCTGTGCCTGGGCCAGGCGGTTGTCGCCCGGCGCATTGGCGGCCTTGGTCACCACGTCTTTCATCAGCGCCGAGCGCACGCCCGCCAGGTTCTGGTCCAGCGCAGCGCCCTGGTCGGCCAGTTGCTGCACAGACTGGGTGACCAGCGCGCCGTGCAGCGTGAGCAGCATCATCTTGATGCTGGCAAAGCGGCTGGATGCCGTGGTGGTGGTCTCTTGCAGCGTGGCAATGGCCGCGTTTTGCAGTTGCCGGATCACCAACTGGTCGGCAGGCAGGCGGCTGAGCGTGCCTTCGAGCGCCAGCGCGCGCGACTCCAGCGCCTGCAGCTTGTCCTTGAGTTCAGTGACATGGGCCGTGTCTTGAGGGTTGCCGGGCTGGGCGTTCAACTCGGCCTGCGCCACCTGCTCGCGCGCCCGCGCCAGCAACAGCGACAAGAAGGCCACCACCACGACAAAGTCGCTGTAGCGGTCGCGGTACGAGTCCTTGAGCTGCTCCAGCGCGCGGATTTCGGTGTCGAGTTTGTGCTGCTCCTGGCGCAGATCGCCATCCATTTTCTGCACCACATCGACCAGCGTCTTGGTCTTGCCCAGGGCGATGCGGCGGGTTTCCTCCCACACCTCGGCCAGTGCTTTGGCCGCAGCCGCCTTGTTGAACAGGCTGCCGATGCGCGAGAGCAAGGTGGGCTCGGGGTTCAGGATGCGCTGGGCCAGTGCGGGCAGGTCTTCCTTGTCCACCGCCTCCTTCAGGTTCGCGATCAGCTTGAAAATTTTGGGGTCGTTGCCCTGGTCTATGCGCGAGAGAAAGCCATCGAGCGTGCGGTGCAGGGCCGTTTCCACATCACCGCCCAGGGTGACGACCTCGCGCGTGGGCAGGGTCAGAAAATCCACCTGCGAGAGATTTTGCTGTGCCAACTGCATCTGATCGTCCCGCAGGTTGACGGGGAAGTGCGTGGGCAAAGCCGCCACCGCAAACACAGCGGGTTGCGCCACCACAGCATCCTGCACGGCGGGCTGCTGGGCCACAGCGTTGCCACCAATCACGGTCACGGTCCGGGGGGAAGGGGTCGTCATGCGCGTCTCTGGTTCCAAAGCGGGTTGCCAGTTTACTGGCGCAACAGGTAGCTGCCTGCAATGCCCGCAAACACGGTGGCACCCAACCAGTGGTTGATACGAAACGCTTTGAAACAGCCCTCGCGGGTGCGAGTGCGTATCAGCGTGAAGTGCCACACGGCCTGTGCAAGCGCTGCGAAAATAGCTACATAAAAGATAGCGCCTAGCGCTTTATCTGCAAGCGCTGCAGCCCAAATACCTATAAAAAGCAGATAGAACAGCACAATGCCCGCCACATCGAAGCGCCCCAGGGTGATGGCCGAGGTCTTGATACCGATCTTGAGGTCGTCGTCGCGGTCCACCATCGCGTACTCGGTGTCGTAGGCCAGCACCCAGAACAGGTTGCCCAGCCACATCCACCATGCCACGGCAGGCACCTGACCCTGCACCGCAGCAAAGGCGATGACGATACCGAAGTTGAACGCAATACCCAGCACCGCCTGGGGCATGGAGATGACCCGCTTGGAAAACGGGTAGGCAATCGCCACCAGCACGGCGGGCACCGACCACAGGATGGCGGCGGTGTTGGTGGTGAGCACCAGGCCAAACGACACCAGAGCCAGCACAGCCCCCAACCCCAGCGCCTCTTTCACCGACACGGCACCGGTCGTGACCGGGCGCTGCGCAGTGCGCTTGACGTGTTTGTCGAAGTCGCGGTCGGCCACATCGTTCACGCAGCAGCCTGCGCTGCGCATGAGGAAAGTGCCCAGCACAAACACCGCTAGCAAGTGCCAGCCTGGAAATCCATCGGCTGCGACCCACAGCGCAGACAGCGTGGGCCACAGACACACCAGCCAGCCTGCGGGCCGGTCCCAGCGGATGAGGTCTAGGTAGAGCGAGAAACGGCTGCGGGGGGCGGGGGGATTGACGGTAGCGGTCATGGAGCGGGATTTTCGCCCATGCCCGGCGCGGACATGAAAAACGCCCGGAGCCTTTCGGCCACCGGGCGTTTGCATCACAAAGTGAGGGCTTATTCCTCAAGCAGCGAGCGCAGCATCCACGCCGTTTGCTCGTGCACCGTCAGGCGCTGGGTCAGCAGGTCGGCCGTGGGCTCGTCGCTGGCCTTGTCGGCCAGGGGGAACAGGCTGCGCGCGGTGCGGGCCACGGCCTCATGGCCCTCGACCAGCACACGCACCATCTCCAGCGCCTTGGGCGGCTTGGCAGGCGCATCGGGCACGGTGGCGAGCTTGCCGAACTCTGCATACGAGCCCGGTGCCACGTGGCCCAGCGAGCGGATGCGCTCGGCAATCGGGTCCACGGCATTCCACAGCTCGGTGTACTGCGCCATGAACATGGTGTGCAGCGTGTTGAACATGGGGCCCGTCACGTTCCAGTGGAAGTTGTGGGTGGTGAGGTACAGCGTGTAGGTGTCCGCCAGCAGGCGCGACAGGCCCTGGGCGATGGCAGCGCGGTCCTTGTCGCTGATACCGATGTTGATGCTGGGGGCGGAGGATTTGGAAATTTTTGCCATGGGGATTCCTCAGAGGTTGGATGAATGTCCGGTCCACGGGGACATGCGAACACTGTAGCGCAGGGTGCGCCTCGCGCGCGTCAGACAACACCTGCAGATGCCGCAAGAACCCTTGGTCTGCGCTTCTGGCATCAGGACAGGCGGGTCACACCCGGCAGTTCGCAGGCATAGATAGCGTTGCGCAGGGCAGCAATGGCTTCGTAGCGCGTAAAGCTGCGGCGCCAGGCCAGCACCACGCGGCGCATGGGTGGGGGGCTGCCATCCTCCTCACGAATGGGCAGGTAGCGGATGTAGGTCTCGTCGCTCTTGCGGCGGCGTGACACGGTGAGCAGCGCATCGCGCGGCACCGACAGGCGGGGCACCAGCGTCACGCCCATGCCCGCGGCCACCATGTGCTTGATGGTCTCCAGCGACGAGCCCTCGAACGACTTGCGAATGCCCTCGGCATTGCTGGCAAAGCGCGCGAACTCGGGGCAGACCTCCAGCACATGGTCGCGAAAGCAGTGGCCAGCGCCCAGCAGCAGCATGGTCTCGCTTTTCAACTCAGCCGCCGTGACCGAGCGCTGCGCCGCCAGCGCATGGGTGCTGGGCACGGCCGCCATGAAGGGCTCGTCGTACAGCGGCGCCATGGCCAGGCCGGTGTCAGGGAACGGCTCGGCCAGGATCGCGCAGTCGATCTCGCCCGTACGCAGCATCTCCAGCAGCTTGACGGTGAAGTTCTCCTGCAGCATCAGCGGCATCTGCGGCGTGCGCGTGATGGATTGGCGCACCAGCTCGGGCAGCAGATAGGGCCCGATGGTGTAGATCACGCCCAGCGTGAGCGGCCCGGCCAGCGGGTCCTTGCCACGCTTGGCAATTTCCTTGATGGCCGCCGCCTGCTCCAGCACGCTCTGCGCCTGGCGCACGATGTCCTCGCCCAGAGGCGTCACCGTGACCTCGCCCGCGCTGCGCTCGAACAGCTTCACGTCAAGCTCTTCTTCCAGCTTTTTGATGGCCACCGAGAGCGTGGGCTGCGACACATAGCAAGCATCGGCCGCATGGCCAAAGTGCTTTTCGCGCGCCACCGCAACGATGTACTTGAGTTCGGTGAGGGTCATGGTGTGTTCCTGCGGGCCACGTCAGCGTGGGTCTGAGCGTCTCATGCCTTGAGATAGTCCGATTTTCCACCCAACCAGCGCGCCACGTGTTTTGCGGCCAGGTCAGGATACCGGTCCAGCATCTGCGGCGCCAGCTCGCGCGCCCATTCGAGCAGGTGGGTGTCGGTGGCCAGGTCGGCAAAGCGCAGCAGCGCGTCGCCCGACTGGCGGGCGCCCAGAAACTCGCCGGGGCCCCGGATCTCCAGGTCGCGCCGGGCGATCTCGAAGCCGTCGTTGGTCTCGGCCATGGCGCGCAGGCGCTCCTTGGCAGTTTCGCCCACGCGGCCGCTGTCGTTGGTGGCATACAGCAGCACGCAGGCCGACGCCGCCGCGCCCCGCCCTACCCGGCCGCGCAGCTGGTGCAGTTGCGAGAGGCCAAAACGCTCGGCATGTTCGATGACCATGAGCGAGGCGTTGGGCACGTCCACGCCCACTTCGATCACGGTCGTGCTGACCAGCACGCCCATCTGGCCGCTGGTAAAGAGCGCCATCACCGCCTTTTTCTCGGCGGTGGGCATGCGCGAGTGCAGCAGGCCCACCATCACGCCCGGCAAGGCCTCGCTCAGGTCGGCGTGGGTGGCGGTGGCATTGCTCAGGTCCAGCGCCTCGCTTTCTTCGATCAGCGGGCACACCCAGTACACCTGCCGCCCGGCCTCGACCTGCGCGCCGATGCGTTCGATCACCTCGTCCTTGCGGCTGTCGGCAATCAGCTTGGTGACGATGGGGGTGCGGCCGGGGGGCAGCTCGTCGATGACGGACACATCGAGGTCGGCGTAGTAGCTCATGGCCAAGGTGCGCGGAATGGGCGTGGCACTCATCATCAACATGTGCGGCTCCATACCGTGCGCAGCGAGCTTCTGCCGCAAGGCCAGCCGCTGCGCCACGCCAAAGCGGTGCTGCTCGTCGATGATGGCCAGCGCCAGGTTCTTGAACTGCACCTGCTCCTGGATCACGGCATGGGTGCCCACCACCAGCGCCGCCTCGCCGCTGGCTACCATCTCCAGCATGGCGGTGCGGTCCTTTTTCTTCTGCCCACCCACCAGCCAGGCCACCTTGCGGCCGCGCGCGGCCAGCAGGGGTTCGAGCCAGCCAATCATCTTTGCGAAATGCTGCTCGGCCAGGATTTCTGTGGGCGCCATCAGCGCGCACTGCCAGCCCGCGTCCATGGCCAGGCAGGCGGCCAGGGCCGAGACCACGGTTTTGCCCGAGCCGACATCACCCTGCAGCAAACGGTGCATGGGTACCTGGCGCGCCAGGTCGGCCGCAATCTCCTCGCCCACGCGGCGCTGTGCGGCGGTGAGGCTGAAGGGCAGCACGGCCAAAAGCTGCTCGTGCAGGGGCCATGCGCCACCCTTGACAGGCTGCGGGTGCAGCACCGGGGCGCGCAGCCTGTCGCGTTCACGCCGCGACTGGTACTGCGATAGCTGCTGGGCCAGCAGCTCCTCGGCCTTGAGGCGCTGCCAGGCGGGATGGCTGTGGTCCTCCAGCGTAGACAGCGCCACATCGGGTGTGGGGTGGTGCAAAAATATGAGCGCCTCACGCAAGCTGAACGCGCGGTGGAGGCCATTTTGACCATGAAAACGCGCCCAGGGCGGCTCGGTGCCGGGTGGCAGCGTATCCGACAGATCCACCCGCGCCAGCGCGCTGACCACGGCGCGTCGCAGGTAGGGCTGGGGCAGACCGGCCGTGGTGGGATAGACGGGCGTGAGCGCAGCTGGCAGCTCGCCACCTGCCACGCGGAAGGCCGGGTGCAGCATCTGCCGCCCCCAGAAGCCGCCCTTGACCTCGCCCCGAATGCGCAGGCGAGCGCCCACTGCCATCGTCTTCTGGTGCGAGGGGTAGAAGCTGAAGAAGCGCAGCTCGCAGCTGCCGCTGCCGTCCTCCACCTGCACCACCAGTTGGCGGCGCGGGCGCAGCTGCACCTCACTGGCCACAACGGTGGCTTCGATCTGGGCCACCTGCCCATCGCGGGCGCTGGCCAGCGGAATGATGCGCGTTTCGTCTTCGTAGCGCAGGGGCAGGTGCAGTGCCAGGTCGATGTCGCGGCGCAGCCCGATTTTTTGCAGTGCCTTTTGCGCCACCGATGCCCCACCTTTGGCCCCAGCTGGGGCCGCAGATGCCTTGGCGCTAGGGGAAACTCTGGGGGCTGCAGACGGCATGTAACGGGTTTTACGAACGACAGGAGCGGAGCAAAAAGGCTAACATGGTTACTGTTAGTCACGCCCAAGGACGGGCGGTTTTTCCGAATCCAGACACAACATGCTCAAGCGCATCCAAATCCAACACCTGACCCTGGGCATGTACTTGCACGAGTTCTGCGGGTCCTGGATGGAGCATCCGTTCTGGCGCGCCAAGTTTGTGCTCAGAGACCCCAAGGACCTGGAACGCATCCAGGCCACCGCCATTCACGAATGCTGGATCGACACCTCCAAAGGCCTGGATGTCGCCAACGGCACCACATCGGTGTCGCGCGAAGAGGTGGATGCCAAGATTGAAACCGACTTCAGCCGACTGGAAGACCTGCCCCCCATCCAGGTGAGCCTGCCGGTACCGCCCCCCCCGGTGCGCAATCGCACCCCCACCGACATGCAGGGCGAACTCAAGATGGCGGCAGACATCTGCGGCAGATCCAAGGAAGCCGTGGTATCGATGTTCAACGAGGCCCGCATGGGCCGTGCGGTGGACTCGGTGGGGGCGCAAAGCCTTGTGGAGGAGATCTCCGACTCCGTCACCCGCAACCCTGGCGCGCTGATCAGCCTGGCGCGTCTGAAGACAGCCGACGACTACACCTACATGCACTCGGTGGCCGTGTGTGCACTGATGGTGGCACTGGCTCGCCAGCTCAAGCTCAACGACGAGCAGACCCGCCTGGCGGGCATGGCGGGTCTGCTGCACGACCTGGGCAAGGCAGCGATTCCGCTGGCTGTGCTCAACAAACCCGGCAAGCTCACCGACCAGGAGTTCACCGTGGTGCGCAGCCACCCGGTGGAGGGCTACAACATGCTCAAGGAAGGCGGTAACGTGCCCGACGCCGTGCTGGACGCATGTCTGCACCACCATGAAAAGATCGACGGCTCCGGCTACCCCGACAAACTCAAGGGCGACGGCATCAGCGTGATCGCCCGCATGACGGCCATTTGTGATGTGTACGACGCCGTCACGTCCGACCGGCCCTACAAGCGCGGCTGGGACCCCGCTGAATCGCTGCGCCGCATGGCCGAGTGGACCAAGGACCATTTCGACGAGCGCATCTTTCAAGCCTTTGTCAAAAGCATCGGCATCTACCCTGTGGGCTCGCTGGTACGGCTGACCTCCGGGCGCATAGGCGTGGTCACCGAACAAACCCCCACGGCCCTCACCACGCCCATCGTCAAGGTGTTCTTCTCGACCAAGTCAGACCTGCGCATCCCCCCTGAGCTGGTGGACCTGGCCGCCCCCGGCTGCAACGAAAAAATCGTGGCACGCGAAGACCCCGAAAAGTGGCGTTTCCCAGACATCAACGAACTCTGGTCAGGGTTTTCGGACAAGGCTTGGTAGCCCGGCCTGGCTGATATGACAGCAGCACCTTCATCTCTGCCATGCCCCCCACTCCCTCCGTGCCGGCCCTGATCACCCTGACCCTGAACCCCGCGCTCGACCTGGCGACCACCACCGCCCGTGTCGCCCCCACCCACAAGCTGCGCTGCGGCCCGGTGCAGCGTTTTGCAGGCGGTGGCGGCATCAACGTGGCCCGCGTGCTGCATCGGCTGGGGGCCGACGTGATGGCCTGGGCTGTGGCGGGAGGAGCAGCGGGCGCGCAGGTGCAGCAGTTGCTCGCCGACGAAGGGGTGCCCACTGAACTGCGCCCCATTGCGGGCGACACGCGCGAGAACTTCTCGGTCGTCGAGACCACAACGGGCCAGGAGTTTCGATTCGTGCTGCC
>NZ_QAIH01000111.1 GCF_003060895.1 Acidovorax sp. HMWF029 | reverse complement strand
GGGCTGGACTACTACATCTGGGCGCTTCAGATCGCGGGGGTGGGCACGACGCTGTCGGGCATCAACCTGATCGTCACCATCATCAAGATGCGCGCCCCCGGCATGAACCTGATGCGCATGCCCGTCTTCACCTGGACGGCCCTGTGCACCAACGCGCTCATCGTGGCGTCCTTCCCCGTGTTGACGGCCGCCCTGGTGCTGATGTCGCTGGACCGCTATGCGGGCACCAACTTCTTCACGAACGACCTGGGCGGCAACCCCATGCTGTACGTGAACCTGATCTGGATCTGGGGCCACCCCGAGGTCTACATCCTGATCCTGCCTTGCTTCGGCATCTTCTCCGAAGTGGTGGCCACGTTCTGCAAGAAGCGCCTGTTTGGCTATACCTCCATGGTCTACGCCACGGTGGTGATCACCATCCTGTCGTACCTGGTGTGGCTGCATCACTTCTTCACCATGGGTTCGGGCGCCAGCGTGAACACGTTCTTTGGCATCACCACGATGATCATCTCGATCCCCACGGGCGCGAAGATCTTCAACTGGCTGTTCACCATGTACAAGGGCCGCATCCGCTTCGAGCTGCCCATGATGTGGACCGTGGCCTTCATGGTGACATTTGCCATCGGCGGCATGACCGGCGTGCTGCTGGCCGTGCCACCGGCCGACTTCGTGCTGCACAACAGCCTGTTCCTGATCGCCCACTTCCACAACGTGATCATCGGCGGCGTGCTGTTCGGCCTGTTCGCCGGCATCAACTACTGGTACCCCAAGGCCTTTGGCTATAAGCTCGACCGCACCTGGGGCGTGCGCTCCTTCTGGCTGTGGGTGGTGGGCTTCTGGGTGGCGTTCGGCCCGCTGTATGTGCTGGGCCTGATGGGCGTCACGCGCCGTGCCAACCACTTTGAAGACCCCTCGCTGCAGATCTGGTTTGTGATCGCCGCCATCGGCGCCGCGATGATTGCGGCAGGCATTGCCTGCTTCCTGATCCAGCTGGTGGTGAGCTACCTCAAGCGCGACCAGCTGCGCGACGTGACTGGCGACCCCTGGGACGCCCGCACGCTGGAATGGGCCACCTCGTCGCCTCCGCCCAACTACAACTTCGCCTTCACACCCGTGGTGCATGAAATCGACGCCTGGTGGGACATGAAGAAACACGGCTACCAGCGCCCGCTCACCGGCTTTGCGCCCATCCACATGCCCGCCAACACCGGCTCGGGTGCGGTCATCTCGGCGCTGTCGCTGGTGCTGGGTTTTGCGCTGATCTGGCACATGTGGCTGCTGGCCGGTGTGTCGTTCGTCGGTGTGATCCTGGCGTCGATCATCCACACCTTCAACTACAAGCGCGACTTCTACATTCCTGCCTCTGAAGTGACAGAGACGGAAAACCTCCGCACCCAACAACTGCGCGCCAGCCATGTCTGATATCCGTTACACCCCTGGCGCGGCAGGCGCCGCAAGCGCAGCCCTGCCGCTGCGCCAATACCACCCCGCGCACGAGCCTCACCCTGAAAACGGCACGGCCCTGGGCTTCTGGCTCTACCTGATGAGCGACTGCCTCATCTTCGCCGCCCTGTTTGCCACCTATGGCGTGCTGGGCCGCAGCTATGCGGCGGGCCCCACGGGCGCACAGCTGTTCGACCTGACGCTGGTGGCCATCAACACGGCCTTCCTGCTGCTGTCGTCCATCACCTTCGGCTTTGCCATGCTGCGCAAGCAGCAGAACGACGTGAAAGGCACGCTGGTGTGGCTGGCGGTCACGGGGTTTTTCGGCCTGTGTTTCCTGGGCCTCGAACTCTATGAATTTGCCCACCTGATCCACCAGGGCGCCACCCCCCAGCGCAGCGCTTTCCTGTCGGCCTTCTTCACTCTGGTGGGCACCCACGGCCTGCACGTGACCTTCGGCCTGATCTGGCTGGTGGTGCTGATGGTGCAGATCGGCAAGCATGGCCTGATCCACGAGAACAAACGCCGCCTGATGTGCCTGTCCATGTTCTGGCACTTTCTGGACGTGGTCTGGATTGGCGTCTTCACCTTTGTTTACCTGATGGGAGTGCTTTGAATGAGCGCCGCACAACACAAGGCACATGCCGGACATGACCACAACCACGGCCATGGCGACCACGATGGCGACGTGGGCCCCCACAGCAGCCTGCGCGACTACACGATTGGCTTTGTGCTGTCAGTCATCCTCACGGCCATCCCGTTCTGGCTGGTCATGGCCAAGGTGATCTCTGATCGCAACACCGCCGTGCTGGTGCTGGGCGCCTTCGCCGTGGTGCAGATCCTGGTGCACATGGTGTACTTCCTGCACATGAACGGCAAAGTAGAGGGTGGCTGGACCATGCTGTCCACGATCTTCACCGTGGTCTTTGTGGCGATCGCCATCGCTGGCACCCTGTGGGTGATGTTCCACATGAATGCCAACATGATGCCCGCTCACCCCACGCCCGCAACGCAAGAGGCGCCGAGCCAATCGACGCCCTGATGCCATCCCACCCCACAGCCCCAGGCCGCCAGGCCTGGCGGCTTCGCCAGGCGGTGCTCGCAATCGTGGGCATCGCCTTGTTTTTGGGCTTTATCACGCTGGGCACCTGGCAGGTGCAGCGCCGCGCCTGGAAACTCACACTGATCGAGCGCGTGGAGCAGCGGGTGCACGCGGCCCCTGTGGGCCTGCCCCCCCACACACAATGGCCCGAGGTGAACGCGGCCAGCCACGAATACCTGCCCGTCAGCGTGCAGGGCCAGTGGCTGCCCGAGAAAACCGTGCTCACCCAGGCCCTCACTGAGCTGGGTTCTGGCTTCTGGGTGATGACGCCCCTGCAACTGGCCGATGGCGCGCAGGTGCTGGTGAACCGGGGGTTTGTGCCGCAGGAGCAGCGCACCCAGTGGCTGGCCGCGTTCACCTCGGGCCATTGTGTGTGGGGGGGCAGGCCCACAG
>NZ_QAIH01000010.1 GCF_003060895.1 Acidovorax sp. HMWF029 | reverse complement strand
CTGCTGTACCCCGGCTGCATGCCCGCTGGCCTGTTTGCCACGGCCGACCTGGCGCGTGCCGCCAACCTGCGCGCGCAGCGCGCCGTGGTCACCACCTGCTGGGCGGGGGTGGACCTGGCGCCCGTGCCCACCTGGCAGGGCCCGGCGCTCACGCCCGGCGTGGCACTGGCGCAAGCCGAGGTGGATGCAGTGCTGGTGCCCGGCCTGTGGCTATCGTCCCCCGACGGCTGGCAGGCCCCTGCGCTGCAGCAGCAGCTGGCACCCGCCGTGGCGGCGCTGCGCGCCCTGCCCCGCCGCACCCGGGTGTGGAGCTACTGCGCCGGTGTGGCGCTGGCCGCTGCCAGTGGCCGCTTGCGCGGGCGGAGCGCCACGGCCACCTGGTGGCTGCGCACGGCGCTGGAGCAGCAGTTTGGCGCCGTGCACTGGCACTTTGACGAGCCGCTGGTGGAAGACGGCACCGTCACCACCGCCGCAGGGGCCAACGGCCACCTGCCGCTGATGCTGCATGCCCTGCCCCAGCGGCTCGATGCCGCCGCGCTGGGCGATCTGCAGTCGCTGCTGATGCTGCCGCGCCCGCGCGCCACCCACCCCGCGTTTGCGGGCCACGACCTGATGGCCGTGGCCGACCCCACACTGCGCCAGGCTGTGTTGTGGGTGCAGCGTTGCCCCGCCACCGCATTGCGCCTGCCCGCACTGGCCGATGCGCTGGCCCTGTCGCCCCGCACGCTGGCACGCCGGGTGCAGGCACACACAGGGCTGTCGGCCGCGCTGTGGATGCGGCGCATCAAGCTGCGCCAGGTGGGCGAGGCGCTGTGCGAGACGCCCCAGCCCCTCAAGCGCATTGCCGAAGATTTGGGCTTTGCCAGCGAGGCGGGCCTGCACCGCGCGTTCCAGCAGGCCACGGGGCAGACGCCGCTGGCCTACCGCATGGCCCATGGCTGAACGCCGCTGGGGGCACGGAAGCGGCCCTCGCCCACATCCCACATCGTTCAACCCAACGGTGACTGCCAGGCCGGAAGTAGACCCATGCCCATCACCCACACTGCCACCTGCCGCTGCAACTGAAGCAACTGGCGTCGCACCCGCCTTTGAGCTGCGGCAGCCCTGCACGGGGCATTCGCATCGTGCGGGTGGGCGGGCTGCACGACCAGTGGCAGCAGGCACAGGCGCACAGCGGGTATCTTTGACATTCCGGCGCGCCGCGCCACCCTGCCAGGAGCCTGCCCGTGCCTTCACCTTTTGCCACCACCCCGTCCTCCCTCCTGCAGCGCCTGCAGCCCTGGCAGCCGCCGGGCAAGCACATGTCGCTGGACGACCTCGACCCCGGCGCCAAGCCGTTCTCGCTGGGCGACAAGGCCCGCGACAAGGCGGCGGTGGAGGAGCTGGCGGTGGAGCTGGATGCGCTGCAGAACCTGTTCTACGCCGACAAGCGATACAAGCTGCTAGTGGTGCTGCAGGGCACCGACACATCGGGCAAAGACGGCACGATCCGTGGCGTGTTTGGCCGCATGAGCGCCCTGGGCGTGCACGCCGTGGGCTGGAAGGCCCCCACCGAAACCGAACGCGCCCACGACTACCTCTGGCGCATCCACCAGCAGGTGCCGCAGGCGGGCGACATCACCGTGTTCAATCGCAGCCACTATGAGGATGTGCTGGTGCCCGTGGTCAACGGCTGGATAACGCCCGAGCAGCACCAGCAGCGGCTGGCCCACATCAACGACTTTGAGCGCATGCTGAGCGAGACGGGCACCATCGTGCTGAAGTTTCTGCTGCACATCGGAAAGGACGAGCAGCGCGAGCGCCTGCAGGAGCGGCTGGACGACCCGGCCAAACACTGGAAGTTCAGCATGGGCGACATCGACGCGCGCAAGCAGTGGGACGACTACCGCCGCGCCTACAACGCGCTGCTCAGCGCCACCCACACGCCCTGGGCGCCCTGGACCATCGTGCCCGCAGACTCCAAGACCCACCGCAACCTGATGGTTGCCACGGTGCTGCGCGCAGTGCTGCAGAACCTGGACCTGCGCTACCCGACGGGCGACCCGGCGCTGGCGCATTTCAGCGTCGAATAGGCCTGCAAAGCAGGACCCGGGCAGGCCCTGAGCGGGGTGCCGGCAACGCGCCTTTCGGCGCGCTCCGGGGCCCTTTTTTTGCTGCAGTGCCGCATGAATGGGCGCCTTCCGCTGGTTATGCATTATTTGCATAGTACTCAAACACTCCGGCCTTAGACAGCGTGCAACCGCAGGCATAAGCTTCGCGGCTTGAACTGATCCCACAAGGAACTCACCATGTCTTCACCCACTGGCGCTGCCAGCCCCACCCACCCCCTGCCCTCGTACTTGCAGGCCGACCACCTCGGCCCCTGGGGCAACTACCTGCAGCAGGTGGACCGCGTCACCCCTTATCTGGGCAACCTGGCGCGTTGGGTGGAAACGCTCAAGCGCCCCAAGCGCATCCTGATCGTGGATGTGCCGATCGAGCTGGACAACGGCACCATCGCCCACTACGAAGGCTACCGCGTGCAGCACAACCTGAGCCGGGGCCCGGGCAAGGGCGGCGTGCGCTTTCACCAGGATGTGACGCTGTCTGAAGTGATGGCCCTGTCGGCCTGGATGTCGGTGAAGAACGCCGCGGTGAACGTGCCCTACGGCGGTGCCAAGGGCGGCATCCGCGTGGACCCCAAGAAGCTGTCGATGGGTGAGCTGGAGCGCCTGACGCGCCGCTACACCAGTGAAATCGGCCTGCTGATCGGTCCCTCCAAGGACATCCCTGCACCCGACGTGAACACCAACGGCCAGGTCATGGCCTGGATGATGGACACGTATTCGATGAACGTGGGCGCCACCGCCACCGGCGTGGTGACCGGCAAGCCCGTGGACCTGGGCGGCTCGCTGGGTCGCGTCGAAGCCACCGGCCGGGGCGTGTTCACCGTGGGCGTGGAGGCCGCCAAGCTGACCGGCCTGCATCTGGACGGCGCCCGCGTGGCCGTGCAGGGCTTTGGCAACGTGGGCGGCATTGCCGCCAAGCTGTTTGCCGAAGCGGGCGCCAAGGTGGTGGCTGTACAAGACCACACCGGCACCATCTTCAACAGCAAGGGCGTGGATGTGCCCGCGCTGCTGGCGCATGTGAAGGCACGCGGTGGCGTGGGCGGCTTTGCGGGTGCCGAAGTGATGAAGGCCGAAGAGTTCTGGGGCGTGGACTGCGAGATCCTGATCCCTGCCGCCCTCGAAGGCCAGATCACCAAGGACAACGCGGGCCAGATCAAGGCCAAGCTCGTGATCGAAGGTGCCAACGGCCCCACGACCACCGAAGCCGACGACATCCTGCACGACAAGGGCGTGCTGGTGCTGCCCGACGTGATCGCCAACGCCGGCGGCGTGACGGTGAGCTACTTTGAGTGGGTGCAGGACTTCTCCAGCTTCTTCTGGAGCGAGGACGAGATCAACGCCCGCTTGGTGCGCATCATGCAAGAGGCCTTTGCGGGCATCTGGCAGGTGGCGCAAGAGCACAAGGTGAGCCTGCGCACCGCCACCTTCATCGTGGCCTGCCAGCGCATCCTGCACGCCCGCGAAATGCGCGGCCTGTACCCATAAGCCATCGCCCACACCTTCGGCCCGCCCCTACCCGGGGCAGGCTGTCACACCAACCGCCAGCCGCTGCGATCCAGCCCTGGCGGTTTTTTTCTGGCCGGTACATCGCCAGGCACCCGGCGGCCAATCTGCGATTTGTTGTGCAGCGGCGACGCGGGACCCGATGCATGCCCGCCGTTTGGGGAGCCAAAACGACCGCGCACGCGAATCCGAAACACAAAGATACGTACACATACAAATGGTCATGTCTTGACACGCGTCGACGTGAAAAACTTCCTGGACATAGTTTCAACAAGCCCTCTCCAGGGAGACTCCGATGGCTTTTCCATCCTTGCGCAGCCTTGTGGCGCGTTTTCTGCTCAACCGCCTGCGCACCGCGCGCTCGGTGGCGCGCCTGGCCTACCGGCGCCATGCCCACAAGCCTGCGCTGATTGACCGGCGCGGCACCCTCACCTACGCCCAGCTGCAAGAGCGCGTATACCGCCTGCAGGCCTGGATGCAGGCGCAGGGCGTGAAAAAGGGCGACGTGGTCTTCACCTGGTTGCCCGAGACCGGGGAGCAGTACGAAACCCGGCTGGCCACGTTCGAGAACGGCACCATCTTTGCCAGCTTTCACAAGCACCTGCCCGCCGATGCGGCGCTCACCACCATGGGCCGCGTCAAGCCCAGGGTGTTCATCCACGACCCGCTGCTGAGCGCCCCCATACTGCAGGCCGTGCGCGAACAGCTGCCCGGCCTGCGCACGCTGGCGCTGGGCGACGAATACGAACAAGCCCTGGCACAGCATGCGCCCGCAGCGGGCACGGCCGATGTGCACGAGGACGACGTGTTTGCGCTGCACATGACCTCGGGCACCACAGGCCTGCCCAAGTCCATCGGCTACAGCAACCGCAAGTACCTGGACAGCGTGCGCCTGATCTCGCGCGCCATCGACTTCAAGCCGCCCGCCAACGGGCCGGACGTAAACATGCTGGGCCTGCCGCTCACCGGCCCTGGCTCGGGCCTGGTGCTGCCCACACTGCTGGCGGGCGCGGCGCTGGTGATGCCCGAGGACTTCCGCGCCACCACGCTGGCTGGACTGATCCAGAGGCACCGGGTGTCGCGCGCGTTCCTGTCGCCCTCGGCCATCATCGACCTGCTGGACGAGCCCACGCTGGACCGCTACGACCTGTCTTCGCTGACCCATGTGCCCTACGGCTCGGAGATGATGCCCGCACCCAAGATCGCCGAAGCCATCCGCCGCTTCGGGCCCATCTTTCAGCAGGGCTACGGCTGCCTGGAAGCCCTGCCCCCCATCACTTGGCTGCTCCCCCACGAACATGTGGACGCGCAGGGCAACCCGCTGGGCAATGACATCCTCTCCACCGTGGGCCGCGTCATGCCGGGGGTGGAGGTGGTGATCCGCGACGATCAGTTTGCGCCGCTACCGCAGGGCCAGATGGGCCTGATCACCGTGATGACGCCGGTGCGATTCGAGGGCTACTGGCTGGACCCTGAAAAGACCAGCGAAACCCTGCGCGACGGCTGGGTGGTGATGGGCGACGTGGGCTATTTCGACACCGCAGGCTACCTGCATGTGCTGGGCCGCAGCGCCGACCGCGTGACGCGCAACGGCCACGCGCTGAACCCGCGCGAGATCGAGGAAGTGGCGCATTGCCACCCCGCCGTGAAAGAGGCCTGCCTGGTGCAGCATGGCAGCGCCGCCGTGCTGGTGGTGAGCCTGCGGCAAAGCTGGCGCAGCGAGCGCAGCACGCAACCGCTGGAGCACGACCTTGCCGAGTTCCTGGTGCAGCACCTGCCTGTCGAGATGCAGCCCGACGATGTGCGGGTGGTGCCCGAGATCCCGCGCAGCTTCCTCAACAAGATGCTGCGCCGCGAGGTGCGCCTGATGCTGGAAGCCGCGCCTCCCCGCATCCACCCCGGTGCCCCGGCAACAACCGCCGTCGACACCACAAAGCACGCAGCCCCCGCGCACCCATGAGCACAGCCAACACCCGCCTGAGTCTGGGCACCAAACTCGGCTACGCCGTGGGCAACGTCGGCCTGCAGATGCTGATTGCCGCCATGAGCTTTCTGCTCATGATCTTCTACACCGACGTGGCCCTGGTACCGCCCGCAGTGGCGGGCGCTGCGCTGCTGGTGGGTAAGGTGTGGGACACCATCAACGACCCGCTGTTTGGCTGGATGACCGACCGCACCCGCTCGCGCCATGGCCGCCACCGGGTGTACCTGATCTATGGCGCCATCCCGCTGGGGCTGGCGGCGGCGGCCGTGTGGATGGTGCCGCCGGGCCTCTCGCCCGTGGCCGCCTTCCTGTGGATCGCCATCACCTACACCGTGTTCGACACCATGATGACCCTGGTGCAGCTGCCTTACCAGGCCATGGCCGCGAACATGACGCAGGACTACGACGAGCGCACCAGCCTCACGGCCTTTGCATCCATGGGCGCGCTGCTGGGCTTTTTTGCGGGCAGCGTGCTGATGCCCGTGCTGGTGCGGGCCGCGCCCGATGCACGCACGGGCTACACGCTGGCGGGCGCCGTGTTTGGCCTGGTGGCGGGCATGGCCGTGGCCGTGGTGGCCTGGCGCGTGCGCGAGCCTGCAGCCAGCGCCCCACCGGCCACCGAGGCCCACGCACCGCCCCTGTGGGCCAGCGTGCGCGCCACGCTGGGCACCACACTGCACAACCGCCCCTTTCTGCTGCTGATGAGTGCCGCCACCCTGGTACGCCTGGGCCTCACGCTGGTGCAGGCCTCGCTGGCCTACTTCGTGATCTACCAGCTGCAGGGCGACAAGGGCGACCTGCCCCGCTTCATGGGCACCTTGCTGGGCGTGGTGGGGCTGTCACTGTTTGTGTGGAAGGTCGTGGTGGACCGCTGGGAGAAGAATCGGGCCTACATCCTGGGGCTGGTGTTGTGCGCAGCCGGGCTGCTGGCGCTGTACTGGGTCCAGCCTGGTGACCAGCGCATGATGACCGCGATCCTGGTGGTGGTGGGCATCGGCATGGGGGCGCACTGGATCGTGCCTTTTGCCATGGTGCCCGACACCATCGACCACGGCCACATGCAGGCGGGTGAACGCCAGACGGGCATGTACTACGGGCTCTACGGCCTGATGGACAAACTCGCGCGCACACTCGCCACGGTGCTGGTGGCGGGCATGCTGGATGTAACGGGTTATGTACCCAACGTGGCGCAGTCGGCCGATGCGCTGCAGGGCATCACCCTGATGACTGGCGTGCTGCCCGGGCTGTGTCTGGTGCTGGCCGTCCCGCTGCTGATGGCATACCCCATCACGCGTTCGCGCCACGCCGAGATTCGGGGCCACACCGGCATGCGCTGATCCTGCGCAAAGCCTGGGTGGAGGGTCTTTGCGCGCAGGGGTGCCGCCGCCTGCGGGGATCGTGTACCTTAGGGCAGCTCAACCACATTCCCCGCACCACACCCATGACGGAATGGCCGCTGCCCCCACCTGCCAGCAACGCCCGGATTCACGCCGCGCTCATTGATCCCCAGCGGCTGGCAGCGGTGCATGACACCGGTTTGCTCGACAGCGTCGCTGAAGAGAGCTTTGACCGGCTAACCCGGCTGGCATCCAAGATCACCGGAGCCCCCGCCGCCTTTGTCTCGCTGCTGGACGCACACCGCGACTTCTACAAAAGCACCTTCGGCCTGGACGGGCCATTGAGCACCCTGCGCCAGCTCACCGGGCGAACCTTCTGCCACTATTCCCTGGTGTCGGAGGGCCCCCTGGTGCTGGAAGACGCCACGCAGCTGCCGGTGTTCCGCGACGTGCCCACCGTGGCGTCCCTGGGGGTGCGGGCCTATGCAGGCATTCCCCTGACAACCGAGGCGGGGCAGGTGCTTGGCAGCTTTTGCGCGGTGGATTTCAAGGCCAAACGGTGGACAGAGCAGGACATCGAAATTTTGCAGGAGCTGGCCCACTCCGCGATGCGCGAAATCCGGCTGCGGCGCGCATTGCGTGACGCCGAGGCGCTCAACCAGCAGCTGGTGCAGCAACTGCACAAGGTGGACGAGCTGAACCAGGCACTGCATGAGCTGGCCCGGACCGACCCGCTCACCGGCTTGCGCAACCGGCGCGCCTTTGATGACAGCCTGGGGCTGGAAATCGCCTCCGTCGAACGCACGCGCTCGCCCCTGAGCCTGCTGGTGCTGGACGTGGACCATTTCAAGCAGATCAATGACAGCTTCGGCCACGACGCCGGAGACAAGGTGCTGCGCTCCATCGCCCAGGTGCTCAGCGGCTGCGTGCGGATCATCGACATCGTGGCGCGGGTGGGCGGCGAAGAGTTTGCCGTGATCCTGCCCCACACCGACGCGCAGGGCGCCCACGAGGTGGCCCAGCGCATGCGTGTTGCGGTGGCCCAGGCAAGCTGGCTGAGCCAGCCCACCACCATCAGCATTGGCGCAGCCAGCCTGCGCACTGACGAAACCGCCTCTAGCCTGTTTGCGCGTGCCGATGCCGCGCTGTACACCGCCAAGCAATCCGGACGCAACCGCGTGGTGACGGCATAGTGACGGCGTAGGCGCCAACCCGCAGACGCTCGGCGGGGCTGGACGTCGAGCGCCAGGACGTCCACCGTGGCGACCGTGCGGAAAACGGGCGACCTCATGCGCCCCCGGCTGAAGGATCTGCAACGCGGCCTGCGAAAAGCCCGCTGTGCGGGTGCCCTACATGCCGCAGCCCCGAACGTCAGGCCCTGGGCCCCGGCCCCACCGGCTCGGGCGGCAGCACGCCCCGCATCGCCAGGCAAAACGGCTGCACACAGGCCGCCCGCGCCGCATAGGGGCAGCCTACCGTCTCGCACAGGCCCGATGCACCGTTGCGCGCGCGGTCTTCCTCGCGGGGCACCTGGCCGCTGGCCTGCAGCACGGCCATCTGCGTCCACGGGTCCAGGCGTCCGTTGGCCTGTTGCAGCATGTCGCGGCCATACACGGTGGCCGCCAGCTGGGGCTGAAAGTCCAGCACCAGCAGCGCACTGGTGCGCGGCGCAGCGGCGTCCGCGCCTTGCAGCACCAGGGCCAGCACGCCCGACTGCAGCGCCTGCGCAGGGCCTGCAAACGGCACCTGCAGCGGCACCGCCGCCGAGGGGCCTGCAGCCACGGGTGTAGCAGGCGCTGGCGCGGGTTGCAGCGACGCGATCCAGGGCACCGGCACGCGCAGGGTCAGCGCAAAACTGCGCGCGCCCTCTGGGGTCAGCACCGCGCCCTGGCGCACCAGCCAGGTCTGCAGCGGCTGTGTGTCTGCGTCCAGCGCTCCGCGCTCCAGATCCTGCGCCAGCCCTACGGGCCAGGGCTGCGCAGCCACCACCCGCTGCGGGGCGCCACTGCCTGACGTGAGCTGCTCCACCAGCGCACGCACCATGCCCATCTGGGGCGCATCCAGACCGGTGGCGGGCCAGCCCGCCCCCCGCAGGGGGGCAGCGCCCGTTGCCGCTGCGGGCGCCCCCACGGGCAGTGGCGGGGGTGGCAAGGGCCCGCGCGCAGCCAGCCCCGGCCGCGTGCCCGGCGCGGCCCCCGCGGCACCCGCACCGGGGCCCACCGCTTCGCGCCGGGGTTCAAAACCCGCCCCCAGCTGCTCGCGCGCCTGGGGCGAGATGCTGGCCTTGTCTGCCGGTGCTGGCAAAGGCCCGGCGGCCGGGCTGGGCGACGTGGCCGTGGGCGGCGGTGCACTGGCATCGGCCGGGGGCAGCGGTGCGGGTGTCATGCCGGGCTTCTTGTCCAGCCCCAGCAGCGCCGTCTGCCGCTGCAGCGCGGCCTCGGCCAGAAACTGGGCCACGGGGGGCAAGGCGCTGCGCGAAGGGTCGATGGGAAGGGCCATACAGGGCAAGCGGGGGGATGCCGGATTCTGAAGCGATTCCCTGCGCGTGACCAGTCCTGGAGCGCGTGCAACGCATGCGCTGCAATTGCTATTATTTGTATAGCACACAAGTTAATACTATCGCGCGCAGAAGCCGTTATTTACTCAAAATCCAGGCGCCGCAACCACTCAAAACGGGCCCCGCCTCGGCCCCCATGGTGTGCGGTGCTGGGATATCTACTGCTGGCAGCCTGGTTGTTCGCGCCAGGCTGGGAGCGCTGCCTGCCCTGGAGAATGCGCGTGTGCTTGGCACTGGCGTTTGGCGTGCTGGCGGTGGATGAGCAGTTCATGCTCCACGAGCTGTGGAAGTCCCGCTGCCGCGCATGGACGGACGCCAGCCGCAGTGCCTGGCTACGCAGAAAGAGGCGCTGGAAGTGATGGCCGATGCGCTGGTGCTGGTGGCGCCGTTGCGACAGCCGGGTGGGCGGTGAAGCCCGGGACCGTTACTCCCCCGCGCGCCGCCAAACCAGCCCCAGCGCCCTGACTTTTTGCCAGGCGCTGGCGCGTTCGTCCGAGAGCACGTCCAGAAAATCCGACAAACGCTTGGACTTGACCATCGTGTACACCGTCAGCGAGGTGGTCAGCACAAACACCACCGCAAAGATCCCCAGCTTCTTCCCCACGGGCGCATCGGCCTCGGCCAGCAGGTTCATGCCGAGAAAGCCCGTGGTCACGGTGCCGATCAGGCCAAAGATGGTCACCACCGTCAGCCGCACGACGGTGTTGGCCTGGCGGCGCAGGCTGTCGGCGTCCAGGTACTGGTTCATTTCGCCGATGCGTTCCTTGACCTCGGTGTAGAGCGGGTCCAGCCCCAAGTGGCTGGAACACATGCGAAACAGGGCCCGCACCTGGGCCTGCTCTGACACCTCATGGAACCAGTACCGGTGCGTGAAGCGCAGAAAACCGGCAAAGCTGTCGCGGATGGTGCGCTTGAAGCGGCGCACGCTGGCAGCGTCGGCAATGTCCAGGTTTTTCAAGGCCTCGGCCAGCCGGTCCGAGAACATCAGCAACGCCGCTTTCTGGAAATGCGCGATCAGGAACAGCAAAAAATGCTGGTGCCGGAACTGCGCCAGCACCCCCCGGTCGCGGCAGACAAAAAACGGGCTGTTGGCGTCGCCCAGCACCAGCAGCGAGTGGCCGCTGCAAAGATAGCGCGTGTGGGGGGCTGCGCCGCTGCTGCTCCAGAAGCGGTCATAGCAAAACCGCTTTTCAAAGTCGGCCAGGTGCTCTTCGGCATATGGCAGGCTGGCGTCGTCGCCCGGTCTGGCCGCCCCCGTCACCAGACCTAGACGCACAAAATCGCTGCGGCTCAACGCACGCGGGTCGTCCAGCGCCAGGAACGCCAGCTGCGGCATGCGGTAGTACTCGATCTGCCGGTAGCGCAAGGGGCCGCTGCGCTCCGAATGGTCGCTCACCAGCGGCTCCAGCAGCCAGGCCCAGTGGGCCGCAATGCGCGGGGCGCGGTGACTGCTGACATGGGCCATGAAGAGATCTCGCTGGTTGGCGTCGGACTGGGCCAGCACCTGCCCGGCGGCGTCCAGCCACTCTGCGCTGAACAGGCAGTGCTGGGCATGGCCGTCGGCATCCCAGCTGGCAGGGTAGCCCCGGCCGAAGCGGTACAGCAGCTCCTGCGCCTGGGGCAGCGCCAGGTCGCGGGCGCTGACCTCGACATTGAGCAGAACCAGATCCAGGTCGAGAAAAAAGTACAGGTCTACATGGACGATGTCGAGCGTGATCGGCGCCGCGCCAGGGTGCAGCACCGCCCGCACCGCGCTGACATCGTTGCGCCGGAACACCCGCATCGGCGAGCCCGTGGCGCTGCCGCCTTTCTGGCTGCGGCCCTCGCCGTACAGGAAGCGCTGCACATAGGGCAGAAAAGTCACGAACTCGTTGTAATGCCGCTCGTGAAAACGCTGGCTGTCACCCGTGAATTCATCCACCACCTCCCGCCAAGGCGAGACCTCGCCCATGTCCGCCAGCACCTCCCAGGGCTTGGCATGCCGTCCCTCGGAGCCCCGCACCGGCATCAGGCGCAGAGGCCACAACAGGATCTGGCGCAGTTCACGCACACAGGCGCAAGGGGACTCAACGGACATGGGCGGGCCTTTCGTGGAATCGGGTTGCGTGCCAGGCGCTGGCAGCAGAACCCATGGGCGACATCGGAAACGATGCTACCCAAAACCGCCGGCGATGGGGAGGCAGGCACGGGCCATTGGCAGCGTGCGGGCCACAGGTGCTGACCGCGTGGTCTGGGCAGCTCTGTTCGCACACGCTGGGGCATCAATCCACACCCAGGGCCGTACGCCCATCGCTGCGCGCCACGCGCATCAGCCAAGCCTCCACGGTGGATACTGCGTCGCACGCTAGTGTGGTGTTGCACGCTAGCTGGTACTTGAAACCGCGTCTTATCGGCCAGGGCTGCGTTGCAAATCCTCGCGATGCCTCTGGGTATCGCTGTGGTTTGTGCCTTGCCCCGATCATCCCCGCATGGTGCATGCTTGCAACGCTTGTTCTGCCAAAGCTTGCTGGGACAGCCTAACGCCCCAGCCTTTGCCCCACCGTCCGCCACTGCATTGGCACCAGGAGGTACAGCGGGCTGGGTTCGCGCTGCCAGCCGCTGGGTGGCGCCGACATGGTCGCGCCGGGGTACGAGCCATTGGTGCCGATGTGAAGACCGGCGAGCTGCTGCATCCATGCGACGTCGACGGCGCCCCCTTGCAACGGCCTGGAGAAAATCAGCGCCAGCATTTTGCGCGCCAGCGGGTCGCCGCTGCTGGCCGCTACCTGGTACAGACGCACAGCTTCGGTGTAGTTGGCAGGCACGCCATCGCCCCGGTGGTAGCGCTGGGCCTGCGCGTACCAATCTGCAGCGCTGTAGCGGGCTGATCGGGTACGGGTGTTGGGACCGCTGTGAATGCGACGGGCCAGAAGGCTGGCGTTGGCGGCGGCGGCCCCCGATTCTGCAGACGCGGATTGAAACTGGGCCATCGCCTGTTCGAGATCGCCGCTGGCGATGAACTCCAGCCCCAGTTCGTTGCCGGCCTGCGCATTGCCTGCGCGCACGGCTTGTGCCAGCAGCTTCTGCAGCGGGGGGCTGGCCGCCACTGGTACCACCGGGCCGGGGTAGGGATCTGGTGAGTACGAACGCGGCTCGGCCAACGGGGCCAATGCCTTGGCCGCATGCCATTCGAGGTATTTGGCAAGCCCTGGATCGGCACGGCCCACCAGCGCAATCCAGTGCATGGCGGTTGACGGGTTGGGTGCTGCCACGCAGCCGCTGAGCTGACACCACGCAAGGCCCGCAGGAGCCAGGGGGTGGCTGAGCATTTGCGCGCGTTCAAACCAGTGCTGGGCCTGCGCTGGATCTGCGGGCATGGCCAGGCCATGCAGCGCCAGCAGCCCCAACAGCCACGCCGCATCGGCGGGCGACAGGTCGCCCGATGATTGCGTTGTGTGGGCGGGGGAGATGCGTGGCTTGCGTATCGGTGCCCCGTCGCGTTGGGCGGCGCTGCGAAGTTTTTGCAACATCTTCTCCTGCATGGGTTCGTCGGACCCTGGCACCTGGGGGGACGCCACGTTCAGGCTGGCGCGATCGGTGATAGTGGTGTCTGCGGGCGCGGGAAGCGCACGCACCGAGGCCAGCGCAGGCGAAGCAGGTACCACCGCCAAGACCAGGCACGCTGTACCCACTGCCTGCGCCAAAGCACCATGGAGTGCGCGCCAAGTACCGCGCGGTGTGCACGGTCCATTGACCATGGACTGGCGCGCCATGGTGGACGAAGGGGGGGTGGTCATGGCGTGCGCCTGCGCAGTGCCGTACCGATGGTCTTTCATTTGCGCGGAGCGGTTTGCGCAGGCACCGCGGCTGCGGCGGGTAGGGCCCGGCGTGGAACGACTTGCCAGTACACCGCGTTTCCGGTGTAGCCTTCGCTGCCCCAGGCGGCGGCGAAGGCCTCGTTCAGGCGCTCCAGCGCCCGGTAGTTTGGAATGGGCTTGAGCGGCGGGCCGCGCAGGGCTTTGGGCAAGCGGGGCGTGCTGTCCTCGTCGGTGGCAAAGCAGGCCACGCCCTCGGTGCCGGGGCTGGCCGCGTCCATGATGAAGCCAGGGTTGGGGCTCATCCAGTCAGGGATGCGCAGGGCTTGGTTGGCAGACACCCATCCGGTGGTGTTGGCCTGGTTGGGCAGCAGGCGGATGACCGTGCCGGTGGCGTCGGCCAGATAGCACTGCAGGTAGGAAGCACGCGACACTGTGGCCGACAGGAAGACCTGTTCACCCACCTCGAATGCGGTACGGTCCAGCAAGACGTTCTCGATCTGCAGATCGATGGTGCGGGCAGGTGGCGGGTCGCCGTACTTGGCCGCCCCCGGATTGCTGCTCAACACACTGACTGCGGCATCGGGCGCAGCGGGACCGGCGGCGATGTGTGACACGGGCTCGGCGTGTGTGCTGGCCCAGCCAATGCGGGCCAGGGTGCCGTCAGCGGATAAGCCGACAAAGTGGCGCAGCGCCCGTTCGTAGGTCGCAAAGTCCACCACGCCAGTCACCACCATGCCGTTGTCGGCCTGAAAGCGCGCCAGCGCCTTGCGCAGCGCCGGGTCGTTGTCCGGCAGGGGTTGCGCGCTGGGGGCAAGGTAGCCCCGGCTGACCAGTGAGCGGGTGATGAGCTGGGTGCGCACAGCGGGCGAGCCTTCGTCAAACCAGTCGCGCAGCTGCCGCTGAAAGTCGGGGTGGGTTTGCTCCAGCGTCAGGCATTGCCAATAGGGCACACGGGCCCATTTGCCAATGAGTTCGATCGTGGCCAGGTCCACCAGCGTGCGCACGGCACTGCCAGAGCCTTGCGTGTAGTCGCGCCCCACGTTGAACTGCACGCCATAGGTGCCAATGCGCCCTGCCAGGTCGATGCCCTGGCCACCATTGCCAATGATGACTTCATTGGCGGAGTCCAGGCCGGGTATCAGCGTGCGGGTGCGGAAGTCGCCCAGGTGCATCTCCAGGCCGATGATGGTGGCGTTGCGGCTTTGGCTGTAGCCCATGTCGATGCGGGGGCCAGAGAGCCCGGTGTCAAACCGGTTGTTGATCACGTTCTGGTCCACGAACGAGATGGCGCCCGACAGGTACAGCGCGGGCCGCTGCAGCTGCATCTGGTTGTTGTTGAGCAAGATGGTGGTGAGGTTCTGCACCGTATCCTGGCGCGCGATGTCCACCTCGTAGTCCACAAAGCGGAACGCATTGCTCAGGCGCGACATCTGGGACAGCGCGGTGATCACCATGTCCTTGGTAGCCACGGTGACGCGGGTGGAGTAGTCGGGAATCTGCTTGCTGGTGATCAGTGTGGTGGGCAGCTGTGCGTCGCGCAGCATGTGGTCCATGCACATCAGCGAGTCGGAGAAGCTGGAGATGGAGCGGGTAGGACGCACCACGGGGCGGTCGGTGATCGAGGCGAGACTCTGAAAGTCCTGGTCCTTGCGCGGGTCGCGGGGCGTGGCACAGCCGGCCAAGCCCCACCCGATGACAAGCCACATCGCTCCATGGATCGCGCGCACGAAAGCGTGTGAGGATCGAATGCATGCGGGCATGGCGGGGCTCAGCGGGGTGGGCGGCATGGTCGATCTCCTGGCGCCTGGCCTGTTACTTGCAGATGTTGACGAGATCGCCACGCAGCACTACCACCTGCGGCGCCTGGTTGGGGCCGTATTTGGCCGATCCCGCAGTGTTGGCGGACATGGTGTTGCTGCCCACCTCCTGGACGCAGGTCTTTTGCATGCCCTGTGCATTGGCGGTGGTGACCACATCGTTATTGGTCAGCACGCCGGTGGTGTCGTCTGAGAAAGCCTTGGCTTCGTAGCGGGCGATGCGTGCGCGCAGCCACGATGGCATGGCGTTGCTGCCGTCCAGTCCGGTCGAGGCTGCAGCTGGCCCTGTGGGCTGCATTTGGACCGAGAGCTTCTTGCTCAGAATGACCGGGTCTTCCCCGGGGGCCTGCGCCCACGCCAGACCGGGCATCAGCGCACAGACCATCAGCCAAGTTGCGCAGGGCGCCAGAAAACGTGTGTTCATGGAACACCTCCTATGGTGAGAATGAGGGGCCCACCCGCGCTGCTTTTGCAGCCTGGCCGGTGTACCCCTGTCACGAACTCATCCGGGCACCGATGTGCTGCCGGAATCAGACCTTGGCAGGCCTATTCACCAGCCGTGCTGGCGACGCTCTCAGTAGGGCCAGCCGGCGGTCTTGGTGGGCTGGCAGGTGAAGCAGGCGTTGTTGGAGGCAATGTTTTGCACCGCCTTGCTGTTGCTGCCGCTGGAGAGGTTGTTGACCGACGAATTGATCATCGAGGTGAATTGGCTGGAGTTGCCAATGATGGTGACTTCGCCCACGTTGGAGGACAGGTTCTGGCTGGCGTAGGCTTCGCTGCCGCTGGCGGTGTTGGTCACGTTTCCGCCAAAGCCGGTCACCGTCTGGATGGAGTTGCCACTGATGGTGACGTTGCCCGTGTTGGAGGCAAGGTTCTGGAAGGCCTCGCTCTTGGAGCCCGTCGAGTTGTTATTGACGGACACCGATGTCAGGGACACCGACTGCGTGGAGTTGCCGGTGATGGTGATGTCCGGAGTGGAGGGGACTGGACCGGTGGCCATGGCGGCGGAGGCAATGACGCTGAGCGTGATGAAAGCAAGGGTTTTCATGACAGATCCTTCAAGGATGACTTCTACACAAACTGCAACCGCAGCGAACCTGCGGTGCAGAGGGGGTTGGACGGCGCTTTCGGGTCTGGTTTTTCGAGAACCGGGGCCGTTTGGCGCTGTCGGAGTTCAGTGTGTGAGCCGATGCGATTTGTGCGAATACGCCGAGCGGGCTACCTCATACAGCGGAGCGGTTCAACCCTTGGGCCAGCACAAAACGTTTGTCAGCAAGGCTTGGCGGTCCGCACAACGTGCGGCAGCCCGAAGAAAATCAGGTAGTAACCAATTGCTACTTAGGCAACATTGCCAAATAGATTTGGCCCCTGTCACATATTTGGCGCACTGTGTGCGCTGCCGTACAGAGGGGCATGGGGACGTTGGAGAACATGCATGTGAACGCAAGAGTTGCATGCAGATGCGTCCACCGCCAGATCCAGCCCGTTGGGGCCCACCACCACGTCCGCAGGAGTTCATCCATGAGCAGCAGTTGGCAGGTCGATACACCATCGCAAACATTGAGGCCTTCAGCGTTGCTATCGCCGCAGAGTGCCCGCGACCTTGCATCACAACCGTCGGGCCAGTTTGAAACGTATTCCAATCCACCATCGGTCTGGCCCGCGTTTCTCACGGGGCAGGAGGCCAATCCAGTGCGGGTCTTGCTGGTGGACGACGATCCGCACATCCGCCTGGTGATTGCACAGGAGCTCATGGCGGATGCCCGCACCTTGCTGGTGGCGCAGGCGGGCAGTGTTCGCGAAGGGCGCAAGGCCATCAAGAACCATGAGTTCGATGTACTGCTGGTGGACCTGAACCTGGGCGATGGTGACGCCTTTGATCTGCTGCACTACGTAAAACCCGTGCGCCCATCGGCCCAGTCGGTCGTGATCTCGGTCATGGAAAACGATGAGCAGGTCCTGCGGGCCTTCGAACTCGGCGCCACGGGGTATGTAGGCAAGAACTCATGGTTCGGCAACTATTCGCAGGCGGTGCTGCAGGTGGCCAATGGTGGTGCCTCCATCACGCCCCATCTGGCCCGGCGGTTGCTGCAGCGATTCGACCGCACCCACTCTGCCGAAAACAAGCGACGACAGCCCGATGAGGCAGATCGCCTGTCCGCGCGCGAAAAGGAGATCCTGCGCATGGTGGCCAGCGGCTACACCAGTGTCGAGGTCGGATCGCGCCTGCTCATCAGCAGCATGACGGTCAACACCCACCTGCGCAACATCTACCGCAAGCTGCAAGTGCGCACCCGTGCCCAGGCCGTGCGCTTTGCCTCCCTGCGGGGACTCTTTTGACGGGGTGTTGCAGAGGGATGCTGCATATGTCGGCTGCGCCGTCGCCGGATGGGCTCGCGGTTGCCCGTCGCAACTGACAAGACAGGATTGAGCTGTGTTTCGCACGCGTCCCCCGCAGTTCGCCATCGTTTGCATGTGCATGTGGCTGCTGCAGTTGGCGCTGTTTGCCATGGCGTTTTATGGCTATGGCGATGAGCAGCCGTCGTATCGGCAATGGTGGGAGCTGGCCGCCCTGGCGGCCTCGGTGGGCCTGGGGGCTCTGCTGTTGGTGCAACTTCCCCGCGCCTTGCAATGGCGCCCGAGGCTCAACGCGCGCCCCAGCGCCGATGTGCTGGCTGAGCGGCGGCGCATTGCCAGAGATCTGCACGACAACCTTGGCTCGCAACTGGTCTGCGCTCTGGCACTCCTGAACACATCAAACCCGCGCGAATCAGGCGTCCACTCAGCCCTCGAAAAATGCCTGCTTGACCTGCGTTTGATTGTGGACTCCATGCACAGCGTCGAAGCACCACTCGCAGACCGCCTGGCTCAGTTGAGGCACCGCATCGCGCCCGTGCTGGCACAACGTGGAATCCGTATGCAATGGGAGGTTGAGACGCCTGCATGTGCAGACTGCCTCCACCCGGAAAGGGCGATGCATCTTGTGGCTATTGTTCAAGAAGCTCTGAGCAATGCGCTGCAACATGCAAATGCCACCGAGATTCAGGTAAACACAAGGTGTCTTTCGACCCCTGGGGCGTGGTGCGTGGAAGTCTGCGACAACGGCCAGGGCTTTCTGCCCCCGTTCAATGCGGAAAACCTTCCCGCGCTGGGCCATGGGATGGCGGGTATGGCCCACAGGGCCAGCCTTGCGGGTGGCGAACTGCAGGTATTCGCGGACCAGCGCGGAGGCACCTGCATACGCGTGGTGGCTCCCTACGCTGCGGTGCCCTAGTGTGGTGTTGCACGCTATCGGGTACCCAGGAGGTTAAATCAAGCCACACTTGGGCAGGCTCAGCATGAGCGGTTCAGAGGGCTGCATGCTGAAATCGCCCCACCCATACTCCCTCACAGCGTCAAAGCAGGCTCAGGCGTGGCTGCGGACTCGATCACGCGCGCGAGCAGCGCGCCGCTGTAGCGCGCGGGCAGCGGGATCCACACACGCACGGGGCTGCCTTGTGCAACCTGCACGGGCTGGCCTTCCACGTTGCGCATTTCTTGCAGGCGCACGGTGGTGTTGCCGCTGGGGTGCACCACCTCGATCAGGTCGCCCACGGCAAAGTGGTTCTTGGTTTCCACCAGCACCCAGTCGCCTTGCAGGCCCACATCCGCCAAGCCCTCGGTGCCCAGCACTTCGCCCACATACTGGCTGCGCTGGGTGGCCGAGTGGCCGTTGAGGTAGTTCTGGTAGTCGTTGCTGGGGCGGCGCTCCAGCAGGCCGCCGGTGTAGCCGCGGTTGGACAGGCCTTCCAGCTCGATCAGCAGCTCGGGGTTGAAGGGGCGGCCGGCCACGGCGTCGTCAATCGCGCGGCGGTACACCTGGGCGGTGCGGGCCACGTAGTACAGGCTCTTGGTGCGGCCTTCGATCTTGAGCGAATCCACACCAATCTGCGCCAGGCGCGCCACATGCTCCACCGCGCGCAAGTCCTTGCTGTTCATGATGTAGGTGCCGTGCTCGTCTTCCATGATGGGCATCATCTGCCCAGGGCGGCCCGCTTCTTCGATCAGGTACACCTTGTCGGCCTTGGGGTGGCGCTCGCCGTTGCCGGTGGTCGATGCAAACGATTGTTCCGCCTTCTGCTGCGCAGCCTCGAAGTTGAAATCGCCTTCCATCTTCTGCGCAATGGCTTCGCCCGTCGTGGGGTCGATGTCGGCGTCGTGGGTGGCGTAGTTCCAGCGGCAGGCGTTGGTGCAGGTGCCCTGGTTGGGGTCGCGGTGGTTGAAGTAGCCGCTGAGCAAACACCGGCCCGAGTACGCGATGCACAGCGCGCCGTGCACAAACACTTCCAGTTCCATGTCGGGGCATTCCTGGCGGATTTTTTCGATCTCGTCCAGGCTGAGTTCGCGCGAGAGGATGACGCGCTCCACGCCCATCTTTTGCCAGAACTTCACCGCCGCCCAGTTGGTGGTGTTGGCCTGCACCGACAGGTGCACCACCTGCTCGGGCCACTTTTCCTTGACCATCATGATCAGGCCCGCGTCGGCCATGATGAGGGCGTCGGGCTTGCAGTCGATCACGGGCTCGATGTCGCGCAGGTAGGTGCGGATCTTGTCGTTGTGCGCAATGAGGTTGCTGGTCACAAAGAACTTCTTGCCGCGTGCGTGGGCCTCTGTGATGCCCTGGCGGATCTGCTCCAGCTTGAACTCGTTGTTGCGTGCACGCAGGGAGTAGCGTGGCTGGCCTGCGTACACCGCGTCGGCACCAAAGTCGTAGGCGGCGCGCATCTTGTCGAGCGAGCCAGCGGGCAGGAGGAGTTCGGGGGCTTTGAGCGTGGTCATGGGGTACCTCTGAATCTGAATGAGGGCAACATCAATCCACCACTACCCGTTCGGCCTGAGCCTGTCGAAGGCTGGCACCGGGCTTCGACAGGCTCAGCCTGAACGGTAGGGGGAATGCGGCCAGAAAAACCATGGCAGTCGGGGCGCGAAAGCTTCAACGCTGCATCAGCGGCAGGCCCGCGAGGGAGCCCACCGACTGCGGAAACTCTTCGGCATCAAACGCCTTGTCGCCATCGGCGTCCTGCACGCCGTTGGGCACCAGCCCTTTGAAGTCAAACTGGCGCGGGTCCATGAAGTGCGAGGGCACCAGGTTGCGCAGCGCCACAGCCATGTTCTCAATGCGGCCGGGGTAGAGCTGGTGCCAGTCGCGCAGCATCTGGCCGATCTGCTTGCGCTGCAGGTTCTCCTGGCTGCCGCACAGGGTGCAGGGGATGATGGGGAACTGGCGGTGCTCGGCCCAGCGCGTCAGGTCGTCTTCGGCCACATAGGCCAGGGGGCGGATGATGAGGTGGTCGCCCCGGTCGCTCTGCACCTTGGGCGGCATGCCCTTGAGCTTGCCGCCGAAGAACATGTTCAGAAAGAAGGTCTGCAACATGTCGTCGCGGTGGTGGCCCAGCGCAATTTTTGTACAGCCCAGCTCGTCGGCCACGCGGTACAGAATGCCCCGGCGCAGGCGGCTGCACAGGCTGCACATGGTCTTGCCCTCGGGGATGTGCTCTTTGACGACGCTGTAGGTGTCCTGCGTCTCGATGTGGAAGGGCACGCCCACCTTCGCCAAATACTCGGGCAGCACATGGGCCGGAAAGCCGGGCTGCTTCTGATCCAGGTTGACGGCGATCAGCTCGAAGCGGTTGCCGTTGCGCTGCTGCAGCATGCGCAGCACGTCGAGCATGGCGTAGCTGTCTTTGCCGCCCGACACGCACACCATCACCTTGTCGCCGTCCTCGATAAGGCCGAAGTCGCCGATGGCCTGGGCCACCTGGCGCACCAGGCGCTTTTCGAGCTTGAGCGCGGCGTGGGCGGCGGTTTTCTCGGCGGCAACCGCAGCGTCAGATGCGGCAGCATGGGCTTCGGGCAAGGTGGCGATGGCGGGCATGGGGCAGGCCGAAGGTGGCGAGTGATTCAACAGAAAAGGGCAAGGGTGCCGCAGGTTGCGGCACTCGGCAATGCGCTGCCGCAGAGCGGCTTCGCATTAAATGCTATACATTTAATAGCTATAAACGCATACTGGTCGAGCGGAGACGGCCAATTTTCCTCAGATTTTCAGGCTTCTGCGGGGTAAAACATCTTGCGGGTGGGCACGGACTCGACCGCCTTGGCAATCGCGCCAATGTGGTCCGGCGTGGTGCCGCAGCAGCCGCCCAGAATGTTCACCAACCCCTCGGCCGCGAACTCGTGCACCAGGCGGCTGGTGATCTCGGGCGTTTCGTCAAAGCCGGTGTCGCTCATGGGGTTGGGCAGGCCGGCGTTGGGGTAGCAGCTGATAAAGGTGTCCTCGGCCACGCGGTTCAGCTCCTGGATGTAGGGGCGCATCAGCGTGGCACCCAAGGCGCAGTTCAGGCCGATGGCGAGCGGACGCGAGTGGCGCACGCTGTGCCAGAAGGCGGTCACAGTCTGGCCCGAGAGGATGCGGCCCGAGGCATCGGTGACGGTGCCGCTGATGATGAGGGGCAAGCGCTCGCCGCTCTTTTCGAAAAATTCGTCAATCGCGAACAGCGCGGCCTTGGCGTTGAGGGTGTCGAAGATGGTTTCGACCAGCAGCACGTCGCTGCCGCCCTCGACCAGCGCCTCGGTCTGCTCATAGTACGCGGCGCGCAGCTGCTCGAAGTCGATGTTGCGCGCGCCGGGGTCGTTCACGTCGGGGCTGATGCTGGCCGTCTTGGGCGTGGGGCCCAGGGCACCGGCGACGAAGCGGGGCTTGTCGGGCGTGCTGTATTTGTCGCAGGCGGCGCGGGCGAGCTGGGCCGAGCGCAGGTTCATCTCGCGCGCCAGGTCGGCCATGTGGTAGTCCTCCTGCGCCACAGTGGTTGCGCCGAAAGTGTTGGTCTCGATGAGGTCGGCACCGGCGGCAAGGTAGCGCTCGTGGATGTCGCTGATCACGTCGGGCCGGGTGAGCGAAAGAAGCTCGTTGTTGCCCTTCACGTCGTAGGCAAAATCCTTGAAGCGGTCGCCCGCACCACCGGGGCCCGTGTAACCCTCGCCCCGGTACTGCGCCTCGCCCAGCTTGAAGCGCTGGATCATGGTGCCCATGGCACCGTCGAGGATGACGATGCGTTGGGCGAGGATGTCGGGCAGTTGCGCGGCGCGCGTGTAGGCAAGCGTTTTCATCCCCCGATTGTAGAAACCCGGTCAGCAGCGAAGTCCAAAAGGGGTTTCGGCCCATTCGGCACAGGCGAGGGTGTAACGCTGCTTGGCCAGCCGCGTGGCGCCCAGCCGGTCATAAAAGCGGATCGCGCCGTCGTTCCACAAGGGGGTTTGCCATTGCAGGTGCTCACAGCCCAGGGCGCGCGCCCGGCACACGGCGGCATCCAGCAACGCGGGGCCCAGCCCCAGGCCGCGCGCCGCCGGGTCGAGGTACAGGCAGTCCAGGTGCAAGAAGGGCCGTGCTGTCAGGGTGGCGTAGTCCAGCGTGGCACTGGCGTAGCCCACCGCCTGCCCGTGCAGGTACACCAGCCAGGCATTCAGCCGCCCGGCTTCAAGCGCCTGCGCCAGCCGCTCGGCGTGGCCGTCGGCGCCATAGGGAATCTGCTCGTAGGCAGCATGCGCCGCGCACAGGCGGGCCAGCTCCCCGGCATCGGCGGCCAGTGCGGGCCGCAAGACCCAATCCGCCGGGGGCAGGCGGCGCACGGGTGGGGTCAGCATGCGCATTCAACAGAGGGACGGGCGGCGGGCATGGTCCCGCGCTCGGGCCCGGTGGCTACGGGCTGGCCGTCGCGGATCCAGAAATCCAGGCCGCCCAGCATCTCCTTGACCGTGAAGCCCAGGCGCGCGAGCTTGTACGCGCCCTTGGTCGAGCCGTTGCAGCCGATGCCGTCGCAATAGGTCACATAGACCTTGCTGCGATCCAGGTGGGCCGTGCTGTCGGCGTCCATGGTGCGGTGGGGAAAACTCACCGCGCCGGGCACATGGCCTTGTTCGTAGTGGGCGGGCGAGCGGGTGTCGATCACCACGATGGCGTCGATGCCGTTGCGCAGGTCTTCGGCCACATCCCAGGCATCGGCATGGAAGCTGAGCTTGGCGGCCATGTAGTCGCACGACTGCGCGGGGGTGGGGGCGGGAAAGGCC
>NZ_QAIH01000110.1:35701-52074 GCF_003060895.1 Acidovorax sp. HMWF029 | reverse complement strand
GTTCAACACATTGCAGGTGGCCACCCTGATGGTGGCCACCTGCAATGTGTTGAACCTGGCCAACCCCGGGCGCATGTTCTACGAAAACCAGGACCCTTACAGCGCCGCAGAGTTCGAGCGCAAGCTCACCTGGCTGGGGGAGCGACTGCGCATGCTCAACGCCGATGTGCTGGCGGTGCAGGAGGTCTGGGACGAAGCCGCCTTCAAGGGCGCCCTGGGCCGCAGCGGCCTGCGCTACGACTTTGTGGCCGTCCCAGGTGCCGAGAACGACGCCGAGCGCCATGGTGCGCAAGGCACACCCCGCGTGGGCATTGCCACGCGGCTCAAGGTGGAGGCCCTGCAGTCATTTCCCGACTTTCCCCCGGGCTTCCAGGTGGAGGTGCCCGGCCTGGGGCCGCACACCCGCTTCGAGCGCCCGCCCCTGGTCGCCACGCTGCGCATGAAACATGGTCAGACCCTCAATGTGCTGACCGCACACCTCAAATCCAAACGCCCCAAGTTCCTGCAGGATGCACAGGGCAACCCCATCGTGGACCGCGACGACCACAAGGTGGTGGCGCTGGCCTCGCTGCGCTCGCTGGTCATGCGGGGCGCCGAAGCCATGGCACTGCGCTGCCTGATCATCGACCTGCTACACCGCACCAGCATTCCGCTGGTGGTGCTGGGCGACTTCAACGACACGCCCGACAGCGTGACCACGCAACTCATCTGCGCCACCACCGAGATCGCCTACGACCGGTCGGCCAGGGATGTCGCCCTGTTCAACGCCTACGACCTCCAGGGCGAAGCCGCGCTGAAAAAAGACGTGGCGTATTCGCACATCCACCAGGGCTCCCCCTCCGTGCTCGACCAGATCCTGGTGAGCGAAGAGTTCATGGCCTCCGGGCGCAACAGCGTGGGCGACGTGCGCCGGGTGGACTACTTCAACGACCACCTGCACGAAGGTCGCGACCGCACCCGGTCCGACCACGGGTTTGTGCGTGCGCTGCTGCGTCTCAAGATGCCGCCCGCGACACCACAGTCACCACCGTAGCCATCGCCACAAGACCATTCGGCCTGAAGCGCAGGCCCATCGCTGTGTCAACCCGCGCATTGCAACGGGATGTACGCCGATAGAACCGGGCACAACTGCGCAGGTAACATCCACGGCACAGACGCCCCCAGCGAGGCATCCACTGGCAGAACACCCATGACCATGCACCCATCTCTTCGCCGCACGCCCCACGCAAGGACAGACACCGCCCGCCCCGTCACGGCTTCTTTGCGGGCCATGCGCTGGGCAACCTCAGCCACCCTCGCTGCCCTGCTGCTGACGGCCTGTGGCAGCACACCGCTGCCCCCTTGGCCCACCACACCGGCCGCCCAGCGGCCCACCGCGCCAGCCCCGCTGCCGCGCGCGCAACAGGGTACGGTGGTGCCTGCGCCGCTGGGCCAGCAGCAACTGCCACCGCAGCAGCCGCCACAGCGCGCAGCCGTGGTGTCCACCCCCCTGCCCCCGACTGCGCCACTGGTGGTGCAGAACGAAGGCCCCATGGCACCGCCTTACAGCGCTGCCGTGGCCGCACGTTTCCCCAACCCGCCAATTTCCTACAACACTCCGGGGTTGGGGCAGGATCGCCGGGCCTTCACCACCAATGCCGAGCTGGGCCAATGGCTGCGGTCCTTGTCGGATGCAGTCCCCCGTGGCGCCACCCGCAGCAAGCTGCTCAACATCGGCATCTCGCAGCGCGGTGAGCCCATCCTGGGGCTGCTGCTCACCCGTGCAGCAGGCACAGACCCAGCCAGCCTGGACAACAGCGGCCGCCCCACCGTGGTGCTGATCGGCCAGCAGCATGGTGACGAGCCCGCAGGCAGCGAAGCCTTGCTGGTCATCAGCAGTGAACTGGCCCAGGGGCTGCTGGAGCCCCTGCTGGACCGCATCAATGTGGTGGTGGTGCCCCGCGCCAACCCCGATGGCGCCGAGGTGGGCACCCGCGTCACGGCCAACGGCACGGACATGAACCGCGACCACCTGCTGCTCAACACCCCCGAGGCCCGCGCACTGGCCCGGGTCATCAATGACTACCGTCCCATCCTGGTGGTAGATGCCCACGAATACACCGTGGTGGGCCGATACCTGCAGAAGTTCAACGCCGTCCAGCGCTACGACGCCCTGCTGCAATACACCACCACGGCCAATTACCCCGAGTTTCTGACCAAGGCCTCGCAAGAGTGGTACCACCAGCCCATGGTGGCCGCGCTCAAGGCCCAGGGCATCACCAGCGACTGGTACTACACCACCTCGACCAACCTCGAGGACAAGCGCATCTCCATGGGCGGCACGCAGCCCGACACGGGGCGTAACGTCCATGGTCTCAAAAACACCGTCAGCCTGCTCATCGAAACACGCGGCGTGGGCATTGGCCGCATGCACATCCAGCGCCGTGTGCATTCGCAGGTCACCGCCATCTCCAGCGCCCTGCGCAGCACGGCCGAGCGGGCCGCCAACCTCGAACAGGTGCGCTCTTTTGTCGCCCGGGACGTGAGCGCCCAGGCCTGCCGCGATCAGGTGGTGGTCGAGGCTGCAGCCACACCCACCCAGCGGGACCTGGACTTCCTCGACCCGGACACCGGTGCAGACCGCAGCATCCGCGTGGACTGGAACTCGTCGCTTACCCTGCGCGCCACCAAGTCGCGCGCGCGCCCCTGCGGGTACTGGCTGGCAGCAGGCTCCACAGCAGCGGTTGAGCGCCTGCGGCTGCTGGGCCTGCAGGTGATGCGCGTGGCCGAACCCGGCGCCATGCTGGCCGAAACCTACAGGGAAACCGCGCGTGAAACCGGGGACCGCCAGGACGTGATTGGCACCATTGCTGGTGGCACCGGCATCGTGCGTGTCCAGGTATCCACCGTGCGCAGCGCCGTGGATGCCCCAGCGGGCAGCTTCTACGTCCCGCTGAACCAGCCCCGCGCCAACCTGGCCGTGGCCGCACTGGAGCCAGACACCCAGAACAGCTACTTTGCCAACCGGATGATCGAAGACCTGGGCCAGATGGCCCGTGTCATGGCAACACCCGCCTTGGTATTTGAAGAAACCGAGTAAGTTAGATACCGCGCCCCGACCAAGGGGCCTGGCGCCATCTATCACTGTGGCAGCAGAGCAAACCGCCTGTGTTGAGAGGGCCTACGGCGACCGGAACCTGCAGGCGGCCCTTGGCTGCGAAGGATTTTTTTGATGGCTGACACGGCCAGCCTGCTTTCGGCAAAGCTGCCAACAGTGTGCGAACCTCTTCAGAACAGGCGCAGGCGTGCTCGGCTACCCCGGAAACAGGCGACAACACGGAGCAGCTATCAAATACATAGCAAAAATTCCTTTATGGTCGCGCGCAAAGCACTTTTTTTACTTGAATTTCACGGGCCCATGCAAAGGCGCAAGGCCAGTGGAGAGCACCCGGCGCGCCTAAGACCGCTCCAGCGCACGGTGCGGCGTCAGCCGGGCGAGTGCATCCTCGGCTAAAAACACCACGGCGCCATCGCACACCTTCACCCGCCTGCGCGCCTCATCCTCGCAATGGCTGCGCACCAACATCTGGACAGCCGGCTTCAGCGTGGTCGGCGTGGTCGGCGTGGTCGGCGTGGTCGGCGTGGTCGGCGTGGCAATGGTCTGTCCCGCATTGAGAGCGTCGGGCATGTCAATCACCATGCATGACTGCAGGGGCGATGTGCGCCCGAATCAACCCATCTGAATTCACCACACCGCCAAACGCAGCCGCAGTGCCTTAAACCGCAGCGACTCCACCAGCTCGCGGTTCTGCTCCGCAACCACAAGAGAAATGTCACCAGAGTCGGCAGACGCAGGGGGGTTGCCAGAAAACCCAGCGCCAATGCAAAGCCAAACGCTGCGACGATGGCGTGGACAAGGGAAACGCTGTGCGGCGTACGGAGGTGTGCTGGAGTGAAAAGCGCCTCGTGAACACTCGCGCGGCCTCGGTATTCCCTCATCTACCTCTGCGCTGCAGAATCAGAGGGTTTCTTGCAGGAGGGAGCCGCCATGGCGGGTATGATCCAGCCTCTGCACCACCGCAGTGGCGGATATTCCGCCCAGCCAGTAGGCGTCACCGCCGAAAGCCTTTCTGCCCGTAGCTCAACTGGATAGAGCAATAGCCTTCTAAGCTATAGGTCGGGGGTTCGAGTC
This sequence comes from Acidovorax sp. HMWF029, assembly GCF_003060895.1. Taxonomy (GTDB): domain Bacteria; phylum Pseudomonadota; class Gammaproteobacteria; order Burkholderiales; family Burkholderiaceae_C; genus Acidovorax. Next base: position 47,903 of record NZ_QAIH01000110.1, on the reverse strand, counting down.
CCTCCGGGCAGGCCAAAGCAGCATTTCAGACAGTCTCAAAACCTCTCAGAACCCGCATGTTTCCTAGCATCGCGGGTTTTTTTGTTGTCTCAGGCCATTTCACTGCGTACCATGACATACCAACAAAAAATTGGTACTTCTGCCGGTATCTCTGCATACCAACTCAGCAGATACCAACAACAGGGGCACGCATGGCACTTACAGACACCTTTGTGAAGAACGTCAAGCCTGCAGGCTCTGCCACAGGCGAGAAGCACGCGGATGGGCAGGGCCTGTACCGCCACCGACCTGTCCAGCTTCGATTCAGGTAGACAGTTCGCTGCATGGTTGGGGCTTACGCCCCGACAGACTGGCACCGGCGGCAAGACCTGGCAGTTGGGGATTTCCAAACGCGGTGACCCTTATGTGAGGACCATGTTGATGCACGGCGCTCGCGCCGTCATTGCCAGAAGTCAGCGAAGCGGCTGGATCGAGCGGCTACTACTGCGCCGCCCCTACAGCGTAGTGGTCGCGGCGCTGGCCAACAAGCTGGCCCGAATAGTCTGGGCAGTCCTGGTCAAAGGCAAAGCCTTTGACCAGGTGAAATGGAATCCGGTCGACCTCGCCGCAGCCTGAGACCACTACGATGAACTGAGAACACCAAACGCCAAGAAACCGTTTTGAAGGAGAGCCCGCAAGAAGCTTGTGTGATGGGTCAACAGGTCAAACCGGTGTGGGGGTAATCCGATAGGGATACAGGGCATCAAGCCCAATATGCAGACAGGAGCCTCACCCGCGAATGCCATCAGGACCAGCAGGACGATCACCCTGCGCCGACAGGCCGAATGTAAGACTGCAACCCTTCAGACCTTTACGCCGCCGAATCTTGCTCCTCTGGAGACGTCCATGTAAGGACATCCCTAGCGGTTGGGTTGCGGCACGGCGGCGTAGTTCATCGCAATGGCCTGCACAACAGCGCCAATCAAGGCTGAATCTCCCGCACTCTGTGGCAGCACTTCTTTCACGATCTTGATGGCGTATTCCAATTGCTCTTTGGCGAGGGCAGCAGACATAGCATTGCCACGCTTCTCACTGGGCGATGCATCGCGGACTACAAGATTCATCTGAAACTCCCAAAGCAGTTAAACAAGCAGTATGCGCTGCAGTCTTCTTGTAACACGGCCACTGCAGCAACTAAGTGGGAGTGGCAGGTCACAATACCCGGAGTCGAGGCCTAAAAACCACTTAAGAAAGCAAAAAGCACTGCAACGTTTCCGTTGCAGTGCTTTGCATTTTGGGGTGGCTGATGGGGCTCGAACCCACGACAACAGGAATCACAATCCTGGACTCTACCAACTGAGCTACAGCCACCGTAGCTTTGTATTATAGCCTGGGTTTTTACACCCCAAGACTAAGTTACTTAATTTTCTGCAGTGACCTGGGCCGCAGCGTCTGGACGCGGGGCCTTGATCTGCACCTTGAAACGCTGCTTGAGCAATTCGTAGTAGGCCATGCCTTCTGCGGTCGTCAGCCACTGCTCGTACTGCTGGCGCTCTTGCTGGGCACGCTGCGCATCAGGCGCCTGGCGGGGCACCACGCGATTGACCTTGACCACCACGTAACCAGCGGCTCCCAGATCCACGCCAGTCCAGCCGGGAAGGGCATCGGCAGGTGTACGCAAGGCGGCGTCAATCACCGGGCGAGGCTGGTTCTGGGGCTGTTCACGCGATACTTCCGTGGCGGCAGACAGGCCCGTGGCCGAGGCCGGTGCTGCCTTCCAGGCGGCCAGCTTGGCCTCGCCTTCCTTGCGCGCCAGTTCGGCCGACTTCTCCGCCACATAGAGGGTGCGCACGCGGGCTCGCACTTCATCCAGCGGCAAGGTGCGTGCCGGGGTGTAGGTCGTCACGCGGCCTGCAGCCATCTGGCTGGGGCCCACTTCGATGGCCTCGGTGTTGCGCTTGTTCTGCACGGAGTCCGATACAAACAGTGCCTCCAGGAACTTGGCATTGGCCAGGGGGCCCTTGGCACCCGGCGCAGGGGTGCGAGTGACCCCCGTGGCCGTCTGCACCTTGAGCTTGAGCTTGTCGGCCACCGGCTGCAGGCTGTCCGCCTGCTCGTACACACCGTTGGTGAAGGACTCGGCCACTTCAGCGAACTTGCGCTGGGCCTGCTGCTGCTTGAGTTCGGCTTCCATCGACGGACGCAGTTCCTCGAACGAGGGCTGGCGGGGCGTCTTGATGTCGGTCAACTGGATGATGTGGAAGCCGAAATCGCTCTCCACCACATCGCTGATCTCGCCCTTCTTCAGTGCAAAGGCCGCATCTTCGAAAGGCTTGACCATGGCGCCACGGGCGAAGAAGTTGAGGTCCCCACCGACCACGGCCGAGCCCTTGTCGTCGGAGGATTTTTTTGCCACGTCCGCAAAACTCGCCGGCGCCTTGCGCACCTGGGCGAGCAGCTCGACGGCCCGGGCCTTGGCCTTCTCGCGGTCAGCAGCCGGTGCATCCTTGGCTGCATTGACGAGGATATGGCTTGCACGGCGCTCTTCCTTGGCCGTCATCCGCGCCACGTTTTCCTTGTAGTAGGTGCGCAGGTCGTCTTCGCTCAGGGAGATGGTGGCGCGCACGCTGTCGAGGTCCAGCACCACGTACTCCACAGCCGCCTGCTCCAGTTGCTGGAACTGAGCGGGATGGGCTTTGTAATAGGCTTCGAGGTCCGCATCCGTAGGCGTGACCTTGCTCGCAAAATCGGATGCATTGAAACGCGCCACCTGGATGTCGCGCCGCTCGTACAAGGCGTTCAGGGCCAGCTTGACCTGTGCATCTGAACCAAAAGCCGAGCCCATCACCCCCCCCATGACCTGGTTGATGGAGATGTCGCGGCGCACATTGGCCTCGAAACCTGCAGGCGTGAGGCCCTGGCCCGCCACCAGGGCGCGGTAGGCTTCGGCATCGAGGGTTCCATCAGCGCGCTTGAGCCCGGCGATCGCAGGGATCTCTTGCAGGCTGCGTGCCAGGCGTGCATCGCTGGTGACCAGGTGCATTTTTTGCGCGGCAGCAGCCAGCACGCGATCACGCACAAGGCGCTCGAGCGTCGCATAGCGTGCGCTGGGCGAATCCAGCAACTTGGGATCGACCGTAGGAGACTGCGCGCGAATACGATCTGTCTCCACGCGATGGGCATTGTCCCAGTCTGTCTGCTTGATGTTATCTCCATCGACACGCGCCACCACAGGGCTCTTCTCAGAGAAGTAGTTGCTGTCAATACCTACCAGCACAAACGAAGGAATGATCAGCAAGAACAAGAAGATCATCACGATCCTGGAGTGCTTGCGGATGGATTCAAACATGGTCGATCTTTCAGAGGCAAAAAACAAAAGGCGAACTTGCGTTCGCCTTTGTTCGGTGATGGTGGGTCCTGACGGTCTCGAACCGCCGACCTACTCCGTGTAAAGGAGCCGCTCTACCAACTGAGCTAAGGACCCCACCTAAACTTGATCCTCAGTTCAAGGCGTCTTTCAATGCCTTGCCAGGACGGAACTTTGGAACTTTAGCAGCTTTGATTTTAATCGTAGCGCCAGTACGGGGATTGCGACCCGTGCGGGCAGCGCGCTTGCCCACCGCAAAGGTACCAAAACCGACGAGCGAAACCGTGCCGCCCTTCTTGAGAGTCTTCTTGACAGCCTCGATCGTGGATTCCAGAGCACGCGCAGCAGCGGCCTTGGAGATGTCGGCGTTGGTAGCGATGTGCTCGATCAGTTCGGTTTTGTTCACAAGAAGCCTCTCGGAAAAGAGTTGATGGAATGTCTCGCGGATATCTGGTCTTCACACGTCTGACGACACAGCCAAGGGCTGATGGGGAACAGGCGGGGGAATGACTGGCATACACAGCAGTGGCTGCTGCATCAGATTAAAGCCATCGAGTTTCAGAGTGTCAATACAGCACGCTGATTTGACGCAGCGTTGCGGTGAATTCTAGTCGTATTTCGCGCAACGACAGGGCTTGCAGGGCCGTTTTGTCTCAAACATGCCGTATGGGCAGCATCCCGTATTGACACCCCAATTGCGGCACCACTCAAACGGCTGACAGCGCCTCAGCAATGGCCTTGCCTACGTCCTGCGTGCGGGACTTGCCGCCCAGATCAGGGGTGCGCGGTCCGCCACTTTGGGGGTCCAGCACCGCCTCGATCGCGGCAAGCACCGCATCATGCGCGGCACGGTAACCCAAGAAATCAAGCATCATCGCTCCACACCAGATCTGGCCAATCGGATTAGCAACGCCCTGCCCCGCAATGTCGGGGGCCGAGCCATGCACGGGCTCGAACAGCGATGGCATGGTGCGCGTGGGGTTGAGGTTGGCACTGGGCGCAATGCCGATGGTGCCGGTGCAGGCCGGACCCAGGTCCGAGAGGATGTCGCCGAACAGATTGCTGGCCACCACCACGTCAAAGAAGTCTGGTCGCTGCACGAAGTGGGCTGTGAGGATGTCGATGTGGAACTTGTCCACCTTCACATCCGGATACGACTTGGCCATCTCGGCCACGCGCTCGTCCCAGTAAGGCATGGTGATGGCGATGCCGTTGGACTTGGTGGCGCTGGTCAGGTGCTTCTTGGGCCGCGACTGGGCCAGGTCAAAGGCGAACTTCAGCACACGGTCCACGCCGTGGCGGGACATCACCGTCTCCTGCATCACGATCTCGCGCGGCGTGCCTTCGTACATGCGGCCGCCGATGCTGGAGTATTCGCCCTCGGTATTCTCGCGCACGATCAGCATGTCGATCTCGCCGGGCAGACGCGGGCTGCCATCGCGGCGCACCACGGGCGCGACAACGCCAGGCATGAGGCGCGCGGGACGGAGGTTGATGTACTGGTCGAACTCGCGGCGGAACAGCAGCAACGAACCCCAGAGCGAGACATGGTCGGCAATCTTCTCGGGCCAGCCAACTGCGCCGAAGTAGATAGCTTCATGACCGCCGATCTGCTCCTTCCAGTTGTCGGGCAGCATCTTGCCGTGCTTCTCGTAGTAGTCCCAGCTCGAAAAGTCGAAATGGTCGAACTGCAGGTCGATGCTGAACTTGCGCGCGGCCACGTCGAGCACGCGCAAGCCCTCTGGCATGACCTCTTTGCCAATGCCGTCACCCGCCACTACGGCAATGCGATGTTTTGCCACGTGAATGCTCCTGAAAATATAGCAGCCAACTCTCACGCAACGCGCGCAGGCAGCCGATAAGCTTTGGAATTACTTGACGCGAGCCCGGATTTCGGGGAGCGCCTTCTGCAGGTAATACACCATGGACCAGACCGTGAGCACGGCCGATGCCCAGATGAGCCAGGTGCCCCACACGCCCGTGTCGATCAAGCCAAACAGGCGCCCGTCGTACAGCAGGAAAGGGATGGCCAGCATCTGCACCGTGGTCTTTACTTTGCCGATCATGTGAACAGCCACGCTCTTGCTCGCACCGATCTGCGCCATCCACTCGCGCAGGGCCGAGATCGCGATCTCGCGGCCAATGATGATGAGGGCCACAAACACATCGGCGCGCTGCAGGTGCACCAGCACCAGCAGCGATGCACACACCAAAAACTTATCGGCCACTGGGTCCAGGAAGGCGCCGAAGGATGAGGTCTGGTTGAGCTTGCGGGCCAGGTAGCCGTCCAGCCAGTCCGTGGCGGCGAACACCACAAACATCACGGTGGCAATCAGGTTGCGCGTGGCCGGTTCGAGCGGTGCATAGAACACCCCCACGATCAAAGGTATCGCGACGATGCGCGTCCAGGTCATCAAGGTGGGGATAGTCCAGAACATGGCGGCGATTGTGTCACGGCGCAACCTCAGAACTGCAGAGGGGCTTATCTAAGGGCCTTGTAAATTTCTTCTGCCAGCTCGCGCGAGATCCCATCCACGGTGGCCAAATCTTCCACACTCGCGGACGCCACTCCACGCACCCCGCCAAACCGCTGCAGCAAACGCGCACGCTTTTTGGGGCCCACCCCTGCGATTTCTTCGAGCTGCCCGCCCCCCACACGCACCTTGGCGCGCGCAGCCCGCATGCCGGTGATGGCAAAGCGGTGGGCCTCGTCGCGGATCTGCGCCACCAGCATGAGCGCAGCCGAGTCCTTGCCCAGGTAGACCTTCTCCCGCCCGTCGGCAAACACCAGCTCCTCCAGCCCCACCTTGCGGCCTTCGCCTTTTTCCACGCCCACGATGCGGGTCAGGTCCAGCCCCAGCGCAGTGAACACCTCGCGTGCCACGCCCACCTGGCCCTTGCCGCCGTCAATGAGCACCAGGTCGGGCAAACACGCCTGGCCCTTGGGCCGGGCGGCAGCTTGCGCCTCGGGCGACTTGGCGTAGTCGATACCGCCCTCCTCGCGCTGCGCCTCCACCACCTTGCTGTAGCGGCGCGTGAGCACCTGGCGCATGGCGGCATAGTCGTCGCCGCCCGTAATGCCTTCGATCTTGTAACGGCGGTACTCGCTGCTCTGCATCTTGTGGTGGTGGAACACCACACACGATGCCTGCGTGGACTCGCCCGCGGTGTGCGAGATGTCGAAACACTCGATGGTGAGTTGGTCCAGGTCTTCAGGCGGCAGATCGAGCGCTTCGGCCAGCGCCCGCGTGCGGGCCTGTTGCGAGCCCTCCTCGGCCAGCAGGCGCGCCAGCTGCAGGTCGGCGTTCTTTTGCGCCATGTCCAGCCAGGCACGGCGCTGCTCGCGCGGCTGGTGGATGGCATGCACGCGAAGGCCACTTTGTTCGGTCAGTGCGTCGAGCAGGGCTTTGTCCACCGGCACGCTGGTCACCAGCAGCGGGGGCACAGGCACGCCGATGTAGTGCTGGGCGATGAAGGCTTCAAGCACCAGCACCTCCACGGGCCGGGCAGGCTGCACAGGCGCGGCGTTTTCCCCTTCAATGACCTCTACAGCGTCTATGCCCTCGTCCTCCTCTTGCGCATACACCGCTGCAGCGTCTTCCACATGCACCGGGAAGTAGGGCCTGTCCCCCAGGTGCCGCCCCCCGCGCACCATGGCAAGGTTCACGCAGGCGCGGCCGCCTTGCACGCGCACGGCCAGGATGTCCACATCCTTGTCATCCACTGTCTCGATGGACTGCTGGTGCAGCACCCGAGACAGCGCCTGGATCTGGTTGCGCACTTCGGCGGCCTGCTCAAATTCCAGCTTGTCCGAATGCGCCATCATGCGCACCTCCAGCGCCTGCAGCAGCTCCTGCGTTTCGCCGCGCAGCAGCGCCTCGGCATGCTGCACGTCGGCGGCATAGGCCTCGGGCGAGATCAGGTCCACGCAGGGGCCGGTGCAGCGCTTGATCTGGAACAGCAGGCAGGGCCGCGTGCGGTTGGCAAACACCGTGTCTTCGCAGGTGCGCAGCCGGAACACCTTTTGCAGCAGCTGGATGGTTTCCTTCACCGCCCAGGCGCTGGGGTACGGGCCGAAGTAGCGGTGTTTTTTATCCACCGCGCCCCGGTAGTAAGCCATGCGCGGAAACACCTGCCCCGGCGCATCGCCCCGCGTGTGGGCGCCCTGAGTGCCGGTGATCTTGAGGTAGGGGTAGCTCTTGTCGTCGCGAAACAAGATGTTGAACTTGGGGTTCAGCGTCTTGATGAGGTTGTTTTCCAGCAGCAGCGCCTCGGCCTCGGAGCGCACTACCGTGGTCTCCATGCGCACGATCTTGCTGACCATGTGGCCGATGCGCGTTCCGCCATGGTTCTTCTGAAAGTAGCTGGACACCCGGCGCTTGAGGTTCAGCGCCTTGCCCACATACAGCAGCGCATCCTGCGCGTCGAAATAGCGGTACACGCCCGGCAGCGCGGGCAGCGCAGCCACTTGGGCCAGGAGTTCTTCGGAATGGGACATGGCGCGTATTGTGGCCTTGCGCACGCCAGGGTCCATTCACTATGAAATAAATAGCTGCTAACGATTATCCAGCGCGCGGAAGCAGGCTTTTTAATCCAATTTCCTGAAGCCTCCAGGTCACTCCGCCTCAATCTTGGACGTTTTCACCACCTGTGCCCAGTTGGCCAAATCCGCCTTCACCTTGTCACCCAGCTGCGCCGGGGTCTGGTAGTCGGCCGTGGCGCCCTGCTCCTGCGCCTTTTGCTGAAAGGCCGCGCCCTGCACCACGGTGCGGATGTGGGCAGTGAGTTTGTCCACCACCGCCTTGGGCACGGCAGCCGGGGCAAACACGGCAAACCACGAGGTGGCATCGACCTTGGGGTAGCCCGCCTCGGCCGTGGTGGGCACGTCGGGCAGGCTGGGCAGGCGCTGTTTGCCCGTCACGGCCAGCACGCGCAGCTTTCCGCTGGCGATGTGGGGCATGAAAGGTGGCGCGGTGCCAAAGGTCAGGTCCACCTGGCCGCCCAGCAGGTCCTGCAGCGCGGGGCCTGTGCCCTTGTAGGGCACGTGGACCATCTTGATGCCACCCTGCTGCTCCAGCATGGCACCGGTCACGTGCTGCAGCGAGCCGTTGCCCGACGAGGCGTAGTTGAGCTTGCCGGGGTTGGCCTTTGCGTATGCGATCAGCTCGGGCAGCGTTTTTACCGGCAGGTCGGCTCGCACCACGATGATCTGCGGGGCCGAGATGACATTGGCCACGGGCTGGAAGTCGCTCTGCTCCCACTGCTTTTGCTTGGTGATGTGGGGCGAGATGACGTGGTAGCCCGAGTACTGCATCAGCAGCGTGTAGCCATCGGCCTCGGCCCGCTTGACGGCGCTGGCAGCAATGTTGCCATTGCCCCCGCCCTTGTTGTCTGCGATGACCGACTGGCCCAGCACTGGCGCCAGGGCCTGCGCGAGCATGCGGGCCGACAGGTCTGTGGTGCCGCCTGCGGCGGTGGGCACCACCAGGGTCACGGTTTTGGACGGGTAGGCGCCCTGCGCTGCGGCGTGGCCGATAAAGCCGGTGGCCAGTGCAGCGATAGCCAGGGTGGTGAACTGTTTGCGGGTGGTTTTCATGAAAGCGATGTCTCCGTTGTCGTTGTTGTCAAAAATCTGAAAAGCGTGGGACCGTTGGGAGCCAAGAAAAAACACGGTCAATCGACCGTGGCGCCCGTCTCTTTGACCACGCGGCTCCACTTGGGCAGGTCGGACTGCACCAGCGCTGCCAGCTGCGCCGCCGTGCCCTTGAAGGGCTCGCAGCCCACGGTGGCGAGTTTCTCGACCACATCCTTGTGCTCCAGCGCACGCGCCACTTCGGCCTGCAACTGCGCCACGATGGGCGCGGGTGTGCCCGCAGGGGCAAACAGCGCATACCAGGGCGCCTGGCCAAAGCCCTTGATCGTCTCGCCAATGGTGGGGGCGTCCGGCAAGGCCGCCACGCGCTTTTCGTTGACCACGCCCAGCACCTTGAGCTTGCCCGCCTTGATGAACGCAATCGCTGACGGAAGGCTTTGCACCGACAGCGGCACCTGCCCGCCCACCACGTCGGTGGCTGCAGCCGCCGAGCCCTTATAGGGGATGTGCTGCAGCTGGATGCCTGCGGCCTTTTGCAGCATTTCGCCAATCAGATGGTTCAGCGTGCCGTTGCCCGCTGAGGCAATCGAATACTTGCCGGGGCTGGCTTTGGCCAATGCGACCAGATCGGCCACTGTGTTGGCGGGGAAGGACGGGTGCGCCACCAGCACATAGCCCGCCGTGGCCACGGGCGCCACGGGTGCAAAGTCCTTGACCGGATCAAAGCCGGGGTTCTTGTACAGCGCAGGGCCGATCACATGGGCGCTGTCTGCTGTGAGCAGCAGCGTGTAGCCATCGTTGCGCGCACGGGCCGTGGTTCCCGTGGCCAGGGTGCCGCCTGCACCAGGGCGGTTTTCCACAATCACGCTTTGGCCCAATTGCTCGCCGAGCTTTTGCGCCACCACGCGCGCAATGGCGTCGTTGGCACCGCCCGCGGCCTGGGGCACGACCACGGTGATGGGCTTGGAGGGGTACTTGTCCTGCGCACTCGCCGACAGTGCGGCAGAGCACAACAGGGCGGCGGCAAAGAGGCGGCGGGACAGCGTGGCTTGCAATGTCATGGCTTTTGTCTCCTGGTGTTATGGATTCATGGGTAAATGCAGGCTCGCCCGCACTCAGCGGGACAAGGCCCTTTCGCGGATCGCCTCGAAATCCGCTGGCACCGGGTGCAGCGCCAGGCGCGGACCTGCCTTGACGATCTGGCTCGGAATGTCGTGGCCGATCAACGCAGGCAGTTGCTGCGCCGCCGCCACAAGTTGCACCAGGTCCACGCCCGTGTCATAGCCCATCAGCGCCAGCGCATGCACGATCTCTTCGCTGCACACATTGCCACTGGCGCCGGGTGCATACGGGCAGCCGCCCAGGCCGCCGAGCGAGGCGTCAAACCGGTCTGCCCCCGCGCCGATGGCGGCCAGCACATTGGCCAGCCCCATGCCGCGCGTGTTGTGAAAATGCAGGGTGAACTCGACGCCCAGCCAGCGCGCGCGGGCCGCCGACGTGAGTTGGTGCACCTGCGTGGGGTAGGCCATGCCCGTGGTGTCACATAGCGTGATGCCGCGCACGCCCAGGTCCACAAAACGCTGCACCCAGGCGAACACATCGGCTTGGGGTACGTCGCCTTCCATGGGGCAGCCGAACACGCAAGACAACGACACATTCACCGCCACCTTGGCGCCTTGCGCCAGAGCCACCACCTGGGCCAGCGCCTGGAACGACTGCTCCAGCGTCATGCGCAGGTTCGCCAGGTTATGCGTGGCACTCACCGACATGACGAGGTTCAGCTCGTCCGTGCGCGACTCGATGGCGCGCTCGGCCCCGCGCAGGTTGGGCACGAGCGCGGTGTAGACCGTGCCGGGGCGGCGCGTGATCTCGCGCATCACGATCTCGGCGTCTTTCAGCGCAGGGATGGCGGTGGGCGATGTGAACGAAGTCACTTCGATCTTGGAAAGCCCCGCTGCCGACAGCGCATTGCACAGCGCGATCTTGTCGTCTGTGGGCACAAAGGCCTTTTCCATCTGCAGGCCGTCGCGCAGGCCGACTTCCTGCATGTGGATGCGGCGGTCCGCGCCCAGCCACACGGTGCTGGTGCTGGTGCTGGATGCGCTCATTGAATCACCCCTTTGCTGCGCAGCAGCGCAATCTGCTCGGCCGTGAGGCCTGCCTCAGCCAGCACTGCATCCGTGTCGTCGCCCAGATGAGGCGCGCTGCTGCGAATAGTGCCCGGCGTGGCAGAGAGCTTGGGCACAATGCCAGGCACTTCCACGCTGTACCCATCGCGCGTCTGCTGCGTCAAAAGCATGTTGCGGGCGCGGTAGTGCGGGTCTTCGGCAATGTCTTTGGCCGTGTAGACCTTGCCCGCAGGCACACGGGCGGCGCCCAGGGTCTCCATCACCTGCTGCACCGATCGGGCCGCCGTCCAGGCGCCAATGGCAGCGTCGATTTCGTCCACCCGCGCCACGCGGCCGGTATTGCTGCCCAGGTCAGGGGCTTCGGCCAGGTCTTGGCGGCCAATGGCCGCCATCAGCCGCTTGAAGATGCTGTCGCCATTGCCCGCCACCAGCACCCAGCCATCCTGGCACGGGTAGGCATTGCTGGGCGCAATGCCCGGCAGCGCACTGCCTGCGGCTTCGCGCACCGCGCCAAAGGCGCTGTATTCGGGGATCAGGCTTTCCATGACATTGAACACCGCCTCGTGCAACGCCACATCAATCACCTGGCCCTGCCCGCCGTTGACCTTGCGGTGGTACAGCGCAGTGAGTACGCCGATGGTGCCGTGCAGTGCCGCCAGCGTGTCGCCGATGGACACCCCCACACGCACCGGCACGCGGCCTGGCTCCGCCGTCAGGTGGCGCAGCCCGCCCATGGCCTCGCCAATCACACCAAAACCCGGCAGGTCGCGGTAGGGCCCGGTCTGGCCATAGCCCGAGATGCGCAGGATCACCAGGCCGGGGTTGAGCGCGTGCAGCTGCTCAGGCGACATGCCCCAGCCTTCGAGCGTGCCGGGGCGGAAGTTTTCAACCAGCACATCGGCCTCGGTGATCAGGCGGCGCGCAACGTCTTGCGCCTCCTTTTGCCGCAGGTCCAGCGCCACCGAACGCTTGTTGCGCGACTGCACCTGCCACCAGACGGAAGTACCTTCCTTGATGAGGCGCCAGTTGCGCAGCGGGTCGCCGGTCTCGGGTGCCTCGATCTTGATCACGTCGGCGCCAAACTCGCCCAGCGTCTTGCCACAAAACGGCCCGGCAATGAGCTGGCCCATTTCA
>NZ_QAIH01000110.1:1828-35691 GCF_003060895.1 Acidovorax sp. HMWF029 | reverse complement strand
GAATCCATGGAAGTACGTTTCTCCTGAAGGTATGAAACCTCGGCGGGGGTGGCGAATGATGCGCACAGTCCGCCCGCCTGCAAAACGCTGATGCAACAAGCCGCCATCGCAAACCGGCATGGCAACTTGCTACCATCGGCGCCCCATGAAACTCGATCCCATTTCCCTGCGCCTGTTTGTCGCCGTCATGGAAGAAAACACCATTGCTGCTGCTGCCGCACGCGAGCACCTGGCGGCTTCGGCCGTGAGCCGCCGCCTGGCGGACCTGGAGGGCACGCTGCGCGTGGAGCTTTTCACCCGCAGCAACAAGGGCACCGAGCCCACAGCAGCCGCTTACGCGCTTTTGAACCTGGCGCGTGGCGTGCTGAACGACCTGGATGGCATCGCCAGCCAGATGCGCGAGTACGGAACCGGCGTGCGCGGCCATGTGCGCGTGGTAGCCAACATCTCGGCCATCACGCAGTTCCTGCCTGCGCAGTTGCAGAGCTTCATGGCGCTGCACCCGCAGGTGGATGTGCGGCTGCAAGAGCAGATCAGCACAGCCATCGCCCAGTCGGTGGCCGAGAACGCGGCCGATGTAGGCATCCTCAACCAGGGGCACTACGGCGACCGCGTGGTGCAGTTGCCATACCGCCGTGACGAGTTGGTGCTGGTGGTGCCCACGGGCCATGCGCTGGCACGCCGCAAGTCGGCCCACCTGGCCGACGCCCTGCCCTACGATTTTGTGGGCGCCCACCCGGGCAGTGCCATCAACAACCAGCTGACCCGCGCAGCATCAGAGGCAGGACTGCCGCTGCGCCTGCGCATGCAGGTCACCAGCTACGACGCGCTGTGCCTGATGGTCGCGGCCGGCCTGGGCGTGGGTGTGATGCCGCGTGGCAGCGCCGCCCTGTACAGAGGCTCACAGCCCATCCGCGTGATCACGCTGAGCGAGCCTTGGGCACATCGGCAACTGGTGCTGTGCGTGCGCTCCGAGGAATCCCTGTCCAGCGTGGCACGGCTGTTAGTGGAACATCTGCGCGCTGACGCGCCACAACAGGGAGACATGGCATGACCGCCAAGACGCCCGTCAACCCCGTCAACCCCGGCTCCTCCGCCCCCGCAGCGCTGCAGTGGGACGTGTTCTGCCGCGTGATCGACAACTTTGGCGACATCGGCGTGTGCTGGCGGCTGGTGGCCCAACTGGCCGGTCTGGGCCACCGCGTGCGCCTGTGGGTGGACGACGCCTCAGCCCTCACGTGGATGGCGCCCGCAGGCTGCCCGGGCGTTGAGCTGCGCGCCTGGGGATCGCCCCCGCCCGGCGCCCACGAGCCAGCGCCCGATGTGATGGTGGAAGCGTTCGGCTGCGAAATTGCTACTGAATTCATAGCATATAGCGCAAGCCAGTCGCGCGCAAACGGCCAAAAACCGGTCTGGATCAATCTGGAATACCTGTCGGCAGAGAGTTATGTGGAGCGCACCCACCGGCTGCCGTCGCCCCTCCTGTCGGGCCCCGCTGCGGGCTGGACACGCTGGTTCTTCTACCCCGGCTTCACACCCGCCACGGGCGGGCTGTTGCGCGAAGACGACCTGCTGGCCCGGCGGCAGGCGTTTGACCGCACCGCCTGGCGCCAGGCGCACGCCGACGCGTTTGGCCAGGGCAGCGACTGCCCAGGCCAGCGCTGGGTGTCGCTGTTCTGCTACGAGCCCGCCGCCCTGCCTGAGCTGCTGCAGCGCAGCCAGGCCCGACCCACGCAGCTGCTGGTCACCCCGGGCCGCCCCACGGCGGCGGTGCAGGCTGCGGTTGGTGCGGCTGGCGCCACCCATCTTCATGATCCAAATGCTGCCCTGCGCGCACCTGGCAAGCTCGGGCAGCTATACATTTCATATCTTCCTGCACGCACCCAAACGGCATTTGACGACATGCTGTGGGCCTGCGACCTGAACTTTGTGCGTGGCGAGGATTCGCTGGTGCGGGCGCTGTGGGCCGGGCAGGCCCTGGTCTGGCAGATCTACCCCCAGCACGACAACGCCCACCACGACAAGCTGCGGGCGTTTCTGGACTGGCTGCAAGCCCCGGCATCGCTGCGGCAATTCCACGCCACCTGGAACGGGCTGGACACCGCGCCCCTGCAGTGGCCCGGCGATGACACCCTGGCCGAGTGGACAGACTGCATTGGGGCTGCGCGCACGCGCCTGCTGACGCAGGACAACCTTGTGGCGCAACTTTTGGGCTTTGTCGCCGAAAAACGGTAAAATCCGAGGCTTTGCGCAAATCAGGTGCGGCACACCGGTGCCCAGCCCTCGCGCATTCCCGCCGCGGAACATGCATCGGCACGGCGCGCCTTCTGCCTCCCCAGCGAGACAACAGAAAGCCACCGGCCCGCGCGTTGAGCGGCCCCAACCCAAGCAACTCGCTATGAAAATCGCTCAAGAAATCCGCGCCGGCAACGTGATCATGCACGGCAAGGACCCCATGGTTGTCCTGAAAACCGAATACGCCCGCGGCGGCCGCGGTGCAGCCACCGTGCGCATGAAGCTCAAGAGCCTGATCGGCAACTTCGGCACCGAAGTCGTGTTCAAGGCCGACGACAAGATCGACAACGTGATCCTGGACAAGAAGGAGTGCACCTACTCCTACTTCGCCGATCCCATGTATGTCTGCATGGACACCGAGTACAACCAGTACGAAGTCGAAGCCGAAAACATGGGCGACTCGCTGAACTACCTGGAAGACGGCATGGCCGTGGAAGTGGTGTTCTACGACGGCAAGGCCATCTCGGTCGAACTGCCCACCAGCGTCGAGCGCGAAATCACCTGGACGGAACCCGCAGTCAAGGGCGACACCTCCGGCAAGGTCATGAAGCCTGCCAAGATCGCCACCGGCTTCGAAGTGCCCGTGCCGCTGTTTGTGTCGCAAGGCGACAAGATCGAAATCGACACGCGCACCGGCGAATACCGCAAGCGCGTCTAAGGTACCCTGAGGCACCCTCGGCCCCGGTCCACAAAAAAGGCTTCCTTCGGGAAGCCTTTTTTATTGGCATTTTGGGGCCTTTGCGCGCAACAGATGCGCGCTTTTAGCTATCAAATAAATAGCAATCACACATTCAGCACGTCACACCGGCACGGCCACCAGATCGTGCCCCTGCGTGCCCACGATGCGCGCCTTGGTGAACTCGCCCACCTTGAGCTGCTTGCTGATCTTCTCGGGCGGCAGCAGGTGCACCACACCATCAATCTCGGGTGCGTCGGCATAGCTGCGGCCCCGGCCACCCTTCTTGCCCAAAGCGGGGGCATGGTCCACCAGCACCTGCATGGTGGCACCCACACGGCGCTGCAGCTTGGCGATCGACACCTCTTCGGCCACAGCCATGAAGCGGGCGCGGCGCTCTTCGCGCACCTCCATGGGCAGCATGCCGGGCAATTCGTTGGCAGCGGCTCCATTCACGTCGCTATAGGCAAAGCAGCCCGCGCGGTCGATCTGGGCCTCGCGCACGAAGTCGAGCAGATGTTGGAACTCCTCTTCCGTCTCGCCAGGGAAGCCCGCAATGAAAGTGCTGCGAATGACCAGCTCAGGGCAGGCCTCACGCCAACGCTGGATGCGCTCCAGGTTGCGCTCGCCGCTGGCGGGGCGCTTCATGCGCTTGAGCACATCGGGATGGCTGTGCTGGAAAGGCACGTCCAGGTACGGCAGCACGCGCCCCGTGGCCATCAGCGGGATGACCTCGTCCACACTAGGGTACGGATACACGTAGTGCAGGCGCACCCAGGCGCCATACGGCTCGGCGATTTCGCCCAGGGTCTGCACCAACTCCAGCATGCGGGTCTTGACGGGCTTGCCGTCCCAGAAGCCGGTGCGGTACTTCACGTCCACGCCATAGGCAGAGGTGTCCTGGCTGATGACCAGCAGCTCCTTCACCCCACCTTCGAACAAGGCCTTGGCCTCGCTCAGCACATCACCGATGGGGCGCGACACCAGATCGCCACGCATGGAAGGGATGATGCAAAAGGTGCAGCGGTGGTTGCAGCCCTCGCTGATCTTGAGGTAGGCATAGTGCTTCGGGGTGAGCTTGATGCCCGCAATGCCAAAACCACCGGGCACCAGGTCGATGAACGGATCGTGCGGCTTGGGCAGGTTCAGGTGGACGGCGTCCATCACCTCCTGCGTGGCATGCGGCCCGGTCACGGCCAGCACGCTGGGGTGCATCTGCCGCACCATGTTGCCACCGTCATCGCCCGTGCGGGCACCCAGGCAGCCGGTGACGATCACCTTGCCATTCTCGGCCAGCGCCTCGCCAATGGTGTCCAGGCTTTCCTTCACGGCGTCATCAATGAAGCCGCAGGTGTTGACGATAACCAGATCTGCGCCGTGGAAGGTCTTGGAGGTTTCATAGCCCTCGGCGCTCAGTTGCGTGAGGATGAGTTCGGAATCGGTCAGCGCCTTGGGGCAGCCCAGGCTGACAAATCCGACTTTGGGTGTTTTTGTGGGGGAGAGTGCTTCGCTCATAGCCCCGTATTGTCCCAGTTCCGGCGCCTGGCCGGTGAGGGAGCCCCTCCAGTTCGGCAGGTGCCACGTTTTTTGGAGCGGTGGAACCGGCCCAGCGCAAGGCCGGTGCCACCGGAGATCCAGCTATTCCAAGCTGCCGCCCCCCACCTGGGCGAGCCAAGCAAGGGCTCGGGATGCCTTACCTCTTCAACCCGAACGCACCCAGCATCTGCTCGGTCTGCTTTTGCATCTGCTCCTGCATCTGCGTGAGCATGGACTGCGACTGCTCCACATAGTTGCCCATCATGCCCTTGAGCATGGGCGACTGCAGGTTCATGAACTGCGCCCACATCTCGGGCGTCACGCTCTGCGACTGTTCGGCCAGCTTGGTCTGCACATCCGTAAAGGCCTGTACGTTCTTTTCCAGGTAAGCCCCCATGAAGCCCTGCATGGCATGGCCATAGAACCGGATGATGTTGGCCAGCACGGCCTCGGTGAACATGGGGGCACCGCCAGCCTCTTCTTCCAGAATGATCTGCAGCAGGATGCTGCGCGTGAGGTCTTCGCCCGTCTTGGCATCGCGCACCACCACCTGCTGGTGGTCCATGACCAGTTGGCGCACTTCAGCCAGGGTGATGTAGGTGGAGGTGTCTGTGTCGTACAGACGGCGGTTGGGGTATTTTTTTATGACGCGCTGGGCCGACTTGGACGCGGCACTTTTCTGTTCGGACACAACGAACTCCTCGGGCTCGAAACCCATGTATTGCAGTGCAGCACATTCTAGGGAGAGTGCACCACCGCAGCGGCAAAGGAATACCCTGATGGGGCGCCGACATCACATGTCGCAATCGCGACACCCCAAATTCACACGGCATGGCGGCACCATGGACCGTCAGCATGCCCGCTCCTGCTTAAGCCCTTTGCGGCTGATGCCATCGGGGCAAAAAAAAAAGCCCGCACGGGGCGGGCTGAACTCTTACCTTGAAGCAAGAGGGAGGGAGGTCGTCAACGCAGCGAGCGTGACAGAGAGATCTTATGAGTCGCTTAAGACACACACTGGGCAAGAGACGCAACAGATCTGTCGGGACGTAACGCCCGCGACCGCCGCATAAACCGCCGTAAAAGAAAGAACGGGAAAAAGGAGGGACTTGGGCGCTGTTGCCTGCGGCTTATCACCACAGGCAAGGCAAATCGATTGCAACGGTAGAAACGGTCCGAAAAACAAAAAAGCCGCCCAAAATGGCGGCTTTGTTTTTCCCAAGTTTTCAAAAACACTGAAAGCTGGTTTCTTTCAGAAAAACTTGGTAGGCGCGATTGGACTCGAACCAACGACCCCCACCATGTCAAGGTGGTGCTCTAACCAGCTGAGCTACGCGCCTGTCGTTGTTTAGACCACGATTATAGCCACAAAAATCAGCTCCCCGAAAAAGCCGCGAAACAAATCATATGAAGCGGTAGCATGACCCGGCCAGTGGCCTTCCCGCCCCCAGGCGGCCCACCTCATCGCCGGCGCGCAGAACGCACGCCCTGTACGCCGGCCACAATCCCTAGTACCTTGTTCAGGCGCCCCGAGTCGGACACCTCCACGGTGAACGTCATCCATGCAGTGCCTTTGACCGACTGGGTCTGCACGCCGATCACATTGGTTTTCTCTCGGGCAAAGACCTCAGAGATGTCGCGCAGCAGGCCCTGCCGGTCAGCGGCCTCCACAGCCACATCCACCGGGTACACGGCGGCAGTGGCTGCCTGCTTGGGCGCCCCCCACTCCACATCGATCACACGCTCGGCACTGCGCGCCGCCATCTCACGAAAGTTACTGCAATCCGCACGGTGCACGCTCACCCCTTTGCCACGCGTGACAAAACCACGAATGGCATCGGGCGGTGCGGGTTTGCAGCATTTGGCCAGTTGCGTCATGAGCGAGTCGATGCCCACCACCAAAACACCGCCCTTGGGGGCTGCGTCGTTGGTCCGCGTTTTCTTGAGCAGCAGGAAGTCATCGGGCTGCAGCACGGGCTCGGGCGGACGCAGCACCGTTTCGATGTTGCGCAGCGAGAACTCGTCCTTGCCAACCACTTCAAACAAGGCATCGGCCGATTTGAAGCCCAGCTGCACCGCCAGGTCGTCGAGCTTGATCGCGGTCTTGCCTTCGCGCTGCAAGAGTTTTTCGACAGATTCGCGGCCACGGGCCACGGTTTCGTGGGTGGCCTGGGCATTGAACCAGGCACGCACTTTAGCCTTGGCTCGGTGGCTGGTGAGATAGCCCAATTCGGCATTGAGCCAGTCGCGCGACGGGCGCCCTTCCTTGACGGTGGAAATCTCCACCGTCTGTCCGTTTTGCAACGGCGTGTTCAGCGGCACCATGGCGCCATCGACCTTGGCGCCCCGGCACCGATGGCCCAGGCTGGTGTGTACTGCGTAGGCAAAGTCCACGGGCGTGGCTCCCTGCGGTAGCTCGACCACGGCAGCATCGGGCGTCAGCACATAGATGCGGTCCTCGAACAGCCCCCGGTTGGGCAGAGCGCCCGCCAAATCCCGCTCCCACGCCAGCAGCTGGCGCAGTACCGCAATCTTGGCGTCGTACTCGCCGGTAGCAGACACACCGGCATAGCCCTTGGATCCAGCCTCCTTGTAGGCCCAGTGAGCCGCAACGCCGTGCTCGGCGTGTTCGTGCATGGCCTGAGTGCGGATCTGGATCTCGATGGGCTTTCCGTTGTCGTCACGCACGATGGTGTGCAACGACTGGTAGCCGTTGGGCTTGGGCTTGGCGATGTAGTCGTCAAACTCTTCCACGATGGGTTTGAACTGCTCATGCACCCAGCTCAGTGCTGCATAGCAGTCCTTGACCGTGGGCACCACCACGCGCAGCGCGCGGATATCAAACACTTGATCGAAGTTGAGCGACTTGCCGCGCATCTTCTTGACAATGCTGTAGATGTGCTTTGGACGCCCCTGCACGCTGGCGCTGATACTTCGCGCGCGCAGGTCGGATTCGAGCCGGGCACGCAGCTGCTCCATGTACACCTCGCGCTCGCCCCGCTTTTCGTCGAGC
This sequence comes from Acidovorax sp. HMWF029, assembly GCF_003060895.1. GTDB lineage: Bacteria > Pseudomonadota > Gammaproteobacteria > Burkholderiales > Burkholderiaceae_C > Acidovorax. Next base: position 28,174 of record NZ_QAIH01000110.1, on the reverse strand, counting down.
AGGCGGGCCACCTCCTTGTATGTGTCGGGCTCCAGGAAGCGGAAGGACAGGTCTTCCAGTTCCCACTTCACCTGCCAGATACCCAGGCGGTTGGCTAGTGGCGCAAACACCTGCAGCGACTCGCGGGCCAGACTGGGCGACACGGGGCGCTTGCTGGCCGCATGAAAGCGCAAGGTCTGTAGCCGCGAAGCCAGGCGCAGCATCACCACCCGCAGGTCGCGCGAGAAAGCGAGCAGCATCTTGCGCACGTTCTCGGTCTGCACCGCAGGGTCCTCCAGATGCTCGGCGGTGCGGGCCTGCCGCTGCACACGCATGAGCTTGGTCGTTTCCACTGCCAGCGCCGCAAAATTGTCGCCAAAGGCCTTGGCAATCACATCTTCCGGCTTGTTAAGGTGCACGCAGGCATAGACGAGATAGCTTGCAGCCTGCATGGCCTCCGAGCCCCCGATGCCCTTGAGGATGGCGGCCACTGCATCCGCATGGGTCAGCGTGTTCTCGCCGGAATCCAGGGTCTCACCAGCCATCAGTGGCTCAGCAAAAGCACGCGCGCGCGCCAGCGCATCCACATGCTCGGGCAGCGATTGCGCGGTGGCGGCAATGAGCTGCGGAACGGTGTCGGTCTGAAGGGGAAAGGACGCGAATGAAGGAGGGTTGGTTTTCATCCGGCCACAACACCTTCCGCAGCCAGCAGGAACTTGGTGACGACCGCGACCTGATCGGCAGCCACTAGGGTAGGCGCATGCCCCACCTCCTCAAACTCCACCACGCGCGCCCGAGGGCCGCGCTCTGCCATCGCCCGCGCCGTCGCGCGAGAGAGCAGATCCGACTGCGCACCACGCAACAGCAGCGTGCGCGCCTGGATATGGTCGTACAGCGGCCACAACGCGGCCTCGCCGGCTGCAGCGGACTCTGGGGTCAGGGTCTTGAAAGGCACGGCAATCGCGGGGTCGTAGTGCAATGTGATGCCGCCCCCCTCAGACTCGGGCAGCGCGCGCACCATGGCACGCGACAACTCCAGCCACTGGGCTGGCGTGTGCGGGCCAAAACTGGTGGAGATAGTCCACATGGCATCGGCGGCCTGTTGTAGCGAAGCAAACTGCGCCAGTTGCCCCAGGTACTGGCCGATACGCTGCAGGGCCTCCCACTGGATAACCGGCCCCACATCGTTGAGCACCAACCTGCGCACCGGCAACGGCAACCCCGGCTGACCTGCAATGCCCATTCCAATCAACCCGCCCATGCTGGTGCCCACCCAGTCCAGCGTGGTGATGGCCCCCTGCTTCTGCAACTGCGCCAGCAAAACCAGCATGTCGGCCGCGTAATGCGGAATCTGGTAGCCCATGGGGTCGGCCAGCCAGTCGCTCTGGCCGCGCCCCACCACGTCGGGGCAGATCACCCGCGCATGCGCACTCAACACACGCGCCAGAGTGTCGAAGTCGCGCCCCTGGCGCGAGAGGCCATGCACGCAGACCACTACATGCGGATGCGCCGGATTGCCTGTGGCATTCCACTCCCAGTAAGCCATGCGGTGTTGCTGCGCTGGAGCGGGCGTGCGGTCCGGGGCCACTGGCGGGGCGGCAGAGCCCGGGCACAGTACGTAGTTCAGCGTAGGTTCATTCATGGGTGCGAAATCCGGGATCGGCGCTCGATAATGCTTGCGGAAGTCGCCATACATCGCACAAGCCATGGTTGCCGACTTTCCCTTGCGTGGCATCGTAATTCATTCGGAGAGACTCTCATGCTGAAAGGCAAAACCGCCCTCGTCACCGGCTCCACCAGTGGCATTGGCCTTGGCATCGCCAAGGCGCTGGCCCGCCAGGGCGCCAACATCGTGCTCAATGGATTTGGCGATGTGGATGGCCCCCGCGCCGAAGTGCTAGCGGCTGGAGAAGCTGCTGGGGCCAAAGTGGACTACCACGGCGCGGACATGAGCCGGGCGGCCGACATCGAAGACATGATGAAATACAGCGCCGCACAGTTTGGGCGCGTGGACATCCTGGTGAACAACGCAGGCATCCAGCACGTAGCCAACGTAGAAGACTTCCCCGTGGAGCGCTGGGATGCAGTGATCGCCATCAACCTCACAAGCGCCTTTCACACCTCGCGCCTGGCGCTGCCGGGCATGAAGAGTGCCAACTGGGGCCGCATCATCAATGTGGCGTCGGTGCATGGTCTGGTGGGCTCCGCCCAGAAAGCGGCCTATGTGGCCGCGAAACATGGCGTCGTAGGCCTGACCAAGGTCATGGCGCTGGAGAACGCCACCACGGGCGTGACCTGCAACGCAATCTGCCCCGGCTGGGTGCTCACGCCCCTAGTGCAAAAACAGGTGGACGCCAAAGCCGCCGAGCACGGCCTGTCGAACGAGGATGCCAAGAAGCTGCTACTGGGCGAGAAGGAGCCTTCGATGCAGTTCACCACGCCCGAAGAACTGGGTGAGCTGGCCGTGTTCTTTTGCTCCCCAGCGGCCAACAACGTGCGCGGAGTGGCCTGGAACATGGATGGCGGCTGGGCTGCCCAGTAGCCCCCTGCACGCAGCCTTCTGCAACTGCGGCCCCGGGGCCCCTGCCCTGCGGGCCCCACCTACACTGGAACCTGCCGTTCTCGCATTCTCTTAGGCAGAGGGCGAGGAAGCTTCCTAGAATGGGGTTGTCCTCCAAAAAAAACCGCTGGGGCAAATTGCCTCTTTCATGCAGGCCCCTGGACGACGCCCCACCACGGGAGGAAACCCGCGATGTCTGCCGCACTGATTACCGCCATGTTCTTCACGGTGGCACTGCTCGTGACCACGGCGTACTTCATCATGGGCTCCATTCCGCTGCTGTTCCTCAAGCATGATACGCCGCTGGATGCCCGTTTTGTACGCGGATTTTTCCATGTCTACTACGTCTGCGCCTTTGCGACAGCCTCCGCCACGGCGATCAGTTTTGCTCTGGCAGGCCACCCTGACATCGCCTTCGGCGCAGCCCTACTGGCAGCAATCGCTGTAGTACTGCGCAACAAAATCATCCCAAATATGGATGCGCTAGGGGCGCAGATCCAGTCGAACTACATGGACGCCATCCCGGGGTTCCGCAGAACCCATACCATAGCCATCCTGATCAACCTGCTCCAACTCACTGTGATCGTATGGGGGCTGATCGACTACAGCAAGTAGCTTCATCGGCCCAGCCAGCACAAACACCAGCAAAGACTGTTCACGCCACCGAACGCGTCCTGTCTTTTGCGGCTTGTATATCGCGTACCGGTGGCAAACCAAAAAGTCGGCCATATTCGCGGGTGAACTGGGGCACGCTTTCATAGCCCACGGCAAATGCAGCGCTGCTGGCACCGACTCCCTCAGCCAGCATCAGCCGCCGCGCCTCTATCAGGCGCAGCTGTTTCTGGAACTGCAGCGGCGACAAAGAGGTGACAGCCCTGAAATGCTGATGAAAGGATGAGGGGCTCATGCCTGCCAGCGCCGCCAGGCTCTCTACTGGCAGGGGCTGCGCAAAATCGGCACGCAGCACGGCAACTGCGCGCGCCACCCGCTGAGCATGGCTGCCAGGCCAGCCCAGGCGGCGGATGGCTGCGCCGTGCCGCCCAGCCAGCAACCAGTAGTGCAACTCGCGCACCAGGGATACGTGCAGGAGCGGAACGGCTTCTGGCCGCTCCAGAAGGCGCATGAGGCGCAGGGCCACATCGGCCACCTCGGCATCGGTGGGATCCACGTGCACGGGGGCGTGGTCGCCACCGGGCACAGCCCCCATCTGTGCCGACAGGTCGGCAATCACCGGCAGGCTCAGCTCGAGCGCGATCGAAAGATATGGAGCTGCGGCGCTGGCACGGGTGATCTGGCTCACCGTTGGCACATCCGCCGTGATCAACAGTGACTCGCCCGCCGAGAATCCATAGGTCTGCGCTCCCATCGCCACCCGCTTGCTGCCCTGCAGAACCAGGCAGACAAGGGGCTGCGCAATCGCGTGCAACAGTCCGCTGGGCTCGGTAGCACGCACCGTGCTCAGTCCGGGGATGGGGGTCTGCACCACGCCCCCCTGGCGGGCATGGGCTTCGGCATAGCGGCTCACCGCCTGGAACAAGGGCGTCGTCATGCCTCAAGCGTACCTGCACACAGACCTCTCGGCACTGAATTTGGAGAATCAGGCAAAAATCAAGGGGGTTTCGGCAGCCAGCAAAAGCCATGGAACCGGACACTGGACGGCATCACACACTGGAGTTCGCCATGACGCAAAGCACCCCCTCGCACACCCCCACCATCACTCTCGTTACCGGCGGCAGCCGGGGCCTGGGCCGCAATACCGCGTTGAGCATCGCCAGGGGCGGCGGCGATGTGATCATCACCTACCGCAGCCAGACCGAGGAAGCACAGGCTGCCGTGGCCGAAATCCAGGCCCTGGGCCGCCGGGCTGTGGCGTTGCAACTCGATACCGGAGATGTCACCACCTTCGCCCCTTTTTGCCATCGTCTTGGCGCCTTGTTGCAAGAAACTTGGCGACGCGACCGCTTCGACCACTTGGTCAACAATGCTGGCCATGGCGACTACGCTGCATTTGCGGCCACGAGCGAAGCGCAGTTCGATCGTCTCGTCAATGTGCACTTTAAAGGGGTGTTTTTTCTCACCCAGGCGCTGCTGCCACTGATCAAGGATGGTGGGCGCATCGTGAATTTTTCGACTGGTCTCACCCGCCTGTCGCTCCCGGGCTACGCGGCCTACGCGGCAGCCAAGGGGGCCGTGGAGGTGCTGACGCGCTACCTGGCCAAAGAACTCGGCGCACGCGGCATCACCGTCAACACAGTGGCGCCAGGGGCCATCGAAACCGACTTCGGCGGCGGCGTGGTGCGCGACAACCCTGAACTCAACCAGCATCTGGCCCACATGACGGCCCTGGGCCGCGTGGGCCTGCCCGATGACATCGGCCCCATGGTGGCAGGCCTGCTGGCGCATGCCAACCGCTGGGTGACCGCACAAAGGATCGAGGTATCCGGTGGACAGGCCCTTTGAGCACGCCTGCTGGCGGCCTGCCACTAAACAACAAAGCTGAGAATCCCAGGCCGCGCGGCACACAGCCTACTCCATCGGCATGGCAGGCGATTGAAGGCTGCCCGCCTCAGCGCATTTGCACGGAGCCAGAAACAGTCACTACCACCTGTGCCTTGCCTGCTTCCACAGGCACCGCCGCATCAGAGAACGACGACGACTTGGCTTCCATCGCCATCATGCGCGGACGGGGACCAGGCGACATCTCATTGCTGTTCACCGCCACTTCGCGCAGGCTGTAGTTGGCAAAGCCAAAGCCCTTGGCCAACTCGGCCGCCCGGGCCTTGAACTGCTCGATGGCCTGAGTCTGCGCCTCGGTTTCAACCTTGGCACGGGCCTCGCGCGAGAGCGCAAAAGCGACCTGGCTGATGGGCATGGATGGGATCTTGCCAGCCGTCGCAGTGATGCGCGCGAAGTCGCGCCCCTCCAACACCAGCTCGGCCCGACCCTGCCAGCCATTGATCTTGCCGTCCTTGGCATAACGCGGGTACAGCCCAAAAGGCCCGGTGCGCACCTCCAGCTGCCCAGTCTGCGCATTGCGCTTGGCTTCAGCCAGGGCTCCGTCGAGCGCCTGCTTGAGCTGGGCCTGTACGGCAGCAGCGTCCGGGCCATCTTTGCTGGCCGAAAGAGTGAGCACCAGCAGATCCTGCTGCGCCTCAACCATGCCGGAGGCCGCCAACTGCACCACGTTGCGTGGCTCCTGAGGGGCGGTTACCTGCGCCATGGCCGAGCCAATACAGGCCAGCAAAGCCGCAGCGGTGATCAGACGGGTCGTGATTTTCATGGGAAGTAGCCTTCTGGAAAGAGCGCGCAACAGACAATCCGATTGCGCAGGCCGCCACCTTACCCGCCGCAAAGCGCCGTTCTGTGAAACGGCGGTAGCGAGTGTGCGAAGCCGGGCAAAACTTGTAACAGTTGGTCAAACACACCCCCAAAAACCGAACTTCGGCGTTCCAAATGGTCAGAATCGGCTCTGTTACAAATTGGACTTGGGATCAACATGGCCACAACAACCAATCGCACCGACAAAGTTCTGGTGGTAGACGACGACGCGCGAATCCGCGATTTGCTGCGCCGCTACCTCACACAAGAGGGCTTTGAAGTCATGGTCGCCGAAGACGGCAAGGCGCTCAATCGCCTGCTGCTGCGCGAAACGGTTGACATCATCGTGCTGGATCTAATGATGCCCGGCGAGGATGGCCTGTCGATCTGCCGCCGCCTGCGTGCCGCCAATGACCGCACGCCCATCATCATGCTCACAGCCAAGGGCGAAGACGTGGACCGCATCGTGGGGCTGGAAGTGGGCGCCGACGACTACCTGGGCAAGCCTTTCAACCCCCGCGAACTGCTGGCACGTATTCACGCCGTGCTGCGCCGCCGCCCTGCCCAGGAAGCACCGGGCGCGCCTTCGGGCGACAATGAGGTCGTGACCTTCGGCCCCTTCACCTTCGACCTGGGCACGCGCGCCCTGCAACGCAATGGTGAAGAATTGCCACTGACCACCGGCGAGTTCGCCATGCTCAAGGCCCTTGTGCGCCACCCGCGCCAGCCCCTATCGCGCGAAAAGCTAGCCCTTCTAGCCCGCGGTCGCGAGTTTGAACCCTTCGACCGTAGCCTGGACGTACAGGTCTCGCGCCTGCGAAAACTCGTGGAAGTGGATGCCGCCGCGCCGCGCTATATCCAGACCGTATGGGGCGTGGGCTACGTGTTCGTGCCGGACGGTACGAGCTGATCCGCTCATGTACAAGACCGAGGGCAAGCGCAGGCAGTCATCTCACAAATCAGTGACAGCTTCGGAAGCCACCAGCCCCGCGCCCCTGGAGGCTATCCGTCGGGCGCGGGAGCAGCGCGCACGCGTGGGCCTCAACCTGTTCTGGCGCACTTTTTTTCTACTGGCGTTGTTGTTGGTGGGCAGCATCCTTGCATGGCTGCAGACCTTGCGCGCGCTTGAATTCGAGCCACGCACACTGCAGACTGCCCAGCAAATTGCGTCACTCGTTAACCTGAGCCGCGCAGCGCTTGTGCACTCCGACGCCATCGCACGCGTGTCCCTCATTAAGACCATGGCCGACCAGGAAGGCGTGCGCATCCTGCCGCGCGAGCCGAAGGACAAATATGCGTTGCTGGACCCCACCGCCTTAGGCAACCGACTGACCGACGAGCTGACCCTGCGGCTAGGGCCTGACACCATCGTGGCCCAGAGTGTGAATGGAGAAAACGGTCTGTGGGTGGGCTTCAACATCAATGGGGATCCCAACTGGCTGTTGATGGACCGCTCTCGCTTCAGCCCGGCTGGTGGTCGCACCTGGCTGATATGGCTGATAACGGCTGCCGCACTATCGCTGGCAGGCGCCGCTGCCATCGCGCGCCTGATCAATCGCCCACTCAAGCAGTTGTCCTATGCAGCCAACCGGGTCAAAGATGGCGACTTCGCCGCCAGTCATCTGGATGAAGAGGTAGTAACCAGTGAAATCCGCGAAGTGAACATCGGGTTCAACCGCATGGCCCAGAAGCTTGCGAAGCTGGAGCAAGATCGCGCGGTTATGCTGGCTGGCATTTCGCACGACCTGCGCACGCCTTTGGCGCGGCTGCGGCTGGAAACCGAGATGAGCGTGACCGACGAGGTAGCCCGCGAGCACATGGTCGCAGACATCGTGCAGCTGGATGCCACCATCGACAAGTTCCTAGACTACGCACGCCCCGACCACGTCACGCTCACGCCCATCAATCTGCATGCTGTGGTCTCGTCCTGTGTGTATGCGGTGCAGGACCACCGGGAGTTGCAGATCACCATGAACGTGCCCGAAGACCTGAACGTGCTGGCCGACGAAGTGGAGCTGGCCCGCGTAATCTCCAATCTGCTGGAAAACGCACGACGCTATGGCAAGACCGAGGAAACAGGCATCACCAGCGTGGACATCGTTGCCAAGAGCCGTGAGCGATGGGTGCTGATCAAGCTGCGGGACCATGGCGCGGGAGTACCCCCTGAGCAGCTGTCCAACCTGACCAAGCCGTTCTTTCGAGGCGACTCAGCCCGTACGGCGGCTGCGGGTGCGGGTCTTGGTCTGTCCATCGTGGACAAGACGGTACAGCGCATGGGCGGGATTTTCGCCCTGGCCAACTCCAGCACCGGAGGACTGGTGGCCCACCTGCAACTGCAACGCGCCACAGACCTGCCTGAAGGCGTAGACCCGAAACAACGCCTGCAACGCCCCTCCGTCAAGCGACAACTGCCGCGCAGACGGGCGGAGGACAAGCTGTAGCTTGCGGCCGCGCCGCACGCATCAAGGCGGCATTCACCAGGACGTTAAGCAGGAGAACCGCACAGAGCAGGTGCTGTCCTCCTTTGCCTTTCAGACCTTGGTCTTGAAGGCTGGCAACTTGTCCCCCAGGCGCGCGCCCATTTCCGTGCCCAGGGCCTGCAGGCCGCTCAGGGGGCGCACCATGACCTCGAACTCCGTAATCTGCCCCTGCTCATTGAAACGTACGAGGTCGATCCCCTTGAGCTGCTTGTCGCCCACGCGAGCGCTGAACTCCAGCACGATGTTCAGGCCGTCGTCGGTGGCCAGCTGGCGGTGGTAGGTGAAGTCCTCGAACACCTGGATCACAGTGGACAGCGCCAGCATCAACGCCGGTGCCGAGGTGTAGGCCGTATTCGCCATGGGCGAGCGGAACACCGCGTCGGAGTGCACGATGCTCAACAGGTTCGACAGGTCGCGGCTGGCCACCATCTGGTGCCAGATCTCCAGCGAACGGGCGACGGCGGGGTGGGTGTTCTTCGGGGTTTCGGTCATGGAATGCCTCCTGGGGTGAGAATCGGATATCAGATGCGGGCGGCGAGCGTCGTGCCCTGCAGGATGGCGCGCTTGGCATCGAGCTCGGCGGCCACGTCGGCACCGCCGATGAGGTGGGTGCACTGGCCGGCAGCCAGGAGTGCGTCGTAAAGCGCACGCAGTGACTCCTGGCCGGCGCAGACCACGATGTGGTCGACCTCCAGCACCAGGGACTCGCCACCATCGATGCGAACATGAAGTCCCGCGTCGTCCACGCGCTCGTAGGCTACGCCCGAGCTCATGCCCACGTTGCGCGCCTTGAGTGAAGTGCGGTGGATCCAGCCCGTGGTCTTGCCCAACTGGTCGCCGACCTTAGTGGTCTTGCGCTGCAGCAGGTGCACTTGGCGCGCAGGCAGCTCCACTTGGGGGGAGCGCAAGCCACCGGCATGGGCAAAAGCAGTGTCGATGCCCCATTCTTCATTGAACTTGGCGGGCGCCAGAGCACCGCTCTCGCCTTCGTGCGTGAGGTATTCGGCCACGTCGAAGCCGATTCCGCCCGCGCCGATCACAGCCACACGTCGGCCCACGTGCTTCTTGTCGCGCAGCACGTCCAGGTAGCTCAGTACCTTGGGGTGGGTGATGCCCTCAATGTCCGGCGTGCGCGGCTGTACGCCCGTGGCCACCACCACCTCGTCAAAGCCCTGGCCCGCCAGATCGTTCGCTTCCACCCGGGTATTCAAGCGCACATCCACGCCATGCAGATCCAACTGGCGGCGGTAGTAACGCAAGGTCTCGTAGAACTCCTCCTTGCCCGGCACCTGCTTGGCGATGTTGAGCTGGCCGCCGATCTCTGCCGCCGCATCGAACAGCACCACGGCATGGCCACGCAGCGCAGCAGTGACGGCAAAACTAAGCCCAGCGGGACCTGCCCCGACCACGGCGATGCGCTTTTTAATCGCTGTTGGCTCAATGACAAGTTCCGTCTCGTGGCAGGCGCGGGGGTTGACCAGGCAGCTCGTGATCTTGCCGCCAAAGGTATGGTCCAGGCAGGCCTGGTTGCAGGCGATGCAGGTGTTGATCTCGTCGGCCCGGCCTTGGCGTGCCTTGCGCACGAAGTCGGCATCGGCCAGCAGCGGCCGCGCCATGGACACCATGTCGGCGCAGCCCTCGGCCAGTAGGCGCTCGGCCACCTCGGGCATGTTGATACGGTTGGAGGTTATCAGCGGTATGCCCACCTGCCCCATCACCTGCTTGGTCACCCAGGCATACGCCGCACGCGGCACCTTGGTGGCGATAGTGGGTATGCGCGCCTCGTGCCAGCCAATACCGGTGTTGAGAATAGTGGCGCCCGCCGCCTCGATGGCCTGCGCCAGCTCTATCACCTCGGCCAGGGTGGAGCCGCCCTCCACCAGGTCGAGCATGGACAGGCGGTAGATGATGATGAAGTTCGGGCCCACGCGCTCGCGCGTGCGCCGTACGATCTCGACCGGAAAGCGCATGCGGTTGGCATAACTGCCGCCCCACACGTCGTCGCGCTGGTTGCTGCGCGCAGCGATGAACTCGTTGATCAGGTAACCCTCGGAGCCCATCACCTCCACGCCGTCGTAGCCTGCATGCTGCGCAAGCGCTGCGCAGCGGGAAAAGTCAGCTATGGTCTGCTCCACCTCATCGGCCGATAGTGCATGCGGCACATGGGGGTTGATGGGTGCACGCAAGGCGCTGGGCGCCACCAAGTCGCGGTGGTATGCATAGCGGCCGAAGTGCAGGATCTGCATCGCGATCTTGCCACCCTCGGCGTGCACGGCCTGGGTCACCTTGCGGTGCTGTTCGGCCTCGTGCTCGTTGACCAGCATGGCCCCGCCCTGCATGGGCCGACCGCGCTCGTTGGGTGCAATACCGCCCGTGACGATCAGCCCCACCTCGCCGCGCGCCCGCTCGGCATAGAAGGCAGCCATGCGATCGAAGCCGTTGGCCACCTCTTCCAGCCCCACGTGCATGGAGCCCATGAGGACGCGGTTCTTGAGGGTAGTGAAGCCCAGGTCCAGCGGAGCATGGAGGTGCGGGTAGGGGCTTTTGCCAGCCGACAGCGGGGCCGAGGCGGATTCAAGGGCGGCATTCATCGTAGATCTCCTTTGTTTTTATGCAACTAGTTGCACAAATATAGCGAACACCCCACATTAATGCAACTGATTGCATAAACAACGGGCTGCGTACCCAATTCAGGCAAGATGGCGAGTTACGAATCGTCTTTCGCGCCTTTCTTCTTCCGATGTCCCTGCCCCACGCCCTTCTCACTGCCTTGGTCGAACACCCATGCTCGGGCTCCGAGCTTGCCGAGCGCTTCGACAAGTCCATCGGCTATTTCTGGCACGCCACGCACCAGCAGATCTACCGCGAACTGGCTCGGCTGGAGGAAGCGCTCTGGATCGAAGCCCTGCCGGCCGAGACGGGCCGTGGCCGCAAGCGCCAGTTTCGCCTGCTGCCTGCGGGCCGCAGGGAGCTGCGCCGCTGGGTAGCAGAGCAACAGGACCCCACCCCCCTGCGCGACGAACTTATGGTGCGCCTACGCGCAGAGGCAGCCATCGGCCCGGCCGGACTGGCGCAGGAAGTTGCCAGGCGCCAAGCAATGCACCAGGCAAAGCTGGACGTTTACCTGCGCATCGAGCAGCGCGACTTCATCGGCAAGGAGCCGAGCCGCGAACGCCGACTGCAGCACTTGGTGCTCAAGGCCGGTATCCTGCAGGAGCAGTTGTCGCTTGCGATCGCGAAAGAGGCGCTGGAGATACTGGACGACCCTGCAACCTGATCGGGACTGCAGCGCCAGGGATGCCCCACAAAAATCAAGGCGCCCACCTATGTGCGGATGCCCTGCTGCAGGTCCTCTGAAAAGCGGGGGAAAAGAGAACAGCGCGCTCTCCGCGCACCATGCAACGCGCCTTGTTGTTGAACGTCCAGCCCGGCATCAGGTACTGCATCGCCATCGCATCGTCGTGCGCCCCCAGGCCATGCTGAAGGTACAGCCGATGTGCGCGCTCGACCTCGTCCATGTCCAGTTCCACGCCCTGCCCGGGTTTTTTGGGCAGCTCAATGAGGCCGTTCTTGATCTGAAAGGGTTCCTTCGTCAGGCTCTCGCCGTCCTGCCAAATCCAGTGTGTGTCGATCGCTGTGGTGCGGCCGGGGGCGGCAGCGCCCACTTGGGTGAGCATGGCCAGCGACACCTCGAAGTGGTTGTTGGACTGAGAGCCCCAGGTGAGGCCGACGGCCTAGCACATCTGGGCCACGCGCACGGGCCCGGCCATGCTCCAGAAGTGCGGGTCGGCCAACGGGATATCCACCGACTGCAGGGCCAGGCTGTGCGCCAACCCGCGCCAGTCGGTAGCCACCATGTTGGTGGCAGTGGGCAGGCCGGTGGCGCGACGGAACTCGGCCATCAACTCGCGGCCCAAGAACACTCCTTCAGCGCCGCAGGGGTCTTCGGCATACGCCATCACGCTGTGCAGGTCGCGCGTGAGGCGGACGGCGTCTTTCAGGAACCAGCCCCCGTTGGGGTCCAGCGTCACGCGCGCTTCGGGAAAGCGATCATGCAGCGCGCGTATGGCCTCGACCTCTTCCTCGCCGCGCAGCACGCCCCCTTGAGCTTGAAATAGGCAAAACCGTAGCGCTCATACGCCGCCTCGGCCAAGCGCACGATGCCATCGGCGGTCATGGCCTTCTCGTTGCACAGCCGAAACCAGTCGTTGTCGGCGCCGGGCTCGGTGCGATAGGCCAGGTCGGTCCTGGCACGATCGCCCACGTAAAACAGGTAGCCCAGCATTTGCACCGCCTCGCGCTGCTCGCCGATAGGTCGACCCACGATTAACGGGCGGGCGTCCTCGATGGCCTGGCGAATCTTGTCGCCGCCCGGCACTTCACCCAGCCCCGTGTTACCCGCGCTATCGCGCAGGATGAGCAGATTGCGTGTGAAAAATAAAAGGCCGTGCGCGCCGCTTAGGTTCATGGGCATGCTGTCGTGGCCTGCCACAGGCACCACGCGCAGCTGGGTCACGATGGGGGGCTGATGGTGGATGGGATGGAAGAGGTGGTCATGGTGGTCTGAAAACGAGGAGGAGACGCGCGGGTACACCCTGTGGCGGGGCTCAGTCAACGGTGATTTTTCGACTCTCGATCACGGTCTTCCAGCGTGCAAATTCGCGCGCCTGCTAAGCAGTGAAGGCCTCGGGAGTGCTGGCCCTGGGTGTGCTGAACAAAGCGCGCGTGCGCGGCATTGCCGCGCCCGATCAGCTCGCGGTGATGGGCTTCGGCGACATCGACTTTGCGCAGACCGTGAGCCCCAGCCTCTCCACCGTACGCATCGACGGCACCCACATGGGCCAGACGGCGGCGCAACTGATTGCCGACGCGCCGAGGGTCAGCCAGTGGCGGAACCCGTGGTGGACATCGGCATTTCCATTACCGAGCGGGACAGCGCCTGAGCATTCAGGCTCCACACCGCACCACACCCGCCAGCTTCTTCACCAGCGGCTCCATCGCCTCCACCGGCACCTGCGCATAGCCCAGCAGAAAGCCGCGCCAAGGCTGCGCGCGCAGGCCCACGGCGTGCAGGCTCAGAGCAGGGGCCATGATGCTGTGCTTCGCCATGAGGCAAGCGCTCAGTGCCACGTCGTCGACCGCGCCATCATGCAGGCGCAAGGCCAGATGCATGCCGGCTGTCCCGCCGTGTACTGTGGCTACATCCCCCAGGTGCTCGGCCAGCGCAGCGACTAGCACATCGCGCCGTTGGCGATACAGCCGACGCATGCGCCGCAAGTGCTGGGCGAACTGACCGCTCACGATGAACTCGGCCAGAGCTCGCTGATCAGCCGTACGCCCGCGCGGCGCGGCGCGGTCCAGCATCAGAGCCAGCACGGGTGCCAGGGCCGTTGGCACCACCATGAAGCCGATGCGCAGGCCGGGGAACATCGTCTTGCTGAAGGTTCCCAGGTAGACCACGGGCGCATCGGGCGCCAGGCCCTGCATGCACGCCAGGGGCGGCCCTTCGTGGCGAAACTCGCTGTCGTAGTCGTCCTCAATCACCAGTGCGCCCGCCTGACGTGCACCGTCGATCAGCGCAAGGCGCCGCGCCAGACTCATCACACTGCCCACCGGGTACTGGTGCGAGGGCGTGGTGTAGATCAAGCGGGGCCGCTGGCGCCGCCAGTCGCTGTCCGTGGGGGCCATGCCATCTGCGTCCACCAGGATGCCAACGGCCTTGAGCTGGGCGGCGCGAAAGGCCGCCACCGCGCCCTGGTAGCCCGGGTTCTCCATCCACACTTTGTCACCCGCGTCGGCAAAAGAGCGGGCACATAGATCCAGACTGCATTGCGTCCCATCGGTGATGAACACTTGCGCGGCGTCCACCAGCGCACCACGCGCCACGCGCAAGTGACTGGCAATGGCTTCGCGCAACGCGGGTTCGCCCGCCGGGTAGGCATAGTTGAGCTGTGCGGGCGTGAGTGATGCCCAGGCTTTGTCCAGCATGCGCCGCCAGCGCAGCACCGGGAAGTCGCCCAGCGCGGGCACACCAGGGGCAAATGCGGCAGCCGTTTCCGATCCTGGCAGCAGCGGCATGTTCTGAACGCGCCGAGACAGGCTAGCACGTCCCGCAGGAATGGACAGCACAGGGGCGGAGCCCGCCACCAGCCGCCCGGCCAGAGGCGCCACCACACTGCCGCGCCGCGTGGCCACGATGAAGCCCTCGGTGGCGAGCTGCTCGTAGGCATACAGCACGCTGTTGCGCGCCACGCCCAGCTCGGCCGCCAGCGTGCGGCTGGCAGGCAGGCGGGTGCCGCTGGCTAGGTTGCCACTGCGGATGCCATGGCGCAGGCACTCGTGCAGCTGGCGCTGCTGCGGCCAGTGCGCATGTGCAGGCTGCGCCTTGAAGGCGCTGAACAGCAGCTGAAAATCCATGGCGATCTGTGGCCCTAAATAATAGTGGTGTTGTGGATCTTATTTTGGCACCACACAGGATCTACATTGCGCCCCTTCATCCACTTTCCCATCGGAAACACGCCCCGTGAACGACAACGCCACCGCCCTGCCCCCGACCGACCGCACCCGCGTCCGCCGCGTGGCCGAAAACGCCCGCTACGACCGCGCCACGCTGCACAGCATCATCGACGCAGCCTACCTGTGCCATGTGGCCTTTGCCGACGACCAGGGCACGCACAACATCCCCACGGCCTGCTGGCGCGAGGGTGAGCACCTGTACATCCACGGCTCCAACGGCGGGCGCATGGTCAAGTGGCTGGGCCAGGGCGTGCAGGCCTGCGTGACCATCACCCACCTGGACGGCCTAGTGCTGGCGCGCTCGGCCTTCAACCACTCGATGAACTACCGCTCGGCCATGGTGTATGGCCGTTTCGAGCCCGTGGCCGACAAACACGCCGCGCTGGTCGCGCTGATGGACCACCTGGCCGTGGGCCGCCAGGCCGAGATTCGCGCAGGCAATGACAAAGAGCTCACGGCCACCACAGTGCTGCGCATCTCGCTCGATGAAGCCGCCTGCAAGGTGCGTAGCGGCCCGCCAGAGGACGATGCCAATGACATGTCACACCCCGTGTGGGCCGGTGTGCTGCCACTGATGCAGGTGCGCGGTGCACCTGTTGCTGACACGCGGAACACAGCGCCCGTGCCCAGCTATGTGGCAGCCTGGGCTGAGCAGCCCGCCTGAAGGCTCAGGCCTTATAAATCAATGCCGTAGCACGCGCTTCCATGGCCAACCCCTGCCCAACGGGCCCCAGACGCTCTGCTGTCTTGGCCTTGACGTTGACCTGGTCGGGCTCCACCTGCAGTGCCTTGGCGATGCACTCGCGCATGCCGGTGATGTGCGTCGCCAGGCGCGGCGCCTGCGCCACCACGGTGCTGTCAACGTTGCCAATGGTGTAACCCGCAGCCCGCACACGGCGTGCAGCCTCGGCCAGCAGGACTGCGGAATCGGCGCCACGGAACTGCACATCGGAGTCGGGGAAATGTCGCCCAATGTCGCCAAGGCCTGCCGCCCCCAGGATGGCATCGGTGATCGCGTGCAGCAGCACGTCGGCATCCGAATGGCCCAGCAAGCCCATTGTGTGAGGGATGGTCACGCCGCCGATCACCAGTGGGCGCCCTGGTACAAGGGCGTGCACATCCCACCCCTCCCCGATTCTGAAATTCATGTGTTCCTTCGTCTCCCCCTGCGGGGTGAATCAATAAATCGTCTTGCGCCCTGTCTCACTGGCGCCGTGAACGCGTTCGCCGCCAAAGCGTGCCAGCGTGGTGCCATGGCCGCGCTGGGCCAGCACGGCTTCGGCCAGAGCGAAGTCGTCGGGGTAGGTCACCTTGAAGTTCTGCGCACCACCGGGCACCAGGCGCGGGTGCAGGCCCATGGCCTCCATGGCACTGGCCTCGTCGGTCACGTTGGTACCTACCTTGGCCAGTGCGTCCTGCAGCGGGCCGATGCGGAACATCTGTGGCGTCTGCGCCAGCCACTTGTTGCTGCGGTCTACGGTGGACGCCACGCGCACGCCGCCCGGGCCGTCGATGGAGGTCTTGAGCGTGTCGGCCAGCTGGTGGGCCAGCAGGCCGCCAACGGAATCCGCCACACAGGCGTCGATGAGCCGATCGACCTGCTCGGACGTGATCAGGCAGCGCGCGGCATCGTGCACCAACACCCAGTCATCGCGCTGGGCGCCACACTCGAGCAAGGTTTTGATTCCGCCCTGCACCGTGGCTGCACGCGTGGGGCCGCCGCACGGGGCCACAAAAAAAGAGGGATGGGCATGGGCGTCCAGGAAGTGGTCTCCCGGCGCCACCGCCACGAGCGTGCCGGCCAGACGCGCCACACCGGCGAACGCGGCCAGCGTATGCATGACCATGGGATGGCCCGCCACCAGGTGGTACTGCTTGGGCAGGGGCAGCGGCGCGGGCTCGCCAGTTGCTGCGGCCAGTGCGCCAAAGGCCAACACCGTGCTGCCTGCAGGTGCCGCAGGCGGCGCAGCCACGGCCCGCGAGCCTACGCCTGCACAGGGCACCAGCGCCCACAAACGCCCCGGCGTCGAAGTGGGCGCATGGGGGGCAGTGAGCGAGGGTTGCAGCAGCGGATCAATGGTCATGAGAGGCGCATTTTAGGAGGATGCACCTTGCACTGCGACCCGGTGCGTGGCTTTGCACAGGCATCTGGAACAGCTTGCAGCACGCCTCGCCACGGATCACTAAAATGCCCTGTTGCCCCCGATCCAGCCCGTGCGCGCTCCGCGCCCCGGGGGATGCGATGGCCCCGACGACCGAACCCGTCCGCATGGAACTGCCCAAACTCTCCCCCGGAAAACGCTTTGCCCTGCCCCGCCCCGTGGGCGGCGCCGACTCCCTGCTGCTGGCCCGCCTGGCCGAGCGCGACAAGGCCGCAGGCCACACCACCGCCATCGTCACGGCGGATGCCACCGATGCGCAGCGCCTCATTGAGGAAATGGCCTTCTTTGCCCCCGGCCTGCGCTGCGCGCTGTTCCCCGACTGGGAGACGCTCCCCTACGACACTTTCTCACCGCACCAGGACCTGATCAGCGAGCGCTTGGCCACGCTGTGGCGCATCAGCCAGAAGGACAAGGACACCGGGGCCGACGTGGTGCTCGTGCCCGCCACCACGGCGTTGTACCGGCTGGCGCCGCCGTCCTTTTTGGCGGGCTACACCTTCCACTTCAAGGTCAAGCAAAAGCTCGACGAAGCCAAGTTCAAGGCCCAGCTCACGCTGGCGGGCTACTCCCATGTGTCGCAGGTGGTGAGCCCTGGCGAATACGCGGTGCGCGGCGGGCTGATCGACTTGTTTCCCATGGGTTCGCTGGTGCCGTTCCGGGTGGACCTGTTCGACAACGAGATCGACAGCATCCGCACCTTCGACCCCGACAGCCAGCGCAGCCTGTACCCCGTGCCCGAGGTGCGCCTGCTGCCCGGCCGCGAATTTCCCATGGACGACGAGGCGCGCGCCAAATTCCGCAGCCGCTGGCGCGAAATGCTGGAGGGCGACCCGACCAAGAGCCGTATCTACAAGGACATGGGCGCGGGCGTAGCCACGGCGGGCATCGAGTACTACCTGCCGCTGTTCTTCGATGAAACAGCGACGGTGTTCGACTACCTCGGGTCAGAAGCCACCGTGGTGCTGCACGGCGACCTGGAGCCCGCGTTCCAGCGCTTCTGGCAGGACACCAAAGAGCGCTTTCGCCTGGTGCAGGGCGACCCCGAGCGCCCGGCGCTGCCGCCCGAGGCACTGTTCCTCTCGGCCGACCAGTTCTACACGCGTGCCAAAGAGCATGCCCAGCTGTCCATCCGCCCCGGCGTGGAAGACGTGGACGACAACCCGAACTTCCAGAAGCTGGGCGATCTGTCGGTGGTGCGCGGCGCCGAGGACCCGCTGGCCCGCCTGCACGCCCACATCCGCAACACGCAGCACCGCGTGCTGCTGCTGGCCGAAAGCGATGGCCGCCGCGAGAGCCTGCTCGACTTTCTGCGCGCCAGCGGCGTAAACCCGCCGGCCTTTGACTCGCTGGCCGAGTTCCAAAGCACAGCCGATGAAAAGGTGGGCATCGCCACCGCAGGCCTCACCGTGGGCTTTAGCTGGATCGAAGACGGCATCGACTTCATCACCGAGACTGAGCTGTTTGCCGCAGGCCCCACCACGCGCCGGCGCAAAAAGCAGGAGCAGGTGAGCGATGTTGAAGCCCTCATCAAAGACCTGGCCGAGCTGACGCTGGGCGACCCGGTGGTGCACAGCCAGCACGGCATTGGCCGCTACCGGGGCCTGATCAACATGGATGTGGGCAACAAGAACCCCGACGGCACGCCCGCCATGCAGGAGTTCTTGCACCTGGAATACGCCGACAAGGCCGTGCTGTATGTGCCGGTGAGCCAACTGCAGCTCATCAGCCGCTACACCGGCGTGAGCGCGGACGAGGCGCCGCTGCACAAGCTGGGCAGCGGCCAGTGGGAAAAGGCCAAGCGCAAGGCCGCCGAGCAGGTGCGCGACAGCGCGGCCGAGCTGCTCAACATCTACGCCCGCCGCGCACTGCGCCAGGGCCATGCCTTCCGCTACAGCCCGCAGGACTACGAGACTTTTGCCAACGACTTCGGCTTTGACGAAACGGCCGACCAGAACGCTGCCATCCACGCGGTGATCCAGGACATGATCAGCCCCCGCCCCATGGACCGCCTGGTCTGCGGCGACGTGGGCTTTGGCAAGACCGAGGTGGCCCTGCGCGCCGCGTTTGTGGCGGTGACGGGCGGCAAACAGGTGGCGTTTTTGGCGCCCACCACGCTGCTGGCCGAACAGCACTACCAGACGCTGGTGGACCGCTTCAGCAAGTGGCCCGTGAAGGTGGCCGAGGTCTCGCGCTTTCGCTCAGGCAAGGAGATCACCGCCGCCATCAAGGGCATTGGCGACGGCACGGTGGACATCGTGGTCGGCACGCACAAGCTGCTGTCTGAGTCCACCAAGTTCCACAACCTGGGCCTCTTGATCATCGACGAGGAGCACCGCTTCGGCGTGCGCCACAAGGAGCAGATGAAGGCCCTGCGCGCCGAGGTGGACGTGCTGACGCTGACAGCCACGCCCATCCCGCGCACGCTGGGCATGGCGCTGGAAGGCCTGCGCGACCTCTCAGTCATCGCCACTGCGCCGCAACGGCGCCTGGCGATCAAGACCTTTGTGCGCAACGAAGGCACGGGCGTGATCCGCGAGGCGGTGCTGCGCGAACTGAAGCGCGGCGGGCAGGTCTACTTCCTGCACAACGAGGTGGAGACCATCGAGAACCGCCGCCAGAAGCTCGAAGAGATATTGCCCGAGGCCCGCATCGCCGTAGCCCATGGCCAGATGCCCGAGCGCGAGCTCGAGCGCGTGATGCGCGACTTCGTGGCCCAGCGCTACAACATCCTGCTGTGCTCGACCATCATCGAGACCGGCATCGACGTGCCCACGGCCAACACCATCATCATGAGTCGCGCCGACAAGTTCGGCCTGGCGCAGCTGCACCAGCTGCGCGGGCGCGTGGGCCGAAGCCACCACCAAGCGTATGCCTACCTGATGGTGCCCGATGTGGAGGGCCTGACCAAGCAGGCACAGCAGCGGCTCGAAGCCATCCAGCAGATGGAGGAACTGGGAAGCGGCTTTTACCTGGCCATGCACGACCTGGAGATCCGCGGTGCGGGCGAAGTGCTGGGCGAGAACCAGAGCGGCAACATGCTGGAAGTGGGCTTCCAACTCTACAACGAGATGCTCAACGAAGCCGTCAAGTCGCTCAAGGCCGGCAAGGAGCCGGACCTGCTGTCGCCACTGTCGGTCACCACCGACATCAACCTGCACGCCCCTGCCCTGCTGCCCGACGACTACTGCGGCGACGTGCACCTGCGCCTGTCGTTCTACAAAAAGCTGGCCACGGCCAAGACGCCCGATCAGATCGACGGCCTGCTCGAAGAGATCGTGGACCGCTTCGGCAAACTTCCGCCGCAGGCGCAGACCCTCATCGACGTGCACCGCCTGCGCGTGCTGAGCCAGCCCTACGGCGTGGTGAAGGTGGATGCAGCCCCCGGCGTCATCAACATCACCTTCAAGCCGCAGCCGCCGATTGACCCGATGCGCATCATCGAGCTGATCCAGAAGAACAAGCACATCAAGCTGGCGGGCAACGAGAAGCTGCGCATTGAGCGCGAGTTGAAGGAGCCGAAAGACCGCGCGCAGATGGTGCGCGATGTGCTGCGCTCGCTGGGGCAGCCGTTGGTAGCGGCATGAGGGTTTTTTTTCGAACAAAAAAGGCCTCCTCCGCGCGTCCATCATGCGAATTAAGCTATCAATAGAATAGCAATATAAAACCATGTGGCTTGAAGCCGCTCTTCTCCTTCTCGCCCTGGTGGCCGCCCTTGTAGCGCGGCCCTGGCGCATGCTGGCCAATCAAAAGCCACTGGCGCACGAAAGCCACGGCACCCCCTCTGCGCTGTGGACTCCGCTGCTCGCCGCCCTGGTCTTTCTGCCCTGGCTGTGGGCACTGCCCACGCTGCACGCCATGCCGCTGCAACTGCAATGGTCTGGCGCCTGCCTGGTGGTGCTCATGCTGGGCTGGCCGCTGGCGATACCCGTGCTCATCGCCGTGGGCACGGCCGCCTGCGCGATCTCGCCCGCGCTGACCTGGGCGGACGCACTGAGCGCTACGGTGTGGCTGGGCGTGGTGCCAGCCACACTGGCGCTGGCTCTGGGCGCGCTGGTGCGGCGCTACACGGGCACCAAGCCATTTGTCTACGTGCTGGGGCGCGCTTTTTTTGGCACGGTGGTGTGCGTGTTTACAGCGGGCGTGCTATCGCAGTGGAGCGGCCACCTGCTGCCCGGCGTGGGCGATGAGCTGTCGCTGGTCGCGCGCTGGCTGATGGCCTGGGGCGACGGGTTTGTGACGGGCATGATCGCGGCGATTTTTGTGGCCTTCAAGCCCGAATGGCTGGCCACCTGGTCGGACCGGCTGTACCTGCATGACCGAAAGCCCTGACTACGACACCCCAGAGGCCACAGCGCACAGCGCATCCGTCGCCGTGCGCACGCCTTTTGCCGTGGCCCATGGCGCCCACCAACTGCATGGCAGCACCTGGGGTCACATGGCCGCAGCGGTGCCGCGCCTGCTGTCTCTGCATGGCGGCGGTGCGGCCACCAACCACCGGCGCGTGGACTACCTGCTCCAGCCCCTGGCCACCCAAGGCTGGACCGGTGCCGCCTTCGACTTTGTAGGCCACGGCACCACGGGCGGCAGCCTGCTGGGCTCCAGCCTGGCAGATCGCCAGGCTCAGGCGCTGGCTGTAGCGGCACACCTGGGCCTGGGGGCAACACATCCGCCCTTGGCCTTGATCGCCTCCAGCATGGGCGGCCACACGGCCTGCCAGTTGCTGGATATGCTGCAGCCACGCGCCCTGGTGCTGTTCTGCCCGGCGGCGTACACACCGGCGGCAGAGCACCAGCCCTTCGGCCCAGATTTTCAGCAGACCTTGCGCGCCACCAGGGACTTCGCCGATGCCCTGGCCTGGGCAGCATTGCGGAGTTTTCGCGGCCGGTTGCTGCTGGTGTGGGGCGCGGAGGACGCGGTGATCCCGCCCACCATCATCCAGGGCTACGGCCAAGCCGCCAAGGCCGCGCGCAGTGTGGACGTGGTCCAGTTGCCTGGCGTGGGCCGCGCCCTGCACGCGTGGCTGCAGACGCAGCCAGTGGCGGCCCTGGCGCTGCTGCAACGCATCGCCGCCCTGCTGACTGCAGCAGAACGGGATTGAGCCGCACCACATCAACGCAGACCACCCATGAAGTTGCTGAACGATCTTTTCTCTACCGACTACGGTCTGATGAGCACCATTGGCATCGGTTTCATGCTGTGCATGGTGGCATTTTTTCTGCGCATGTTTCTGGTCAAGATGAACGAGCCGCCCGCACCCAAGGTAGCAGGGCAACAGACGCTGACTGAAGGGGCATGAAGCGGGGCGATACCATTGCGGGTTCTGTTCTCCCCCACACAAAACCCGTCGCCTGCGCCATGACCCACGCTACCGAATTCGCCCCCGGCCTCGTTGTCCAGGGCATCACGCCCCCGCTGTCCCTGTCGGCCTACAAGCTCATCGCGTTTGACATGGACTCCACCCTCATCAACATCGAGTGCGTGGACGAAATCGCCGACGCCGCAGGCCGCAAGGCCGAGGTGGCTGCCATCACCGAAGCCGCCATGCAGGGCGTGATCACCGACTACAAAGAGAGCCTGCGCCAGCGCGTGGCCCTGCTCAAGGGCGTGACGGTGCAGCACATGGAGCAGGTGTTTGCAGAGCGCCTGCGCTTTAACCCCGGCGCCAAGGAGTTGGTCACCGCCGCCAAGGCTGCCGGGCTGACCACGCTGCTGGTGTCTGGCGGCTTCACCTTCTTTGCCGACCGCGTGAAGGCGGGCCTGGGCATCGATTTCGCCCGCTCCAACATGCTCGAAGTGCAGGACGGCCAGCTCACCGGCCGCATGGTGGACCAGGCCTGGGGCGACATCTGCGATGGCGCCGAAAAACGCCGCACGCTGCTGGAAATGGCCTCGCTCATGGGCATCTCGCCGCAACAGGCGATTGCTGTGGGTGACGGCGCCAATGACCTTCCCATGATGGGCGCGGCCGGCCTGTCGGTGGCCTACCACGCCAAGCCCGCCGTGCGCGCACAGGCCAAAGTGGCCATCAACCAGGGCGGGCTCGACCGGCTGCTGGAAGTGCTGCGCTGACATCCAACGCGGCGGAACCACCAACCGTGCTGAAGGCACGCATCACCCGCGCGGTGCACAACCTGTGCGCGGGCTGGAAGCGCCACCTCGCCACACTGGCCCTCGCCTGGCTCGCCATCGCGGCGGTAGACACCTGGCGCACGCGCGACCTGCCCCGGGGCCCTGCGCCCGATGTGGCGCTGGTGATGGCCGCAACGGCCAGCGGCCCCGCACACGCAACCAGCCTGGCCGAATGGCGCGCCCAGCACCCCGGCCAAGCCGTGGCGGTGCATTTCTGGGCCGAGTGGTGCTCCATCTGCAAGCTGGAAGAGCCCAGCATCGCCAGGCTCTCTACCGACTGGCCCGTGCTGGGCGTGGCCATGCAGTCGGGCACCGCCGAGCGCGTGGCCCAGGTGCAGCACCAGCGCGGCATGCCGTGGCCGACGGCGGTGGACCCGCAGGCCACCCTGTCGCGCAGCTGGGGCGTGCGCTCCGTGCCCGCGCTGGTGGTGATCGACGCGCAGGGCCAGGTGCGGTTTGCCACCTCGGGCTACACGCCCGAATGGGCCATGCGCCTGCGGCTGTGGTGGGCGCAGACCATGCCGCAGTGGAAGGGATTGCTTCCAAATCAATAGCTTCTTGCGCTTGATGGACGCGCGCAAACGGCCATATTTACCATTGCTTTCAGTCCCACAGCGCGCCCCATGCCCTGATGCGCCTGGCGCTGCATCTGGCGCAAATCTTCAAGACTCGCTTCCCCTCAGCTTTGCACACTGGCCCCCGTCACACCCACGGAGGCCCCATGCACATCACCCTGAACCAACACCCCCAGCCGGTGCCCCCCGGCTGGGAGGACGAACCCCTGCTCTGGCTGCTGCGCGAGCCGCTGGGCCTGGTAGGCACCCGCTTTGGCTGCGGCATGGGCCAGTGCGGTGCCTGCACTGTGCTCATCGACGGCCAGGCGCAACGCGCCTGCCTGCAGACGGCGCGCGGACTGCAAGGGCGCGCCGTCACCACCATCGAAGGCCTGGCGGCGCCTGACGGAACGCTGCACCCCGTGCAACAAGCTTGGCTAGACCTGCGCGTGCCCCAATGCGGCTATTGCCAGAGCGGCCAGATCATGGGCGCCGTGGCCCTGCTGCGCGCTACGCCCCGCCCCACCGATGCGCAGATCGACGCCGCCATGTCGGCCCACCTGTGCCGCTGCGGCACCCAGCACCGCGTGCGCGCAGCCATCCACCAGGCAGCCGAGGGTTCGAAGCCATGAAGCGCCGCCAGTTTTTGGCAGCGGCAGGCGCCGGAGCGCTCACCGTTACGCTGGCGGGCTGTGGCCTGGTGCCGGTGCTACCCAAGCGCCCCATTTCCACCGCCGATGAAGCGCTGGGCTGGATACGGCACAACAAGGGCCGCTACACCCTGTGGCTGCCCAGCGCCGAAATGGGCCAGCAGATCAGCGCCGCGCTGCAGGGGCTGGCCGCTGCCGAGCTGGGTGTGCCACCCGAGCAAGTGCACCTGCAACTGCCCAGCACCCGCCACATCGCCCGCGTGCGCGCCACCGTGGGCAGCGCCAGCGTGCAGGACTTTGCCTTGCCCCTGGCCCGCGCCTGCGCCACCTTGCGCCAGGCCCTGGCGCAAGGCCAGACCGCAGGCACGCTGGCCGCGCGTGACATTGCGCCCACCGCGCTGCGCAGCCTGCAGCCGCGCACCGGGGCCACCAAAGAAACTGCGGTGGCACCGGGCCAGCTGCACGCCCTCGTCACCGGCCAGCCGCTGTTTGCGGGCGACACGCGCCTGCCCGGCCTGCTCTATGGCCGCGTGTTGCGCGCACCGGTGTCGGCCGAAATCACCTCGCGCCCGCAGGCGTGGGACGAGGCGGCCGCCCGCGCCGACCCGGCCTGCATGGCCGTGGTGCAGCACCCGCGCCTCGCGCAGATGGGCAGCCTGGGCCTGGGCATCGTGGCGCGCACCCCCTCGGCGCTCGACCGCATCGAGGCCGCACTGGCCGTGCAATGGCAGGTGGACGATGGCAGCGCGTTCGAGCAGACGGCCATCGACGAGCGCATCGACATCGACACCCATCTGCGCCAGGGCGCGCTGCAGCACCGCCTGCGCAAGGACGAGCTGCCGCCCGACACCACCTGGACGCTGGACATGCGCATGGACATCCCCCTGGCCGCCCACGCACCCATCGAGCCCCGCAGCGCCACGGCGCATTGGCTGGCCGCCGCAGACAAAAAAGACATCGCCCTGAAAGTATGGGCGGGCACCCAAGACCTGTTCTACATGCGCGACGTGCTCGCACGCCAGTTCAGCCTGGATGCCGAACGCATCGAGGTGCAAGCCTGCCGCATCGGCGGCGGCTTTGGCGGCCGCACGCTGTGCACGGTGGAGCTGGAAGCTGCCGTGCTCGCCCAGGCCGTGGGCGCGCCCGTCAAAGTGCAATGGAGCCGCGCACAAGAATTTTCCCAGGGCTTCCAACGCCCGCCCTCCAGCCACCGCGTGCGGGCGCGCGTGCACGGCGGGCGGATCACGCACTGGTGGCATGCGCTGGCCAGCAGCCACATCCTGTTCACACCCGCCGCCATGCCGGTATGGATGCAGACCCTGGCCGACCTGGCAGGCGACAGCGGCGTGGCGCGCGGGGCGCAGATGCCGTACGACGTGCCCCAGCAGCGCATCGAGTTCACCGCCCAGCGCTTACCCGTGCACACCGGCCCCTGGCGCGGCCTGGGCGCGGGGCCCAACACCCTGGTGGTGGAAAGCGCCATGGACGAATGCGCGCGCCTGGCCGGGGCCGACCCGCTGGACTGGCGCCTGCAGCGCACCACCGACGAACGCCTGGCCCAGGTGCTGCGCCGTGCCGCTGCGGAATCCAGATGGTCAGAGCGCCCCAGCAACGACGCCACCACCTTGCGCGGGCGCGGCATCGCAGGCGGCATCTACAAGGGCGTGAGCTACGCCGCAGCCGTGGCCGACGTGGAAGTGCAGCGCGCCACCGGCCAGGTGCGCGTGGTGGCGCTGTGGTGCGCGCACGACTGCGGCCTGGTGCTGCAGCCCGACGGCGTGCGCGCCCAGACCGAGGGCAACCTGGTGTGGTGCCTGGGCATGGTGCTGCACGAACAACTGCCCGTGGCCCGCTCGGGCGTGGCAGCGGCCAGCTTCGCCGACTACCCACTGCCACGCATGGGCGACGTGCCGCCGCTGCATGTGCACCTGATCGACAGCAGCGCGCCGCCCACCGGTGCCGGAGAAACCGCCATGGTGGCCGGGGCTGGAGCGATCA
>NZ_QAIH01000110.1:0-1818 GCF_003060895.1 Acidovorax sp. HMWF029 | reverse complement strand
GCGTTTTACCCGCCTGCCGGTACGCAGTACGGATGTGCTGCAGGCCCTGGGCGCGCGGGGCTGAACCGGGCTGCGCAACGGCACAATCCGCCAATGCAAGACTTTGCCAGCGCCGCCATGGTCCGCCTGCTGGTGCGCGCCATGGCCGCGCACGGGCTGGTGCCGCCACCGCCCCCACCGGGTGCCGACGGGCTGGCCGCCAGCCATGTGCCCCTGGCCTACAAACGCAGCGTGGTCGAAGCCGTGCTGCAACAGGGGGGGCTGGGCACTCTGGTGCAGCTGGCGCAGCGGGTGGACCTGCTGGCGGGCGACCCGGTGCACCGCGCGCTGCTGGGGGCAGGTAGCCTGCCAGAGCTGCTGACGCGCTGGCAGCGGCTGGAGCGGTATGTGCATTCGCGCCACCAGGTCAGCGTCACCGCCAGCGCCCCGGGCACGCTGGCACTGCGCCACCACGCGCGCCCCGGTGCGCAGGAAGAACCCCACCCCACCGAAAGCCTGGCTGTGCTGGGTGTGCTGGTGGGTGCCAGCCAGGCCCTGGGCGTGCGCGGGTTGCGGGTGGAGATCGGCGCCCCCCAAGCCGCAGGCCACCGCGAGAAC
Source organism: Acidovorax sp. HMWF029 (assembly GCF_003060895.1). Lineage (GTDB taxonomy): Bacteria > Pseudomonadota > Gammaproteobacteria > Burkholderiales > Burkholderiaceae_C > Acidovorax. Next base: position 1,221 of record NZ_QAIH01000110.1, on the reverse strand, counting down.
CTGCGGATGGAAGCCCCTGTCGCCACCCCGGCAGAACTGCACGCCCAACTGACACCGCTGGCCGCACGCAGGTTGCTAGGCCATTGGACCTTGCACTGGGAGCATCACGACAGCAAGGCGCGCACCACCCCCACCTTGCAGCCCCAGCCCGCCACCCACCTGTGCGACGCCCTGCCCTGGCCGCCGCTGGCGCACCAGCTGGCGCGCCATGTGCTGCAGGACCCGGCAGCGCAGCACACGGTGGATGCACTGGCTAGGCACACCGGCCTGGCCCGCCGCAGCCTGCAGCGGGTGCTGACCGAACACGGTCTGAGCTGCCGCCACATCGTGACCGAGACACGCGCGCGGGTGGCGGCGCAGTGGCTTCTGGAGAGCCCGCATGGCCTGGCAGAAATCGGGTTTGCGTGCGGTTTTTCCGACCAGCCCCACTTCACACGCGAGTTCGCGCGCCATGTGGGCCTGACCCCGGCCCGCTACCGGCAGGCGTTTGCAGGTGAAGGCATGCCGGGGCCGCAACAACTATCAATTTGATAGCTAAAAGTCGAGACCCATCGCGCGGAGGGCGCCATTTCTATTCAATATAATCGGCTTTGGACGGCAGCCCGGCCACGGGGGCACGCCTGCGCGCGGCACCGCCGTTCTGTGGCAATGCCACGGCGGGCAGCAGGGCGCGTGCGGCCGCCCCACCCGCAGCGGCCGGTGCCATCAGGTCAGCCAGCGTCACGCTGTCCAGCACCGCCAGATAGGCCTGCATGGCCTGCAACAACACGCCCTTGAGGCGGCAGTGGTTGCTCAGGCGGCACTGGTTGGTGCCGGGGTCAAAACATTCCACCAGGTTGAAGTCGGTCTCGGTGGCGCGCACCACGGCGCCGATGTTGATGGCCGACGCCGGCACCATCAGCCGCATGCCACCGCCCCGCCCGCGCGTGGTCTCCAGCAGCCCCTGGGCGGCCAGCTGCTGCACGATTTTCATCAGGTGGCTGCGCGAGATGCCGTAGCCCTCGGCCACCTCGGTGATCGTCACCGGCTGCTCGCGGCCTTCGGTGGCTGCGCAGTACATGAGCACGCGCAGTGTGTAGTCGGTCCATTGGGTCAGGCGCATGGGTTTTGCCGCAGGTCAATTCAAAGAGGTATGCAGGACGAATTTTATTGAATAAAATATTCAAACGAAATGAATCTTTAAAAGGACCCGCCATGAACGCTCGCGTTGACCACCTGGAT
>NZ_QAIH01000109.1 GCF_003060895.1 Acidovorax sp. HMWF029 | reverse complement strand
GGCCGGGGCATCAAGCTGGTGGTGGTGTGCGCTCGCAGCCTGGCCCGCGCCATGAGTGTGGTGGGCAAGGACGTGGCCCTGACCAACGACCCCATGCAGGTCGCCACGCACCCCGATGTGGATGTGCTGGTGGAGGCCGCAGGTGGCACCGGCCCTGCGCGCGACTGGGTGCTGGCCGCCATCCGTGCGGGCAAGCATGTGGTCACCGCCAACAAGGCGCTGCTGGCCGAGCATGGCAACGAGGTCTTTGCCGCCGCCCGCCAGCACGGCGTAGCCGTGGCGTATGAGGGCGCGGTGGCGGTGAGCATCCCCATCGTGAAAGCGCTGCGCGAGGGCCTCACGGCCAACCGCATCGAGTGGGTGGCGGGCATCATCAACGGCACCACCAATTTCATCCTGAGCAAGATGCGCGATGAGGGGCTGGGCTTTGCCGAGGCGCTGGCGCAAGCGCAGGCGCTGGGCTATGCCGAGGCGGACCCGACGTTTGACATCGAAGGCTTCGATGCTGCCCACAAGATCTCGCTGCTGGCAGCCAATGCGTTTGGCATGCCGGTACGGTTTGCCGATGCGCAGGTGGAAGGCATCACCGCGCTGCAGGGGCTGGACGTGACCTGCGCCGAGCAGCTGGGCTTTCGCATCAAGCTGCTGGGCGTGGCCAAGCGCCGCATGGGCCGTGACACCGACGGCGTGGAACTGCGCGTGCAGCCCGCGTTGGTGCCCGCCACGCACTTGCTGGCGCAGGTGAATGGCTCGATGAACGCGGTGATGGTCAAGGGCGATGCCTCGGGCGTGACGATGTACTACGGTGCGGGTGCGGGGTCGGAGCAGACAGCATCGGCCGTGATTGCCGACCTGGTGGATGTGGCACGGCTGCAAGGCACGCACGCCGCGCAACGTGTGCCGCACCTGGGTTTCCACGCGGATGCGGTCAACGAAGGGCTGGCCGTGTTGCCGCGCGCCGCCGTGCACACGCGCCACTATCTGCGTGTACCCGTGCACCAGGCCCAGCAGATCGAGGCTGTAGGCGCCTGGTTGGCAGCGCAGCAGTTGCCGGTGCAGCGTGTGGAGCTGGCGCGCGAAAAATCCACGCCCGCAGGTGCAGGCCCACAGGTGCTGGTGCTGACGGACGTGGTGGCACAGGGCATTGTGGACATGGCCGTGCACGCGCTGGCCGCACACCCCGCTGTGGCCGGGCCCGTGGTGACGCTGCGGGTGGAGATGCTCGAGGGATGAGGGGCATGAGGAGCTGCGGCGGGGAAAATCCAATAAAAAATGGCCGTTTCCGCGCGTCTATCAAGCACAAATAGCTATATATTTTGTAGCATTCTTCGCCCGCTAGTGTGGTGTTGCACGCTGGACGGCACAGTTGAAACCGATGGATTTTTGGGTCAGGGCAAGGCGCAAACCACAGCGATACCCGGAGGTATCGCGAGGATTGCCACGCTGCATGGCGGCGTATCTCGGCGTCTCTATGAAACGAATCTCCAACGCCGGACACTAGACCACCAGCGCAGCCCGCACCAAGGCAGCCATGTCCGCAGCCGCCGGTGTTCCCTCGGCCATCAGGCCCTGCACCACGCCTGCGCGGTCCGTGTCGACGCGGTTCTGGCTCACCTTCCAGACGCCCTCCCAGCGCTCCACCGCCAGCTCGATGCCCACGATGGCGCGCAGCATTTTGTCGATGTAGTCGGGCGGTGCATCTTCCAGGCGCCAGGGGTCGGGGCGGTGGAGCGCTGGGAGGGCGTCTGGA
>NZ_QAIH01000108.1 GCF_003060895.1 Acidovorax sp. HMWF029 | reverse complement strand
GCCCCTGACCGACGCCCCCGCCGAGCCCCTGCCCGACCGGCGCCAAGAGATCCTGAGCGCCGCCCTTGCTTGCGCAGCAGACGACGGGGTGGACGCCGTCACCATTGACGGCGTGCGCGCGCGCTGCGGCGCCAGCGTAGGCAGCATTTATCACCACTTTGGCAACCGGGACGGCATCGTTGCGGCGCTGTTTTTCGACATCTTTCACGACCAGTCGCGCGCCGTGCAAGCGCAGTTGGATGCGGCCCAGGGGGCGGAGGCTGGCGTGCTGGCACTCGTTACAGGCTATCTGGACTGGGTGGTGGCGCAGCCCGAACGGGCACGGTTCATGTTTCAGGCGCGCGGCGCAGTGGCAGCGGGCCCGCGCATTCCGGACCTGGCGGACGCAGCTAGGCGCCGCAACCAGGCGCTGGTGGCCTGGTTCGAGCCCCACCGCCAGTCCGGCGCGCTGCGCGACCTGCCCTGCGAGCTGATGCCGTCGCTGGTGATGGGCCCGGTGCAGAGCTATTGCCGGGCGTGGCTGTCAGGCAATGCAGGCCAGGGCGGCCTGCCCTCGCCCACCACGTACCGCGCGCAGTTGGCGGATGCCGCCTGGCGGTCCGTGCGTGCGTGACGTTGCAGACTCAAAAAACAAAACCCGTTCACGCTGAGCTTTTCAAAGCGCAGCACCGGGCTTGGACAAGCGCAGTCCGAACGGCAGGGGAAGATCGGAGCGGCCTGCCAAACCATCAGTAATGCGGCGGCAATTCATCGCGCAAATTGCGCGGCTCGTTCGCCCCTGCATCCGGCACCTGCTGGCGCAGCTGAATCACCTCGTGCGTAAGCCGGTCGATCAGTTGCTGCTGCTGGTAGATGGTCATGTTCAGCTGGTCCAGCAGGTCTTCGGTAAAGCTGGCCTTGATCTCCAGAGCTTCCAGGCGCTGGAGAACGTTGGCGAGATCGTTGGCGTCGGACATCGATGCGTCAGAGAGCCTGACCCAGGCGCGCCACGCCTTCGCGGATCTTGTCGGCATCGGCCGTCGCAAACGACAGGCGGAAGGTGGCGTGGTCCGGGTTGGCGCAGAAAAACGGCGTGCCAGGCACAAAGGCCACACCCTTTTCAATCGCGCGCTTGGCCAGCACGTTGCCGTCGGCCACCTTGCCGCCCGCACCCGTGAGGCGCGCCCACACAAACAGGCCGCCCTGGGGCTGCACAAACTCGATGGCATCGCCCAGTTCCTTGCGCAGCGCATCGCCCATGGCCTGGGCACGCTCAGCGTACACCTTGCGCACGTTCGCCAACGTGGCGGGCATGCGGCCAGCCTTCAGGTACTGCGCGGCAGTGGCCTGCGCAAAGGTGCTGGTGTGCGCATCGCTAAACTGCTTGCACATCGTGGCCTTGGCCAGCAGCTCGGCGGGAGCAATCATCCAGCCCACACGCAAACCCGGCGACAGCACCTTGCTCAAGGACCCGCAATGCACCAACAGATCGCGGCTGCCGGGCACCGTGGCCGACAGGTTCAGCAGACTGGGGGGAGGCGCATCGCCAAAGTACAGGTCTCCGTAGGGGTCGTCCTCGACGATCAGCGTGTTGTGCTTGACCGCCATCTCCAGCACGGCCTTGCGGCGCTCCAGGCTCAGCATGGCGCCGCTGGGGTTGCCGAAGGTGGGGATCAGGTACACAAACTTGGGCTTGTGCTCAGCGATAAGCTTTTCCAGCTCGTCGGTCTTGACGCCGTTGCCGTCGATCGGCGCGCTGATGAGTTCTGCGCCATAAAGCCGGAAGCACTGAATGGTGGCCAGGAAGGTCGGGCCTTCCACAATCACCTTGTCGCCGGGGCTGATCAGGGTTTTGCCCAGCAGGTCCAGCGCCTGCTGGCTGCCGGTGGTGACGATGAGGTTGTCGGCCGCCACGTCCTTGGCCCCCTTGCTGCCCATGAAGGCCGCCAGTTGTTCGCGCAGTGGGTTGTAGCCCTCCGTGGCACCGTACTGCAGTGCGGCGCCGGGCTCTTCAGCCAGCGCCGCGTTGCTGGCAGCGCGGATGCCGTCCACGTCGAACATCGCGCTATCGGGGAAGCCACCCGCAAAGCTGATGATGCCGGGTTTGCCCAGCAGCTTGAAAAGCTCACGGATGGCGGAGGTTTCTACGTTGTTCAGGCGGTCGGCAAATTGCATGGCGTGGACAGGAGTGGTTGGCAACAAACCGTGCATTGTCGCCAATTGCGACGCAGGATTCTTGCGGCGTCATTAAACTGGCCCCTGGCCTCATCCCCCCGCACACTCTCTCCCCACATCCACCATGCCACTGACGCTCCGCATCCTGCCCCGCATGCGCCTTGCAACCATGCGCCATACCGGCGCCTACGGACACCCCGGCCTGACCGAACTGTGGGAGCGCTTTGGCGCCTGGTGCGCCGCGAACCGACTGAACAATCCGCAGCCCAAGTTCTACGGGTTCAGCCACGACAACCCGGCCTGCACGCCCTCAGAGCAATGCCGCTACGACGCTGCAGTGCAGATTGGAGTGGGCCTGCGCACCGGGCCTGATGTGCAGGTTATGGACTATGAAGGCGGCGACTACGCCTGCCTGCACTTCACTGGCACTGGCCCTGAAATCGCAGCTGCATGGGCCCAGATGGCGTTGCCAGGCCAAATCCCCGAGGGCTGGGAGTGGGCACCACGCGCCGCGCTGGAAATCTACGATGAGGACTTTTCCGTAGACCCAGCGACAGGCCGGTTCCCGTGCTGGCTGTGCATGCCGGTTCAGCCCAGCCGCTGACCGGCCCGCCAACGCGAAGCTGCTGTGGCCTGACCTTGCTCCCTGCTTTCTGAACCCGTGATGAAAACTACCCAGATCGAGGCCTTCTTCGACACCCTGAAGACGGCCAACCCCATGCCCAACACCGAGCTCGAATACACCACCGTGTTCGAGCTGCTTGCGGCCGTACTGCTGTCGGCCCAAGCCACCGATGTGGGCGTGAACAAGGCCACGCGCAAACTGTTCCCCGTAGCGGGCACACCCCAGGCCATCCTGGACTTGGGATTGGAGGGACTGGAGGGCTATATCAGGACCATTGGCCTGTACCGCACCAAGGCCAAGAACCTCATGGAGACCTGCCGCATCCTGGTGGAGCAGCACGGCAGCCAGGTGCCACGCACCCGCGAAGCCCTGGAGGCTCTACCTGGCGTGGGCCGCAAAACAGCCAACGTCGTGCTGAACGTGGCGTTTGGCCAGCCCACCATGGCGGTGGACACGCATATCTTTCGCGTCAGCAACCGCACAGGCCTTGCGCCGGGCAAGAACCCGCTGGCAGTGGAGCAGCAACTGATGAAGCGCGTACCCAAGGAATACGCAGTGGATTCCCACCACTGGCTCATCCTGCATGGCCGCTATGTATGCCAGGCGCGCAAGCCGCGTTGCTGGGAATGTGCCGTCGCGCAATATTGCGATTTCTCGCCCAAGGTCACCGCAGCCTGACAAACAAAACACTACATTTTTGATAGCTACTAGCGCTTTACCATCAAGCGCTAGCGGCCATTTTTATCAAAAACCCAACGCAGCCATTTCTGCGGACACCCCCGCCCACGCCACATCAAACCCCGCCACCTTGCGCTCAGGCGGGACGGGATGGGCACGCAGAGCCCAGGTGGCCCCTGCCACCACGCTGTCGATCACGGGCACCGACACCTGCGGCTGCACGGCGGCGGCCATACCGGCCAGCCCTGCCCCGCCCAGGATGACGGCTTGCACGCCCATCTGGCGCACCACGTCGCGGCAGGCCTGGGCCAGCAAGGCACGGGCGGCGATGGGGTCTGCGGCCAGTTGGGCGCCGGTGGGAGCGACGGTGTGGATGCCCGCCAGCCCATGGGCATGGCCTAGGGCTTGCGCCAGGCGCTGCAGCATGGGCCCCCAGCGCTCGCCGCCGGTGACGATGGCAAAGCGGCCGTGGCGAGCCGCTTCGATGAATGATGCCTCGGCCAGGCCGGTGACGGGCACGGGGCTACTCTCGCGCAGCGCCATCAGGCCAGGGTCGCCAAAGCAGCCAATCAACACGGCGTCGGGCGGCGGCACCGGCTGGGCAAGGTCGTGTGCCCAGGCGTCGAGCAGAGCATGGGCAGCCACGGCGTAGCTGGCCTCGCACGCAATGTAGGGCGCACCCAAGCGCGCTGTGGCCGTGCGCACCGCCACATGCGAACCCGCAGCAGTCTGCACATGCTGCTGCAGCAGCGCGCTGACATGGGCCGAGGTGTTGGGGTTGATGACAAGCAGCTGGCGCATGGGCAAGGGGGCGGCAATCGACTCAGGCACCGCCCAGCAGGCGTGCCAGGTCCGGCGCGTCGGCCACAGGGGACGTGAACTCCAGTTGTGACTCAATACGAACGAGGTGGTCCAGCATGCGCCGGGCCGCCTCCTTGGCGTCGCGCAGGCGGATAGCGTCAATCAGCGCCCGGTGCTCACGGCAGCCGCAGGCCGTGGCCTCTTCGCGCTCCCGCGCATGGCTGGGGCTGTAGGTCATGAGGATGAGCGAGGTGCGCGACACCAGCTCGCGCAGGATGCGCCCCAGCGTCTGATGCCCTGCCGCTTGCGCAATGTGCAGATGAAAGTCGCCCGACAGGCGGATGGCGCGGCGCATGTCGCCACTGGCGCGTGCGGCCTCTTCGTCGTCAATGCAGGTGCGCAGCGCTGCGATGTCGGCATCGGTGGCGTTGGCAATGAACAGTTCCACCAGGCGCGGCTCCAGCAAGCGGCGGGCCTCGAACACTTCCAGCGCCTCTTGCGGCGTGGGCTGGGCAATGGATGCGCCACGGTTGGGCGTGAGCGTGACCACTTGCTCATTGGCCAGCCGCACCAGCACGGGCCGTACGCGCGTGCGCGACACGCCAAAGGCCGCTGCCAGCTTGTCCTCCACCAGCTTGGTGCCGGGTGGTAGCCGGTGGTCGAGAATGGCCGACACCATGCGGTCGTACATATCGTTGTCGCTGAACTGGCCTGGGGCCTCGGGCTGAGCGGTCGGTTCGGCGGCCGCAGCGCGTGCGCGCCGGGGCTTGGGAATGGTGGTCGTCATAAGGGTGCCGTTTTTACCCCGAACGGCCCTTGCGCCTGCGGCCCAGTGCCCACACCAGCGCCAGCGTGATGCCCATCACCGCAAACGACACCACGGTGGTGACCGTGCCCAGCGCGTAGATGGACGGCGTGGTCACCGTGCTGGTCAGCCCTTGCAGCTCCAGCGGCAAGGTGTTCACATCGCCAATGGCTTGGGAGGTGCGGGCGATCTCGTCCCAACTCAGCGTGAAGCCGAACATGCCAATGCCCACCACCAACGGCGCAATCAACGGCAGCACCACATGCACAAAGCCCTGCCAGGGCGTGGCCCCCAGGTCGCGTGCGGCTTCTTCATACGCGGGATTGAAGCGGTTGAACACCGCAAACATGATGAGCAGGCCAAACGGCAGCGTCCACGTCAGGTGCGCGCCCAGGGCCGAGGTAAACAGGCCGAGCGATGTGCCATAACCCTCCAGCGCGCTCTCCATACCCAGCCCTTCGAGCACGGCCTTGATGGCGTTATCGATGAGCCGGAACTCCAGTCCTATGCCCAGCGACACAATGATGGACGGCATGATGAGGCTGGCCACCACGATGAAGAACAGCGTGTTGCCCCCCGCCAGCCGCTTGCGAAACGCCAGCCCTGCCAGCACCGACAGCACCACCGTGCACAGCATCACCGCCAGGCCCAGGCCCAGCGAGCGCCACAGTGCCGCGCCAATGTCCACCACGCCCAGCCCCTCAGCCAACTTGGCGAACCAGTGCAGCGACACGCCCCGCATCGGAAAGGTGAGCCCCCCTTCCGGTCCCTGAAAGCTCAGGATGAAGATGACAAACATCGGCCCGTACATGAACAGCACGAACAGCGCAAAGAAGATGGCCAAGGGCCAGAAGCTGGCGGGGCGGGATTCGCGAATGCGGGTTTTCATCACAACTCCTTGCGGATATCAACCATGCGCGTGAGGCCCCAGATGATCATCAGCACCACGGCCAGCAAGATCACGGCATTGGCCGCTGCCAGCGGGAACTGCAGGTACGACGTCTGCACCTGGATGATCTTGCCCACGGACGCAATCTGCTGCCCGCCCATCACGCCAATCGTCACGAAGTCACCCATGACGATGGTGATGACGAAGATCGAGCCAATGATGATGCCGGTGCGCGACAGCGGAACAATCACGTTCCACAACGTCTGCCAGCCACTTGCGCCGCTGTCGCTGGCGGCTTCGATGAGGCTGCGGTCGATGCGCATCATGCTGTTGAAGATGGGCACGATCATGAACATGGTGTACAGGTGCACAAAGGCCAGCACCACAGAGAAATCCGAGAACAGCAGCCACTCAATGGGCGTCTCGATCAGGTTCATGCCCATCAAGGTCTGGTTGACCAGCCCATTGCGCCCCAGCAGCGGCACCCACGAGATCATGCGGATCACGTTCGACGTCCAGAACGGAATGGTGCACAGCACGAACAGCAGCGTCTGCATGCCCGACGAGCGCACATGGAAGGCCAAAAAATAGGCCACCGTGAAGCCGATCACCAGCGTGATCAGCCACACCAAAAAACTGAACTTGAGCGTGGAGTAATACGTCTTGAGCGTGACGCACAGCCCCTCTGACGCATCGCCACAGCCCGCGAAGATCGACACGTAGTTCTTGAACGTGAAGCCGGGCAACAGCTCGTACTCGTTGAAGTCCCAGAAGCTGACCATCACGATCAGCGCCAGCGGGATGAGGAAAAACAGCGCAAACACCAGCGTGAACGGCGCTGCCTGCCACCAGGCGGCAATGCTGCGGCCAGGGACGGCGGCAGTGGGTAAGGACGGTGTGGTGGTGCTCATGGTGTTTGCATTCAGAATTCAACAGCGCCGCACGCTGCTTTCGAAACCGGCGCGGCCAAAGGCCAGTGCCCCCGTGCAAGGGCCGCCGAGCTGCGGATGCAGCGCTTAACTTGCGTGCACCGGGGGCGTCCCCCTCCCAGATTGCGAAGCAATATGAGAGAGGGGGAAGGCGCGCAGCGCCTCAGGGGGTGCAATCCTCTACGCCGCCACGAATTCATTCCACTTTTGGACCATGTAGTTGTTCTCATCCATCAGTGCATTCCAGCAGGCAATGCCGCCCATGCGCGACTCGTAGCTGCCGCCGTCGCGCACCGCGCCGGTCTTGGCCAGAACGTCGCCATTCGGGCTCTTGATGTCTTGCGTGGCGGGCTTGCCTTCCATCCAGTAGGCCCACTCGTAGGCTTCCATCTTGGCCTTGGCGGTCTCCAGCACGGCGCTGTAGTAGCCCTGGCGGTTCAGGTACGCACCGGCCCAGCCGTCCAGGAACCAGTTGATGAACTCGTAGGCGCCATCGAGCTTGCGGCCGCTCAGCGTGGCGGGCAGGCCAAAGCCCGCAGCCCAGGCGCGGTAGCCTTCCTTCAGGGGCTGGAAGTTGCAGGCGATGCCCTTGGTGCGCACGGCCGTGACGGCCGGGCTCCACATGGACTGGATCACCACCTCACCCGAAGCCATCAGGTTGACCGACTCGTTGAAGTCCTTCCACAGCGCGCGGAACTGGCCCTGCTTCTTGGCTTCGATCAGGGTCTTGATCGTGAGATCAATCTCCTTCTTGGTCATGTTGCCCTTGTCGGGGTACTTGTAGATGCCCATGGCCTCGACCACCATGGCGGCGTCCATGATGCCGATGCTGGGGATGTTCAGGATCGCGGTCTTGCCCTTGAACTCGGGGTTGAGCAGCTCCGCCCAGGAGTTGATGGGGCGCTTGATCAGGTCGGGGCGGATGCCCAGCGTGTCGGCGTTGTACACCGTGGGGATCAGGCTCATGAACTGCGTGGGCGCAGTCGCAAACTTCTTGGACTTCTCGCCTTCCAGGTAGATCACCTTCTTGGGTGCCGTACCTTGGTCGCCCACGGCCTTGCCCGCCACCTGGCCGGTGGTGAACAGCGTGGTGATCTTGTCGGCGTTCTTGATGCGCTTGGTATCAATGCCCTTGAGGTTGCCCGTGGGCACGATCTTCTTGAGCGAGAAGTACTCGGTGTCGATCAGGTCAAAGCTGTTGGGGGCTGTGACAGCGCGCTTGGTCACATCGTCCGTGGTCACGGCCACGTATTGGATCTCGATGCCGGTGTCGGCCTTGAACTTTTCGGCAATGGCTTTGTCCTGGTTCACCGCCGTGCCCAGGTAGCGCAGCACGATCTTTTCCTGCGAATGCACGGCCGGGAACATGCCTGCGGCCAGGATGCCCGCCGTGCCTTTGAGCAGCGAGCGGCGAGCCACACCAGTGGCTTCGGGGACAACAGCAGGGGAATCAGCACGGGAAGCATCGGACATGGAAAAACTCCTTGGGTTGCGGAAGGGAAACGGAACAGGGACAGCGAACGGAAATCGAAATCAGGCAGCAACGGCGGCAGGCTGGGGCTGCGGCGCAGTCAGCGGGTGCGCCTGGTGCGGCTGCCAGTGCAGTTGCACGGCCTGCCCCACCACGTAGGGGGCTGCGGCATAGGCCGCCTCAGACACCATGACCGAGTACGCTGCCGTGGCGTTGGCCGACAGCGCCACGCCCTGCTTTTGCAGGCCCAGCAGCACATAGGTGCCCTGGTACTCCACATCGGTCACCACGGCCAGCATGTGCTGCGCGCCGGGCGGCAGCGCCACCCCAGCGGCGGCCACCTGGACATGGTCGGTGCGCACACCCACCTTGCCATCGGCGGTGTCGATCACGTTGTGCCCCCCCATGAAGCGCGCCACAAACTCATTGGCGGGCCGGTTGTAGACCTCGTGCGGGCTGCCCACCTGCTCGATCACGCCGTGGTTCATCACCACCATGGTGTCGGCCAGGGCCATGGCTTCTTCCTGGCTGTGCGTGACGTGGATGAAGGTCAGGCCCAGCTCTTTTTGCCAGCGGCGCAGCTCGGCGCGCATCTGGATGCGCAGGAAGGGGTCGAGCGCCGACAGCGGCTCATCCAGCAGCAGCACACGCGGCTCGGTGATCAAGGCCCGCGCCAGCGCCACGCGCTGCTGCTGCCCGCCCGAGAGTTCGGCGGGCTTGCGATCGGCCAGGTGACCCAGCGCCACACGCTCCAGCAGGTCATGCGCCTTGGCCTGGCGCTCGGCCTTGGCCACGCCTTTCATCTTGAGGCTGAAGGCCACGTTGTCCAGCGCCGAGAGGTGCGGAAACAGCGCAAAGCTCTGGAACATCATGGCCGTGCCGCGTGCGGCAGCGGGCAGGTCGGTGATGTTGCGGTTCTCCAGCAGGATGTCACCGCTGGTCACCGATTCGTGCCCGGCAATCATGCGCAAGGTGGTGCTCTTGCCGCAGCCCGAGGGCCCCAGCAGGCAGCAGTAGCTGCCGCTGGCAATGCGCAGGTTGATGGCATCCACGGCAGGCTTGCCGCTGGCGTAGCGTTTGGTCAACCCCACGATTTCAATCGCGGCGGGGGCGGGCACTGGATGGGAGCTTTGCATGGGGATTTCTTACGCAAGGCCCATGCCAACTTTGTACACAATGTTTTATTCACTTTGCATACAAAACACACCAGCACTGTGCGCAACCCCGGTAACACTTCCGTGCGACTGCACCATGCCAGGCTCATAGCAAGGTCTTTGTGGTGCAAATGCGTACGAATTGGTGCGGTAAATCATCTTGCGGCCATATGCAGGTGCGTGGCTATACTGGCCTTGGCACCAAGAAGCAATTTCTTACGCAGACGCCACGCCCCAGCCCGCTGCATGAACCTCGATCCACGTTCCATGATCGCCATGGCGGGCTTCATGTCCGCCATCATGGCCATCGTGCTTCTGTTCATGCGGCGCTACTACCCGCCGTCCATCCGGGGTGTAGGTGCCTGGGCCCTGGCGCCACTGCTTTGGCTGGTGTCCACCGTCTTGTTCGGGGTACGAGACCTTGTTCCAGACTGGCTCAGCCTGGTACTTGCCAACCAGTTGCTGGTACTGGGCACGGTGACGTACTACATGGGCACACGCAGCTTCATGGGCCAGCCGACCACCTGGCGCACATGGAACTGGCTGATGGCGGGCACCATGCTGGTGTTCATCGTGCTGACCTACTGGGTGCCCGACTACGCACTGAGGGTCGGTTTTTTTACTGTCGTCATGGGGGTGATCTACCTGGCCCAGATGCGCTTCATGTTGCGCCATGGCGGGCGCAACTTCCCGGTGCGGCTCGTGGAGGTAGTGCTGTGCCTGCACATGGTGGTGCTCGCCCTGCGGTTGGCCACCATCGCCACCGGACATGCCGGTACAGACCTGATGGAGCCCTCGCTGCTTCAGACGCTGTACATCGGGGCCTACGTGATCACAGTGCTCATGCTGTCCATCGGGGCCGTGCTCATGGCCACTGACCGCTTGCGCACAGAACTTGAATATCTGGCCACCTACGATTCGTTGACTCAAACGCTCAACCGCCGCGCGCTGCTGCAGCGTTGCGAAGACGAGCTGGAGCGCGCACAGCGCTACGGCAACGGCCCGTCCATCATGATGGTGGACCTGGACAACTTCAAGGCAGTGAACGACAGCGGGGGGCACCAGCACGGTGACGCAGTGCTGGTGCATTTTGCAGAATGCACACGCCAAGTTTTGCGCCGCGCAGACCGACTGGGGCGCTATGGGGGCGAGGAGTTCCTGGTGCTGCTGCCCGACGCGAATTCAGCGGCCGCAGCGGCTATAGCGCAACGCATCCATGCCGCGTTGGCGATTGGCCATGCGCTGGACTGCTAGGTCAGCATCGGTCTGACCAGCTGGACCGGCCCCCACGAAACCCTGGATGCCATGCTGTCGCGCGCCGATGCCGCGCTGTACTGCGCCAAGCATGAAGGACGCAACCGGACCTGTATCGCCTGATCAGGCGCGGGAAAGCCCGACCGTATCAAACCGTCTGGGTGGCCACCCCTGCCGACGCAAAGCTCGCCATCTCGGCCAGCACTGCACAAGCCGATTGCAGCAGCGGCCACGCCAGGGCGGCACCTGAGCCCTCACCCAGCCGCAGGCCCAAGTCCAGCAGCGGCTCGGCTTGCATTTGCGCCAGCATCAGGGTGTGCCCCCGCTCACCTGAACGGTGGGCAAACACGCAGCGTTGCAGCACAGCGGGCTGCAAGCGGCTGGCCACCAGCACCGCAGCGCTGGTGATGAAACCATCCACCACGATCACGCGGCGCTCTGCCGCCGCTTGCAGCACGGCGCCCACCAGCGTGGCAACCTCATACCCACCCAGCGCAGCCAGCGCGTCCAGCGGCGTGGTGGCGTCGGCGTTGGCATCGAGCGCCTGCTGCAGCACTGCACGTTTGCGTTCGATTCCGATGGCATCCAGTCCCGTGCCCGCACCAGTCACGTCGGCCAGGGGCAAACCTGCCAAGCGCGCTAGCAGCAGCGACGCCACCGAGGTATTGCCAATGCCCATTTCGCCCAGCAGCAGTGCATTGCCCGGCAAGGCGCGTACTACATCCATGCCATTGCGCAGGGCTTGCGCGCATTGCTCAGGCGCCATGGCTGGGCCCACCGAAGCATCCTGTGTGCCGGGCGCCACATTGCGCGTCAACAGGCGTGGCGCTCCCGGTGCGGTATCGCGCGGCGCAATGCGGCGCGCCACGCCGCAGTCCACCACCGTGAGTTGCAGGCCATGCTGGCGCGCCAACACGCTCACGGCAGCGCCACCGGCCAGAAAGTTTTCCACCATCTGCCAGGTCACATCACTGGGAAAGGCCGACACGCCCCGGGCCGCCAGGCCGTGATCTCCCGCGCACACCAGCATTTGCGGCTGCGTGAGCACCGGAGCCTCGGTGCCCAGCACCTGGCCGATGCGCAGGGCCAGGGCCTCCAGCCGCCCCAGCGAGCCGAGCGGTTTGGTCTTGTTATCGAGCAGATGCTGCAAACGGACAGTCAGCGCGGCGTCGGAGATATCGGCGATGGCAGGGACAGTGAACTGGGCCAGGGATTGCATGGTGTGTGAAGTCGAAAAAGCAATGGAAACAGAAGGGGCTGTGGGCCGCAGCGCTCAGGCTGTAGCAGAAATCGGGGCTATCAACGCCTGCAATGCACCGGGCTCGAAGCTGGCTTGCGCCATGCGCGCCAGGCCTTCAAACACCCCATCAAGGGTAGGCACTGGGTCTGCGCCCGCACGGCCAAACAGCGCGTGCAGCACGGCAGCATCCTCGAACAAGCCGTGCAGATAAATGCCCAGCACATTGCCGGCCGGGTTTTGCCACGCAATGCCTGGGATGACTTCGCGCGCTACATCACCCCTGGCAGCCATGGCGGGGTGCTGTGCCGTCTGGCCGTGGTGGATTTCGTAGCCGGTGACGGACACACCGGCCAATGCGGCCCATGCACCTTGCATAGCACCGAACTGCGCTTGGGTGCGCTGGACCGTCTTGGCGACTTCGAAGGTAGTCACCAAAGGCAGCAGGCCCAGGCCCGGCGCATTGCCGTCGATGCCAGCGGTGTCGATCAGCGCCTCGCCCAACATCTGAAGGCCACCACACACGCCCAGCACTGTTCCGCCCTGCCCGGCATGCTGGGCAATGGCGCTGTCCAGCCCTTGCGCGCGCAGCCAGGCCAGGTCAGCCGCTGTGGACTTGGAGCCGGGCAGCACCACCCAGTCGGTGGGCCTCAAGCCCGCCAGGTCGGCCGGGCTGCGCACCCACAGCAGGCGCAGGCCAGGCACGTTCTTGAGCGGCTGGAACTCGTCCAGGTTGCTGATGCGCGGGTAGGCCACCACGGCCACAGTGGTGTGTACCGCACCGGCAGCGGTGCTGCGGTCATCAAACACACCGTCCTCTTCAGGCAGACCATGGCGCCACTGCATGGGGATGGTGGCCACAGTGGGCACGCCGGTCAGCTCTTGCAGCATTTGCGGCGCAGGCGCCAGCAGGCTGGCGTCACCGCGAAACTTGTTGAGCACAAAGCCGTGGATCAGCGCGCGCTCGTTCTCCGGCAGCAGCGCCCAGGTGCCGTACAGGTGGGCAAACGCTCCGCCCCGGTCGATGTCGGTCACCAGCAGGCAGCGTGCGTCGGCATGGCGGGCCACGCGCATGTTGACGATGTCGCTGGCGTGCAAATTGATTTCAGCGGGGGAGCCCGCACCCTCAATCACCACCACGTCGTTCTCTGCGCGCAGTGCGTCAAGCGCTGCAGCGATGTGCGGCCACACCTTTTCGCTGCGGCCGCGCCAAGGCATGGCCGTCAGCTCGGCGCTCACCTGCCCCATCAGCACGACCTGGCTGTGCGTTTCGGCCTCAGGCTTGAGCAGCAGCGGGTTCATGCGCACCTCGGGCTCGGCACGGGCCGCGAGGGCCTGGAAGTACTGGGCAGAGCCAATCTCGCCGCTGCCAGTCTCGCTGGCCACGACGCGCGCGTTATTGCTCATGTTCTGCGCCTTGAACGGCGCCACCCTGAGGCCCAGGTTGCTGTAGTAGCGGCACAGGGCCGTGGTGAGCCAGCTTTTGCCCGCACCGCTGGTGGTGCCCAGCACCATCACACAGCGGGCCAAATGGGGAGAAGGGTTTGGATTCAAGGCAGTGGGCGGACCATGCGGTCCATGATGTGTTCAAGCGCCGCCGCGGCATCGGTGCAGCGGCCGGTGTGCACGGGCGATGTCTGGATGATGGCGCTGCGTTTGGCGGTGAGCCAGTGAAAGCGCTGGCGGTACGGCAGGCGGGCGATGGGGCCACAGCCTTCGTCGCCCGCGCAGATGGCGACGATGGCGGACAGGTGGCGGCGCACGGTGTCGAGGTCGGCGTGCGGGTCCATGGCCAGCAGGCGCGCGTCATCGAGCGCGATGGCGGCCTGCAGAAATCCGGTGCGCTGGCACGACAGGATCACACCCGCGTTGATGAATTCTTCGCGCTCCACGCGCGGCACCACGCGGACGATGGCGTAGTCATACACCTCAGGCGCGTGCATCGACGGCCTCCTTCAACGCATTCACCCAGGTGGCGCGCCCGGCCAAGCGGGCACAGAAGTAGTCCACATAGGCCTGGCGGTGGGTGGCGGCAGCGGTCAGCAGGCCTTCTTCGTGGTCGGCACCGGCCAGCACCAAAAACTCGTCGGGCACCTCGGCCAGGATGCCAGCCACCACCTCGGGCGTGAGGCGCGCGGCCAGCTCAGCGTCCACCTGCGCGAGCAGCTTGGCGCGGGCCAGCAGCACATGGTCGGCAATCGGCGCGAAGGGTTTGGCGGGCTGGGCCACCGTGCCGTTCCACGCGTGGTGAAAGGTGAGCGCCGCGCCATGGTCGATGAGCCAGGGCTGGCGGTGCCACATGAGCAGGTTGGTGTTGCGCGCGGTGCGGTCCACGTTGCCCACCAGGGCATCGAACCACACGAGGCGCGAGGCGAAATCATCCGACACCG
Source organism: Acidovorax sp. HMWF029 (assembly GCF_003060895.1). Classification (GTDB taxonomy): domain Bacteria; phylum Pseudomonadota; class Gammaproteobacteria; order Burkholderiales; family Burkholderiaceae_C; genus Acidovorax. The sequence goes on along the minus strand of NZ_QAIH01000108.1, from coordinate 6,636 downwards.
TATCCACCGCCGGGTCGAAATTGAGCGCGCCCGAGAGGTAGTCCAGCCCCACATTCAGGCCGCCGCTGGCGCGGACCAGGTCTTGGATCTCGGGGTCGGGCTCGGTCTGCGCCAGGGAGGGGTCGAGCTGGGCCAGCACGATCTCGGGCACCGGCAGGCCCAGCGCACGGGCGATGCCGCCCGCGATGATCTCGGCCAGAAGCGCGCGCACGCCCTGCCCTGCGCCACGGAACTTGAGCACGTAGGTGCCCAGGTCATCACCTTCGATGATGGCGGGCATGGAGCCACCTTCACGCAGCGGCGTGACGTAGCGATTGACGGCGATGGTTCTCACAAGGTCTCCCCTGAACCGGTTGAAACTCTGTGCGGGATGGTACGGCCCGGCAGGGCTTGCCATGCGGCCTGCAGCGCATCTTGTGCAGCGGGCGCCAGCACACCCAGGCGCACGGTGCCGGGCAGGCCGAACGATGTGGCATCGCGCAGCTTGATGCCGCTGGCGCGCAGCGCTGCAAAGTCGCTCGGCAGCATCGCTGTGGCCGGCTGCGCGCAGAAGTAGTTGGCCAGGCTGCCTGCGTGTACGGCCCAGCCCAGGTCGGTACATAACGCCAGCTGCCGCGCCTTCCAATCACTCAGCGTGCGCAGGCTGTACACCAGCCATTGCTGCACGGTGGCTTGGGCCCACGCCTGCAGCAAGGCCACGCCATGGGCACCCACGGGCCACGAGGGTGCTAAGCCTGTGATAGCAAGCGCCAGCTCCTCACCGTCTGGCGGCGCAATCGCATAAGCAGCACGCACGCCCGTCAGCCCCAGTGCTTTGTTGGGGGTCCAGAGCTGCCAGCAGGCCGAGGGCGTGCGCGGCGACGGTGCGCCCGTCCATGCGCCCTCGGGGTCCAGCCGCAGGGGGACATACGCGCAGTCCAGCACACGCCAGGCGGCGTCCGCATCCCCTTGCTGCCAGGCGCGCACAGCGGGCTCTTCCAAACCCAGAGGGCTGGATGGCTCGCAGGCCCATTGCAAACCCGCCGCCGTACCGCCACCCCGCAGCACCTCCAGCCCCCGCACTTGTGCGGCCTGCGCATAGTCGCCATAGCTGTGCGGCGGTACGGCTACCTGCACCGCGCCCTGCTGCGCAGCCAGCGCGGTGATGCGGTGAATGAACTCGCTGGCACTCGCCGCCAGCACGATGCGGCCTGGCGCCACGCCATGGAAGGCGCCCAGGGACTCGCGCAGGGCCGTGTAAGCCGGGTCGGGGTAGCGCGTGGCGTCGGCCGTGCGCACAGCATGCAGCGCCTCGGGGCAGGGCCCGCAGGCGTTGCTGTTGGTCGAAAAATCAAAGAGCGGGATGCCAGCAGCGTCCGGGCCGCCGTGCTGCGGAGCCGACAAGGCGAAAAGATCCGACGAACTCATGCGCGCGCCCAAACGAACGCCCCCAGCACCAGCAGTTGCAGCGCGGCGACCAACGGAACCATGGCCAGGACCACCTGCGTCCCCAAGTGCGCTGCACGCCGCGTATCGAGCGGCCCGGCCCGGCGGCCCTTGCTGTGCAGCGTGTACACGCCGGGCTTGGCCAGCCGAACATTCAGCGCGAGTGCCATGGCCGCCATGGGCCAGCCGCTGTTGGGCGATGGCGTCTTGCGCGCCTGACGGGCCAATGTGGAAAAAGGCAAGCCCTTGGCCACCACCACCATCAGCAAGGCGGTGATGCGTGCGGGCACCCACGACAGCACATCATCGGCCCGCGCCGCCCACTTGCCCGCCCATTGCCAGTAACGCCCGCCGCGCATGCCAGGGTAGCCCCACATGGCATCGGCCGTGTTCGCAAATCGGTAAAGCGCAGCCCCCGGCAGGCCCAGCAGCGCAAACCAGAACAGCGGCGCCACCACCGAGTCGTTGAGGTTTTCGGCCAGCGACTCAATGGCCGACTCGCGCACCTGCACTACGGTGAGCACACTCACATCACGACTCACCAAACGGGCCAACTGGGCACGCCCGGCGGGCAAGGACTGGCCCAGTGCCACCTCCACCGCCAGCACCTCATCGCGCAGCATGCGCCAGGCCAGCAGGGGCTTGAGCAGCAAGGCCAGCAAGGCAACCGCCACAAACGTGGGGAGCGCCAGCACCAGGTTCTGCGCCACCATCGCCACTATAAAAACAATAGCTGCTAGCGCACACCAGATGCGCGATGACCGCCAAAAAAGCTTGAAATCATGGGCCACAGGCACCGAGGGGGCAAGCCGGTCGCCCCACCACTGCAGCGCCCGGCCCATCCACACCACTGGATGCCAAGCTGCACGGGGCTCGCCCAGCCACCAGTCCACCGCCAAGGCCAGCAAAGGCACACTGATCCAGACGGCAGCGGCAGGCCACCCCAGGACGGGATACAGCCACAGAGACCAGTGGTCAGACACGGGACATCAATCTTCGATGCCGCGCTGCGCAGGAATGCCCGCCTTGAACGCGTGCTTGACCATCTGCATCTCGGTCACGGTGTCGGCCAGCTCAATGATCTCGGGCGGGCAGCGGCGGCCGGTGAGGCACACATGCACCTCCTTGGGCCGCTCGCGCAGCGTCTGCAACACGCCTTCGAGCGGCAGCCAGCCGTAGATCAGCGGGTAGGTGATCTCGTCGAGCACCACCAGAAAATGCTCGCCCGACAGGATGGCTGCGCGCGCCTTCTCCCACCCATCGCGCGCAAGCTGGGCCGAGTGCTCCAGGTCCTTGCTCTTCCAGCTGAAGCCGTCGCCCAGGCCCTCGATGGGGATGCCGATCTGCTCGAACATGCGGTGCTCGCCAAAGCGCGCGGTGGGCACTTTCATGAACTGGAAAATCTTCACGGCCTTGCCCCGGCCGTGGGCGCGCAGCGCCAGACCAAAGGCCGCCGTGCTCTTGCCCTTGCCGTCGCCGGTGTTGACGATGATGAGGCCACGGCGTTCGCCCTCGGGCTTTTCGTAGCGCTTTTCGGTGGGCGGGGTTTCGATCTGCATGGTGTCGATTCTTTCAGAGGGACCGGGCATCACACGCCGGCCGGTTGCAACGGGGAAGATACCGAGAACGGGCGGCGCGCCTGCCAAGCGGCACCCGCCATCGCCACCAGGGCCATGACCAGCAAGGCCACGATGCCCGCAAAGCGCTCTACGGGGCTGGGCTCTTTGGCGCTGTCGGAAGGGGCTGTCTCGGGCTGCCGCTCCAGCAACACGCCCATGGTAGGTGCGGCGGGCGCGGAGGGTGGTGCTTCTGCCTGGGCGGGCGGCGCAGGCAGGTCAGCGGCGGGCAGCGCGGGCTGTGGCGCTGCCAGGGCTGGCGACTGCGGCGCGGCAATGGCCATGCCCAGGGGCGCTGCGTCTGCAGGGGGCACACCCCGCGCGGCCTGCTCCACCCAGCGGCGCACACTGGGCAGCTCGGCCGCCAGCGGGGCTGCGCGCGTTAACTCCTGATACATCTGCGCAAGCTGCTGTTGCGTGTCGGCATCGGCCTGCCAATAGCCCTGGCGCTGCGCCTGCACCAGGCGCTCCAGCGACTGGGCGTAGGCCTGCGGGTGCTCCTTGAGCCACTCGGGCAGGCCCAGCTGGTGCTTGTCGCGCACCAACACGTCGTAAAAGCTTTGCCAATGGTCGCTGCGCACCGTGTCGGGTGCGACGGCCTGCCAGCCCCAGGCAAACTGCACGGCCTTGAGCACCTGCAGCGTGCCCGCATAGCCCTCGGCCTTCTGCGCCTGCAGCCAGCCAGGGTGCAGGTAGCGCGACTGCATCTCTAGCGCAATGGCGCGTTGCGCGGTTTCGGTGCTGGGCTCGCCCACATCCTGCAACTGCGCCACATGCAGCTCCAGCCCCTGCGGGCGGCCTGCCACACGGGCTGCCGCCGACAAGCCGCCCAGGTACTGGAACGGGTCGTCCGAACTGACCATGGCATACAGGTGCGAGCTGCGCGACAGGATGGCGGCATCGGTGCGGCGCAGGTGGGCACCCAATGCCTTGGCCGCCACACCGCCCGCAACGCCCGTCACCGGTTCGCCCTCCAGATAAGGCTGGCTCATGCGTTCGAGGAACATCTGGCCCAGGCGCGCATCGTTGGTTTGCAAGCCGTCGCTTTGCACCGCGTCCGACAGGCCGGTGCCGTAGTCGCCCACCGCATTGCCGAAGGCCCGCACGCGCGCCAGTTGCTCGGCCTGCGCGCGGGGCACGCCCTGCTTGCGCAGCTCCTGGCCAATCTGCGCGGTGTTGCGTGCGATCACGTTGCCGGGCTCGGCCGTGGCGGCCTGGGCCACGGCGCGGTCTAGCAGTGCCATCAGCGCAGGGAACTGGTCGCGGTACGAGCCGGTGATGCTCATGAGCACATCGACGCGCGGGCGTTTCAGCTCATCGGCGGCAATGGTCTCCACGCGCACGGGGCGGCCCGACTCGTCCCACACCGGGCGCATGCCCAGCGCCACCAGCGCCTGCGCTTCCATGATGCCTTGGTGGCGCAGGGTTTCGCCCGCCCACAGCGACAGCGCCATGCGCTCTGGCGCCTGGCCGCCGTGGCGCGCCTGGTAGTTCTTGAACCAGTCGTTGAACAGTGTCTGCGCCACGGCATAGGCCTGGCGGGTGGGAAGGCGGCTGGGGTCCAGCCCCGTGAGGTTGCGGCCTGTGGGCAGGCTGTCGGGGTTGCGGATGGGGTCGCCGCCGTAAGCGGCGGGCAGGTAGCGCCCTTCCAGCGCGGCCAGCAGGCCGGGCAGTTCGCCTTCGGTGGCGAGCAGGCGCTCCAGCTCTTGCGCACGCTGGGCCAGTTGTAGCAGCGCGGGCGTGTCGATGGGCTGGCGTGCAGCGCGGTTGGGCACATGGTCTTCGGCGCGCACCAGGCCGTCCTGTGCGGTCGCCGTGTCAGGCAGCGCGGGGCGCAGGTCCAGCACGCTGGCAGCCTGCGCGTCCTTCAAGGCCACTTCCAGCCAGCGCGCGGGGCGTGCGGCCAACACGGCATCGTACTTGATCAAAAAAGCCTCGTCGATGTCTTCGCCCAATGCCTCGATCAGCGGTTTGCGCAGCGCCTGCAAGATGGTCTCGCGCCGCTGCTCGGGCGCGGGCACACGGCCGAACACGGCCAGGCCCTTGGGCTGCGAACTTTGCGCGAGCTGGTCCAGGTAGGGGTGCAGGATTTCAAGAAAGCCGCTGAAGTCGGCTGCAATGCGCTCGGCAGTCCAGCCCAGGTCGCGGTGCAACTGGTGCTCCACAAACTGCGCGACCAATTGCTTTTCGAGCGCGCGGCGCGTGGGGCCTTCGTCCACGGTTTCCCACTCGTGCATCACCTCGTGCATGTGGGCCATGCGCGCCTCAAAGCCCGCCGGGGCGAACACGGGCGTGCGGTGGCTCACCAACACGGCGCGGCCCCTGCGCTTGGCCGTGAGGGCCTCGCCCAGGTTGTCCACGATGTAGGGGTAGACCACGGGCAGGTCGCCCAGCGGCAGCAGCGCATCGTCATAGACATCCAGCGCACGGGCTTTGCCTCCGGCCCATTCCTGCGTGCCGTGGGTGCCGAAGTGGATGAGGGCATCGGCCTCCAACTGCGCCCACAGGTACACGGCCAGGTAATGGTGTGACAGCGGCGCCTTGCTCTTGTGCATGAAGGGGTTCTGGCCCAGGCGCAGGGTTTCCTCGCGCGGGGGCTGGGGCAGCACGGATAAATTGCCCACCTGCAGGCGCGGGATGGCGAACACCTTTTCGCCCTGCCACTCGAGCACGTAGCGGCTCTTTTCGGGCGCACCCCAGTGCGCGTTCATGCGCTCGCGCACGGCCTTGGGCAGCGTGGCCAGGTGCTGCTCATAACGCGCCAGCGGCAGCGCAGCGGCCTGGCCGTTTTGCAGCAGCGCGCGCACATCGGCGCCGGGGTAATAGGCGGCCAGCAGCGGCTTGAGGCCATCGATCCAGCCCTGCTCGGGCACCTGCTGCGTGCGGTAGCCTGCCTGGGCCAGGCCGCTGGAGACCTGCTCCAGGCTGCGCGGCACGTTGAGGAACGAGGCACCGAAGTTGGTGCCGCCCGGCGGGTAGTTGTAGACCATGGCCACCAGGCGCTTGTCGGCGGCGGGCTTCGTCTGCAGTGCAATCAGCCGCCGCGCCTTGGCGGTCACGGCCTGGGCCTGGCGTTCGATAAGGCGAAAGTCTTGCCCCTCGGCACCGTGGGCTGCCACCAGCACCGGGTCGATGGCACCGGCCGCCTCGGGCTGCGCCAGGTAGAACGGCACATCGGACAGCGACAAACCCGTGTCGCTGGCCTCCCACGCCGCAGCATCGCCTGCACGATAGGGCTGCGTGCCCAGCAGCGGCACGCCCCAGCGCGTCAGCAGCGGCTGCAGCGCGGCGGCCTGGGGCACGAGTTGGTGCAGCACCAGGGCGGAGGCATGCAGGCGACCGGGGCCAGTGCCGTTCTCTGGGGGCAACTCCAGCACCTCGGCCAGCGTCTGTGCTGTGACCTGCTGACCAAAGGCAGCATACGCAAACAGGCCTTGCTGGCGGAAGGTGCGCAGCCAGGCATCGAGCCACTCCGTGCTGCCGTCTATGAAATGGTGGCGGTGCACCAGCACGGCCACGGCGGGCAGGCTGCGCAGCGCGGGCTGGCCCTGGCGCCAAGCCTCCAGCGCAGCGGCGTGGGGCAGCAGGCGGGGGG
>NZ_QAIH01000107.1 GCF_003060895.1 Acidovorax sp. HMWF029 | reverse complement strand
GTGTATCCGCCGCCCGTGGGCTACCTGCAGCGCCTGCGCGAGCTGTGCACGCAGCACGGCATTCTCTTGATCTTTGACGAAGTGATCACCGGTTTCTCGCGCGTGGGCGCGCCGTTCGCGGCCCAGGCCTTTGGCGTCATACCGGACCTGATGTCCTGCGCCAAAGGTATGACCAACGGCGCCGTGCCCATGGGAGGCGTGATCGTGGGCAACAGCGTGTACGACGCCTTCATGCAGGGCTCGGCCAACGCGATCGAGCTGTTCCACGGCTACACCTACTCCGCCCACCCGCTGGCCTGCGCGGCGGGCCTGGCCACGTTGGACGTGCACGAGGAGCTCAACCTGGCCGCGCGCGTGCAGGCCATCACCCCGGTGTGGGAGGCCGCGCTGCACGGTCTGCGCGATGCGCCCCACGTGGTGGATGTGCGCAACATTGGCCTGCTGGGTGCCGTGGACCTGGCACCGCGCCCGGGGGCAGCCGGTGCACGCGCCCAGGCCGTGCACATCGCCTGCTTCGAGGCGGGCGTGCTGGTGCGCAACTCGGGCGACACGCTGGTACTCTCGCCCCCGCTGGTGATCAGCGAGGCGCAGATCGGCGAGATGGCGCACAGCATTCGCGCGGCCCTGCAAAGCATCGCCTGAGCCCCTGCCATGCAGGAACATTTGAATTTCTACATCGACGGCGCCTGGGTGCCCGCCCAGGGCACGCGCACGCAGGACGTGATCGACCCGTTCACCGAGCAGCCCGTGGCACGCATCGCCCTCGGAGATGCTTGCGACCTGGACCGGGCCGTGGCTGCCGCACGCCGTGCTTTCCCTGCCTGGGCTGCGCAAAGCCGGGAGCAGCGCCTGGCCGTGCTGCAGGCCGTGATAGCCGCCTACGAGACCCGCATGGATGCCATCGCCATGGCGGTGTCGCTGGAAATGGGTGCGCCGCTCACGCTGGCGCGCCAAGCCCATGCCGTGGCCGGCCTGTCGCACCTGAAGCAGGCCGCCCAGGTGCTGGCGGGCTATGCCTTCGACGAGGTGATCAACCGCACCCGCGTCACGCGCGAACCCATCGGTGTGTGCGGCCTGATCACGCCCTGGAACTGGCCCATGAACCAGATCGCCTGCAAGGTGGCACCCGCCCTGGCTGCGGGCTGCACCGTGGTACTCAAACCCAGCGAGACGGCGCCGCTGTCGGCCCTGCTGTTCGCCCAAGTGCTGCATGAAGCGGGCGTGCCGCACGGGGTATTCAATCTGGTCAACGGTGATGGGCCGGGCGTGGGCGCGGTCATGGCGGCGCACGCGGACATCGACATGATTTCCTTCACCGGCTCCACGCACGCCGGTGTGGCCGTAGCCAAGGCTGCGGCCGACAGCGTCAAGCGCGTGGCGCAGGAGCTAGGCGGCAAGTCGCCTCACCTCATCATGGACGGCGTGGACCTGGTGTCCACCGTGCGCCAGGCTGCGCTGCAGTGCTTTCGCAACAGCGGCCAGTCTTGCAACGCACCCACGCGCCTGCTGGTGCCCACACACCTGCACGCTGCCGCCACGGCCATCGCGGTGGAAGCGGCGCAGTCGCTGCGCCTGGGCGATCCCCGCGATGTCGCCACCACGCTAGGGCCGGTGGCCAATGCCGTGCAGTACGCCAAGGTGCGCGAGTGCATCGCCAACGGCCTGCGCGAGGGCGCACAACTCGCCACCGGCGGCCTGGAGCGACCCGAGGGCCTTTCCCAGGGTTACTTCGTGCAGCCCACGGTCTTTGCCCACGTGGCCAACACCATGGTGGTTGCGCGCGAGGAGATCTTCGGGCCTGTGCTCTGCATCATGCCCTACAGCAGCGAGGAAGAGGCTATTGCAATCGCCAACGACACGGTCTACGGCCTGTCGGCCTATGTGAGCGCGCCCGACTTGGCCCACGCCCGGCGCATTGCACGGCGTCTGCGCGCCGGCATGGTGCACCTCAATGGCGCGCGTGCCGACCATGCGGCGCCATTCGGTGGCTATCGCCAGTCGGGCAACGGGCGCGAGTGGGGGCGCATGGGTTTTGAGGAGTACCTGGAGACCAAGTCCATGTTTGGCTACGAGGAACAGCAGGCCACCTGAACAGGTGCGCTGGGCGGAGAAAGCGTAGAGGCCCTGCCACCGGCCCCATACTCCATTCGGTAGGGGTCGGCACCGAGTGCAGCACAGAGTTGTGGCCGTAGACGTCTTTACTCTCAATCTGCGCGCCAAAGCCCCACAGACACGCCACATGCCGCAGCACCTCCTGCGTGCCGTCGGCCAGCGGGCGGCCCTGTTGCTGGGCGTGACCGACCACCACATCTTCCAAAGCATCTATTTCTTCGACCCGAACGGCATCCGCCTGGAGCTGTCGGCCCAGCTGGCCGACGAAGAGCAGATGGCCAAGGACAGCACCGTAGCCCACGCCCACCTGGCCGAGTGGACGGCCCGCAAGGAGCAGTGGCGCAAGGAGCGCGCCGAAGGCAAGGTGGCAGCGCCGCTCAAGCCGCAGCAGAACGACCGGCCGGAGTTCGTCAAAGGCTGACGGCCCCTGACCCCACCACGTTCCACTACCTTGGCGCAGGGTGGAACGTGACGCCAGCCCAAAAAAATGGTGAAAATGGCCATCCCCGCGCGACTATCAAGCGTTATTAGCTATATATTTAATAGCAAACACCCAGGGCGCTGCGGTGCTGCCGCCTACTGCGGCGGCTTTTGTTACTGCTGTTGCTGCTGCGCCCGCATGATCTGGTGCCGCTGCCAGTAGGCACCCACCACGGCGTTGAACTGGTCTTTTTCCTTGGTGAGGCCGGACAGCTTGATCTTGCTGGTCTTGGCGCCCAGGCCCAGGGCGTTCTTCTCGGGGTGGGTCACGATCAGCGCATTGCCAAAGCTGCTTTCCTTGAACTCCAGCGCCTTCACCGCGTCCCAGAACACCGTGGTCTCGTCGGCCGATGTGCGGATGCCTTCGATGCTGACCTCCACCGTGTTCTCCCCCTTGAGCGCAAACACCACGGGCGGAAAGTAGCGCAGCACCAGCGCGCGCTCTTCGTCGGTGGCGGGTTCGTAGCGGTAGGCCAGGCTGCGCTCGTGGTCTTGCGCAAACTGCTGTTCGTAGTCGTTCCACAGTCGCTGCTCGATCGCGTTGGCCGTCAAAATCTCCTGCACCCAGGTGGTGGCGGGTGCGCGCACGGCGATGGCGCCATAGTCCCGCTCCTTCAGCGCCATGCCCACGTTGCGCAGGCGCTCGGGCATGGCGGGGTGCGAGTCGAAGGGGTGCGGCACGTTGGCCGTTTTCATCGCCTCCAGAAAATCGTCGGACGCCGCATACGGCGCCAGCCCCTGGGCCACAAAGCGGGCGATGCCCAGCGTGGCACCGTCCTGCTGCTCATTGCGGCCAAACAGCTCGTCCTCGATCCTGGCGCGGTATTGCGCATAGGCAGCAATCTTGACCAGCGATTGCGCAATCGCGGCGGGCGAGATGAGCTTGGCGGCAATGCGGTCGGCCTTGAACTCGCGCTCGCGGCTATCGCGCGCCAGGGCAAACTCGAAGATGGTGCGGTACAGGTCGAGCAGTGGCGACGCCACGGCCGAGAGCCCACCGCTGCGGATCGCGTGGCGGTAGTGGTCAAACTGCACCAGCTTCGGGCCCAGCCGGGCGCTGCTCTGGGTGTCGCCGCCGCGCAGGTGGGCCAGCTCATGGCCAAACACGGCATCGGCCTCGGCCTGGTCGAGGATGCGCAGCAGCGGCAGGCTGACAAAAAGCGTACGGCCCGTGAGCGTGTGGTTGCCCACCGTGAGCGGCGCCTCGGTCACAAAAAAGTTGGCGTCGATGCCCGCGACGATGTGCTGCGGCGGATCGGTCTTGAGGCGGCGCGCCATGTGGCGGATGCGCTTCCACAGCAGGGGCGCATCGTCTTCGGACACCAACTCGCCCACGGCACGGTTGTCAAACTGCACGCGTTTGAAGATACCCGCCACCGCCACCAACACGCCCGCCGCCACGGCCAGCCCCACGATGATGATGAGCTTGGGCGAATACTTGTGAAAGAAGAAGGCCGTGACCCAGAACGAAAGCCACACCGCCATCGCCCCCTGCACCACCAGCGCGGCGGCACTGGCCCAGGTGGTCAGGCGCCAGCCCGCCACAAAGCTGGTGTACTGCAGCGTGCGGTCGGCAAAGGCCAGCGCACCCAGGCCCAGCACCACCACCAGCAGCACGCCGCTGGCGACCAGGGTCCAGAACGACACCTTGTGCGCCATGTGGAACTGCCACACGTCGGAGAACCGCTCGCACAGCGCCTCGCGGTACTCCTGCGCCTCGGCAGAGCTGTTGTCGCAAATGGTGGACGGCGGGTTGCTGCGGAAGTAGTCCTTGCGCGCCTGCTTCTCGGCGGGTGGCATGGCCTTTTCGGCGTCGATACGCTGGCTCACGCCAGCCACAAAATCCGCGTCCTGGTCGCGCTGTGCATAGACGCTGAACCCCAAGGTCAACGCCGGGATAAGAAAAAGTGCCAGCAGCGCATAGACAAAGACCTTGGCCAGGCCCGCGCGGAGTGCGGAGGAAAGATGCATGGATGGGACCTATTGGTTATATGTTTTTGACCCGGGCGAAGCATGAAGCTACGCCTCCCTCTCCGAAGGCCCTCTTGCTTCACCGGGCGGGATTATCGAGACGCCACAGCACTCACGTCGAGCGACAAGGTAACAATTGGCGAGAAATGGCCGACAGGCGGAAAGCCCATGGGGTGAAGGCGGGATGCGGGAAGGGCCTGGACGAGGAGAAAAGGCCGCCGGGCACCCGCCGACACTCCCGTAAAATGCCCGGTCCACCCTCTTGACCGCTGAGGCGTGCCCCGCGCCCGCCTCTTCCTTCTGCCAAACCCCATGAGCACGCCCCAAGCACAACCCGGCCTCGACAGCCTGTCCAAGTCCTTTGAACCTGCCGCACTCGAAGCCCACTGGGGCCCCGAATGGGAAAAGCGCGGGTATGGCACCGCAGGCCACCGTGGCACGGGCCAGCCCCAGGCGGGCGAGCCCGCCTTCTCCATCCAGCTGCCGCCGCCCAACGTCACAGGCACGCTGCACATGGGCCATGCGTTCAACCAGACGATCATGGACAGCCTCACGCGCTACCACCGTATGCGCGGCTTCAACACGGTGTGGGTGCCCGGCACCGACCACGCGGGCATTGCCACGCAGATCGTGGTGGAACGCCAGTTGCAGGAGCAAGGCATCAGCCGCTACGACATGGGCCCCACCCCACCCGAAGCGCGCAAGAACTTTGTGAGCAAGGTGTGGGAGTGGAAAGAAAAGTCCGGCAACACCATCACCACGCAGATGCGCCGCATGGGCGACAGCGTGGACTGGAGCCGCGAATACTTCACCATGGACGACAAGCTCAGCGCTGTGGTGACCGACACCTTCGTGAAGCTGTACGAGCAGGGCCTGATCTACCGCGGCAAGCGCCTGGTGAACTGGGACCCCAAGCTGCAGTCCGCCGTGTCGGACCTGGAAGTCGAGAACGAAGAAAAAGACGGCTCGCTCTGGCACATCGCCTACCCGCTGGCCGATGGTTCCGGCAGCCTGACGGTGGCCACCACCCGCCCCGAGACCATGCTGGGCGACGTGGCGCTGATGGTGCACCCTGAGGATGCACGCTACACGCACCTGATCGGCAAGATGGTCAACCTGCCGCTGTGCGACCGCCAGATTCCGGTGATTGCCGACGAGTACGTGGACAAGGAATTCGGCACGGGCGTGGTCAAGGTCACCCCCGCGCACGACCAGAACGACTACGCCGTGGGCCAGCGCCACAAGCTGCCCATGATCGTGGTGCTGACGCTGCAAGCCACCATCAATGAAAACGCGCCCGCCAAGTACCAGGGCATGGACCGCTTTGTGGCCCGCAAGGCCGTGGTGGCCGACCTCGAAGCCATCGGCGCGCTGGTCGAGGTGAAGAAGCACAAGCTCATGGTGCCCATCTGCACCCGCACAGGCCAGGTGGTCGAGCCCATGCTGACCGACCAGTGGTTCGTGGCCATGAGCAAGGTCAGCGACCAGGACCCCACAGGCAAGAGCATTGCACAAAAGGCCATCGACGCCGTGGCCAGCGGCGAGGTGACCTTTGTGCCCGAGAACTGGGTCAACACCTACAACCAGTGGATGAACAACATCCAGGACTGGTGCATCAGCCGCCAGCTGTGGTGGGGCCACCAGATTCCGGCCTGGTACGACGAAGACGGCAACGTGATCGTGGCCCGCAACGAAGCCGAGGCGCAGGCCAAGGCCCCGGGCAAGCAGCTGCGCCGCGACGAGGACGTGCTGGACACCTGGTACTCGTCCGCGCTCGTGCCCTTCAGCACCATGGGCTGGCCGAACCAAGGCACCGCCGACACCGACGACTTCAACCTCTACCTGCCCAGCACCGTGCTGGTCACGGGCTACGACATCATCTTTTTCTGGGTCGCCCGGATGATCATGATGACCACACACTTCACGGGCCGCGTGCCCTTCAAGCATGTGTACATCCACGGCCTGGTGCGCGACGCGCAGGGCAAGAAGATGTCCAAGTCCGAAGGCAACGTGCTCGACCCGGTGGACCTGATCGACGGCATTGCCCTTGAGCCCCTGCTCGACAAGCGCACCACCGGCCTGCGCAAGCCCGAGACGGCACCCACCGTGCGCAAGAACACGCAAAAGGAATTCCCCGAGGGCATTCCGGCCTATGGTGCCGATGCGCTGCGCTTCACCTTTGCTGCGCTCGCGTCGCTGGGCCGCAGCATCAACTTTGACAGCAAGCGCTGCGAGGGCTATCGCAACTTCTGCAACAAGCTCTGGAACGCCAGCCGCTTTGTGCTGATGAACTGCGAAGGCCAGGACTGCGGCCTGAAGGAACACACCAAGGAAGAGTGCCAGCCCGGCGGCCCCGCCCACGGCTACATGCAGTTCAGCCAGGCCGACCGCTGGATCACCTCGCTGCTGCAAAAGACCGAGGCCGAAGTCGCCAAGGGCTTTGAGGAATACCGCCTGGACAACGTGGCCAACACGATCTATGACTTTGTCTGGAACGAATACTGCGACTGGTACCTGGAAATTGCCAAGGTGCAGATCCAGAATGGCACCGAAGCCCAGCAGCGCGCCACGCGCCGCACACTGATCCGCACGCTCGAAGCCATTCTGCGCCTGGCCCACCCCATCATCCCGTTCATCACCGAAGCCCTGTGGCAGGTGGTGGCACCTGTGGCCGGCATCCCCGGCGAGTCGGTCAGCATCGCCCGCTATCCGCAGGCCCAACTGGAAAAGATCGACGAGGCTTCGATAGCCCACATGGGCCGCGTGAAGGGCCTGGTGGACGCTTGCCGCGCCCTGCGTGGCGAGATGAACGTGTCCCCGTCCACCCGCCTGCCCCTGTACACCGTGGGTGACACCGACTTCATGCGCGGCGTAGGCCCGGTGCTGCAAGCGCTGGCCAAGCTCAGCGAGGTCAAGGTGTTTGACGACGAGGCCGCCTGGGCCGCTGCCGCGCAGGCCGCGCCTGTGGCCGTGGTGGGCGAAGCCCGCCTGGCGCTGTACATGGAAATCGACGTGGCTGCCGAGAAGGCCCGCCTGTCCAAGGAAATCGCCCGCATCGAGGGCGAGGTGGCCAAGGCCAACAACAAGCTCTCGAACGAAGCCTTTGTGGCCAAGGCGCCCCCTGCAGTGATCGACCAGGAAAAGAAGCGCATCGCCGACTTTGGCGCCACGCTGACCCGCCTGCGCGACCAACTGGGCCGCCTGGGCTGAGTCAATAGACACAGGCCAGTCATCCCCTGGCCTGACACTTGCCCCCCGCAACGACAACAACACACCACACCCTGCCATCAAGGAGACCCATGACTGTTGCCACCACCGTCCGCAAGGCCGTTTTCCCCGTTGCCGGCCTGGGCACGCGCTTTTTGCCCGCCACCAAGGCATCGCCCAAGGAGATGTTGCCCGTGGTGGACAAGCCGCTAATCCAGTACGCCGTGGAAGAAGCCTACGCCGCTGGCATTCGCCACATGATCTTCGTCACGGGCCGCAGCAAGCGCGCCATCGAAGACCATTTCGACACGGCGTACGAGCTGGAGGCCGAGCTGGAAGCCGCCAACAAGAAAGAACTGCTGGCCCTGGTTCGCTCCATCCAGCCCGACGACATGGACTGCGCCTTTGTGCGCCAGCCCCGTTCGCTGGGCCTGGGCCACGCCGTGCTGTGCGCCGAGCCGCTGGTGGGCAAGGAGCCCTTTGCCGTGCTGCTGGCCGATGACCTGATGGTTGGCCCCCCTGGCGGCCAGCCCGTGCTGGCCCAGATGGCCACCGCCTTCCGCCAGCAAGGCCGCTCGGTCATCGCCGTGCAGGAAGTGCCGGAAGACCAGGTGCACAAATACGGCATCGTGGCAGGCGAGCCCGCAGGCGGCCCACTGATCCGCATCGAACGCATTGTGGAGAAGCCCAAGGCCGACGTAGCGCCCTCTCGCATGGGCGTGGCAGGCCGCTACATCCTCACACCCGGCGTGTTCGACGAAATCCGCAACCAGCCACGCGGCGTGGGCGGCGAGATCCAGCTCACCGACGGCATCGCCCGCCTGATGCAGCACGAAGCCGTGTACGCGTTCCAGTACCAGGGCAAGCGCTACGACTGCGGGAGCAAAGAGGGTTTTCTGGAAGCGACCGTGGAACTGGCCTTGCAGCACCCACAGGTGGGGGCGCACTTCCGGGAATATCTGAAGGGCCTGGCGTTGTAAGCCACCGCCCCAACGAACACAGGAAGCGTTTCAAACGCTTCCAAATCGATAGCTGCTAGCGCTTATTCAACGGGCGCAGGCAGCTATTTTTTTGACTCAGTTTCCTGCTTGGCGCCCGTAACTAGCGCCGACGCAGGATATGGATGAACTCCTCACCCGCAGTCTGCTGGTCCACCAGCTCGTTGCCTGTCTGCTTGGCAAACGCCTGGAAGTCGCGCAGCGAGCCGCCGTCGGTGGCCACCACCTTGAGCAGTTGGCCGCTGGCCATGTCAGACAGTGCCTTCTTGGCCTTGAGGATGGGCAGGGGGCAGTTCAGGCCCCGGGTGTCGATTTCTTTGTGGATGTCCATGGTGTGTATCTCTTCTAGTCCTTGGGCGGCAGGTTCAGGCCTCGGCGGCGCTCCTCATTTTCCTCTGCCGTGAAGAACACAGGTTCATGCCCCCGAGTGCGCAGCCAGTCGGCCAGCGCGTAGCCCGTGCCAGCGGGCCAGCATTTGAGTTCATGCAGGTCGTAAAACCGGTAGTCCACCAGCTCGGGCGACAGCTTGACTTGCCCCGTGGCCACCACATGGTAGGCAATGATGACCTGGTTCATGCGCAGGAACTCGTAGGCGCCCACGAGCGTGGTGGCCTGCACATCGAGGTTGGTTTCTTCCTTCACCTCGCGCGCAATGCCCTCCTGGGGCGACTCGCCCGCCTCCATGAAGCCGGTGATCAGCGCAAACATCTTGGCGGGCCAGGCCGCATTGCGGGCCAGCAGCACCTTTCCGTCCACCTCCACAATCGCGGCCAGCACGGGCGTGGGGTTGTTCCAGTGCGTCCAGCCGCAGGCGGGGCAGCGCAGACGCTCCTTGTCGCCGCCGTCTTCGGCCAGGGTGATGGGTTGCAGCGCGGTGCCGCAGTGGGTGCAGTGGCGGACTTCGTAGTGCATAGTTTACTATTATTTTTATAGCAACCAGCGCTTATCCATCGCGCGCAGGCGGCCATTTTTACTCATATTTTCAACCCAGCGGCACATGCCCAAGGCCCTGCTTCACGCCGGGAACACGCCAGTGGACAGGTACCGATCGCCCCGGTCGCACACCACAAACACGATGGTGGCGTTGGCCTCGCGCTCGGCAATCTGTTGCGCCACCCAGCACGCACCTGCGGCCGAGATGCCCGCAAAGATGCCTTCTTCGCGCGCCAGGCGGCGGCACATGTCTTCGGCGCTGTCCTGACCCACGTACACCAGCTCGTCCACCGTGCTGGCGTCATAGATCTTGGGCAAATACTCTTGCGGCCACTTGCGGATGCCCGGGATGCGTGAGCCTTCTTCGGGCTGCGCGCCGATGATCTGGATGGCGGGGTTCTTCTCTTTCAGGAACCGCGACACGCCCGTGATCGTGCCCGTGGTGCCCATTGCGCTCACAAAGTGCGTGATGCGCCCGCCCGTTTGCTCCCAGATTTCGGGGCCCGTGGTTTCGTAGTGGATGCGCGGGTTGTCGGGGTTCGCGAACTGGTCCAGCACCTTGCCCTCGCCACGCTTTTGCATGGCCTCGGCCAGGTCGCGGGCGTGTTCCATGCCACCGCTCTTGGGCGTGAGCACCAGATCGGCGCCAAAGGCCTTCATGGTCTGCGCGCGCTCTATGGACAGGTCCTCGGGCATCACCAGCACCATGCGGTAGCCCTTGATGGCTGCGGCCATCGCCAGCGCAATGCCGGTGTTGCCAGACGTGGCCTCGATCAGCGTGTCGCCAGGCCGGATGTCGCCCCGCTCCTCGGCGCGGCGGATCATCGACAGCGCAGGCCTGTCCTTGACAGAACCCGCCGGGTTGTTGCCCTCCAGCTTGCCCAGCACCACGTTGCCGCGCGCCGCGTTGGCCTGCGCACCAATGCGCTGCAGCGCCACCAGCGGCGTGTTACCCACCGCATCTTCAATCGTCGGATATTTCATGCGCCCTACTGTGCCATAATTTGGGGCTTCACGAATTCCAGCCCGGGTGGTGAAATTGGTAGACGCAGGGGACTCAAAATCCCCCGCCGCAAGGCGTGCCGGTTCGATTCCGGCCCCGGGCACCACAGACAAGGCCGCATGGTTCCACAACCGTGCGGCCTTTTTTATTTGTTTGTCTGGCCGCCTAGCCCCGGCGCCGCTGCGCTGCGCGCAGCTCTTCCAGGGCCTCTTCCACAGCGCGCCGGTACTCTGGCGTGAGCCCTTCGCTTTTGAGTTCCCGCTCGTGAAACAACACGCGGCGCGGGTTTTTGATGAGGTCCTGGATCACGATGCCCTTGAGCTTCAGATAGACAGCCTGGTTCATGGGGGGTCTCCTGCAGGTGCCAAGATCCCAGATGATCCACCCAACGGGCAGGCAATGCCATGGGGTTGTTGCCCAGTTGCCACCCTGCTTGCGCCCGGTCAGGGCGACACGCGACGCGCTGCGAGGGTGATGAAATCCTGCTCGTACGCCCCGACGGAGGCCACGGCCTTCAGCCGCTGCGCGGGGGTCATGGCACTGTGCACCAGCGCAAACCCGGCGCAACCTTCGTCCACCAGCGCGGCGGCATACTGCTGGTAGGCAACATCCGGGGAGGTGTTGAGGCGGGCCAGGTAGCCGCGCAGCAGCGCTCGGGTCTGGTCGGTGTTGCCGCGGTCTTCGGCGATTTTGCGCAGCACCTGCAAAAGGTCTTTCTGGCGGCGCTGGCGTTCGGCATAGGTGCGCTGGGGGTCGAACGAGGACTGGGCGATGTAGCTGCGCAGCGCGGCCTTCTGGGGCTCCTGCAGGCTGCCGTAGAAGTCTTCGGTGCGCGACAGCAGCAGCTGGTAGCGGTGCTCGCGCAGCTTGTCCGCAGGCGGATCCAGCCACTCCTTTTTCCAGTCGGCGTTGCTGTCGGCCTGCTTTTTCTGCAGGCTGCGGATCTGGGCTTCGGACAAGTCCGAGGCCAGCCACACCAGCGAGGGTTCAGCCCGGGCGAGCAGCTGGTCGATCTGGGTGCGCAGGTCGGCATAGGCGCGGCAGGCCTGCTCGGCGGACATGGGGGCGGGCAGTTGCTGGCGCAGCTTTTGCAGCAGCCCGGCGTGCTCGGGCAGCAGGGTGTCGCGGTGCCAGCGGTGCAGATCGGCCAGCTCGTCGCGCACCCGCTCGGCCTGCGGCTGCGACAGGTCCAGGTACCGGTTGAGCTGCCAGGACAGCAGCTGTGGGGCCTGGTTGTAGGCCAGCTTCACGGTGCTGCAGCCTGCCAGTAGCAGGCCGACCAACACCAGGATGACCACACCCAGGGTGGTGCGAAGAGGAAACATGCGGGAACCTCGCAAAGAAGGCCGCAGGATAGAACGAGAACCCTGCGGCTGCCCTGCCCTCGCGAATACCCTGGCAGGTGCCACTGAATTGCGCCCTGTGCGCCGCCCCGCAACCGCACCCGCCACGACCCCGCCAAAACAGGGTCACAAAACATCTGCTTACCAATCCGGGCCCTCTGGCGGGCTGCAGCGAGCCAACAGCCTCTATAAACAGCGCGCGCCACCTTGCCGCGCCCAGAGCACAAGACCAACAACCAGGGAACGCTGAATCCGCCCCCCTCGCACAGCCCCTTTCCCCCAGGGCCAGGGGCTGCGACCCAAGGGATGCATTCAGTGCCGCGCCCATCCGAGAGGAAACTCCATCGCCATGACCGCCACAGCCACACCCGCAACGGGCGAGCTTAAACACCTGCTGGCCGCCCTGATGGCGGCCGACGACATCGACGACCACGACCTGGAACTAGCGAACTCCATCGTCCAGCGCTTTCCAACGGCCTGCGAGGCCCTGCAGGCACGCGCGCGCATCCATTTGCGGCTGGAAGATGCAGAGGCCGCACGCAACGACCTGCAGGCCGCCCAGGCACTGGATGCCACACACTGGGGCAATGCCTGGGTGCGCTGCCTGCTTGCACACGTAGAAGGCGGCCCCGCGCTGCACGAGGCGCTGGCCCTGGGCCAGCAGGTGCTGGCCACACACCCCACACACCTGGACACGCTGATCACCCTGGGCAAGGTGCACAAGGCGCTGGACGCGCCCGAAGAAGCCGCCGCCTGCTACCAGCGGGCTTGCCAGGCGCACCCGGCGAGTTTTCGGGCGCACAACCTGCTGATGCAGGTGCTGTGCGAGCTGGGCCGCGAGGACGAGGCCATTGCCCTGATCCGCTCAGCGCAGGTGCCCATGCACAGCTACCACATGGCCATCGAATACAACCTGGGCACGCTGCTGATGAAAAGGAGCCCCCGCAAAGCCATCGAGTTTCTGGACATTGCGCGCCAGAAGATGGGGCGCATCAACAACGTGCAGCACAACCGCGCGGCCTGTCTGGAGAAGCTGGACCGCTACCAGGACGCCATCGACGAGTGGAGCGACCTGCTTGAGCGCGAGCCCGACTGGGACTGGCCCCGCGCAGGCCGCGCCCGCTGCTACCGCGACCTGGAACAGTTCGACGCCGCGCTGGCCGACCTACAGCGCCTGAAACAGGCAGACCCCACATCAACCCAGCACCTGACGCTGGAGGCCACGATCCATTTCGACCGCGCCGACTACCCCGCCGCACTGAAGGCACTGCGGGCGCTGGAGCAAGTCCAGGAGCTACAGGGCGAGTTCCTGAGCAACCTGCTGGGCGCCACACTCAAGAACATAGGCGAGCTGGATGCAGCCCGCCCGTACTTCGAGCAGGCCATTGCCGACGACCCCGAGAGCTACCGCGCCCTCAACAACCTGGCCTTCTGTCTGCTGCACAACGGCCGTCCCAACAAGGGCGAGGCCACGCGCGCACTGGCCGTGGCAGAGGTTGCCGTGGCACTGCAGCCCGCGCAGTGGGCGCCCCGCGAGCACCGTGCACGCGCGCTGCTGGCGCTGGGCCGCAGCAAAGAGGCGCTGCAGGTGTTCGACGCCTGGTGCGCCGCCCATCCCGACGACGGCGCCGTGGCCCTGAACTACGCCACCGCGCTGCTCGACGCCGGAGACCATGCGCAGGCCGCGCAGCGGTTTGAACAGTTGATTGCGCAGGACATCAGCGTGCCTTACTGCCACTGGGGCCGGGGCAAGGCGTTGGCCCAGATGGGCAAGAAGGAAGAAGCGCGGGCCCTGCTGCTCAAGGCCCAGCACCTGTACACGCTGGAGGGGAACACCAGCAGCGTCGAGGTCTGTGCCGAAACCCTGGCTGACCTCGACAAACCCAAGTCATGGCTGCGGCGGCTGATGGGCGGGTGACACCCCCGGCGGGAAACAGGCACAGACAGGGGCAAGTGACGGGCCGCTTGTGACGCCCCTGCCCCTCTAGTTGTCCTGCCGCCGAATCAGCTGGCGGCCAATGGCCGTGATGGACAGCTCTCCCCCAGGCCCCTTGATGACAAACCCCCACTCCAGCAGGCGCCCGGAGACATGGTCCTTGAGCGCGTGGGGCAGCGTGATGACTTCGCCCATCTCAAGTTGCTTGAGGGTTGCGATCTCGTCCACGGTGGGATCGAAATGCGGAGCGTGGTAAGTGGTCATGGTGGTCGCTCTCCAACAAGATGGAAGATGGGGGAATGAAAGACAAACTTCCGCGCAACCAGACTAGTTCAGCGCCACGGGCAATGCAAGCACGTCATCCCGCAACTGGGGCGCTACCCGCTTCGGCCATGTGCTGCAGCCAGCGCGCAAACGTGACCAGCACCGGGGGCTGGGCCTGCGCGGGGCTGATGAGGTAGTAGGCGCGCTCGCCGCGCAGGGGGCGGTTGCAGGCCACTACCAGTTCCCCGCTGGCAAGTTCCGCCTCTATGAGCAGGGGCGGAATCAGCGCGACGCCCATGCCGTGCGTGGCGGCCACGGCCAGCATGGAGAACAGCTCGTAGCGCGGGCCGTCCAGCGCATGCGGGGCATCCACGCCCATCGCATCAAACCACTGGCGCCAGCCATAGGGGCGCGTGCTTTGCTGCAGCAGCGGCAGGTCGGCCAGCGCCTCGGCGGCCACGGGCTGGTGGGCGCGGCCTCGGCCCCGGGGCGCGGCGGATTCGAGCAGGCGGGGGCTGCACACAGGCACCACGTCTTCGTGCATCAGCAATTGGGCCTGCACGCCGGGCCAGTTGCTCACCTGCTCGGGTGTGCCCGCGTACAGGGCGGCATCGAAGGTGGTGTCGGCAAACAAAAAAGGGCGTGTCTGCGTGTCGATGTGCACCACGATGTCGGGGTGCGCCTGCGCCAGCTGCGGCAGGCGGGGAATGAGCCAGCGCGTGGCAAAGGTGGGCACAGCCGCCAGGGCGATGGTGCCGCCCTCTCCCTGGTGGGCCATCACATCCAGCGTATCGCGCTCGAGCCCCTGCAGCCAGCGCGCCACCTGACGGCCATAGTGCGCGCCCGCAGGCGTCAGCACCACGCCGTGGCGCGTGCGGCGAAACAGCTGCACACCCAAAAACTCTTCCAGCGCCTGGATCTGGCGCGAGACTGCGCTTTGTGTGAGCGAGAGCTCCTGCGCGGCGCGGGTGTAGCTCTCGTGGCGGGCGGCGACTTCAAAACAGGCCAGGGCCTGGGTCGATGGGATGTTGCGGCGCATGAAGAAGAGGAACTTGTGAAGATGCATCCAGCCTTTGACGCTGGCTGCGGCGAGTATTCCATACATTCCATAAACGCATGCCTGGATGAAAAGAACTCGCTTGCGGGCCACCACCCCAAGGCCTACGATGCATGCCAGACTCGTTTTTTTCTTCCCCCTTACCGACCTGGAGACACACATGGCCCACGCCGCTTTTCAATGGGATGACCCGTTCCTTCTGAGCCAGCAACTGACCGACGACGAACGCGCCATCCGCGATGCCGCCGCTGCGTATTGCCAAGACAAGCTGGCCCCCCGCGTGCTGGACGCCTTCCGCCACGAAAAGATGGACGTGAGCATCTTCCGCGAGATGGGCGAAGTGGGCCTCCTGGGCCCCACCATCCCCGAGCAGTACGGAGGCCCCGGCCTGAGCTATGTGGCCTACGGCCTGATTGCCCGCGAAGTGGAGCGCGTGGATTCGGGCTACCGCTCGATGGCCAGCGTGCAAAGCTCTCTGGTGATGGTGCCGATTTATGAATTTGGCAGCGAAGCGCAGCGCCAGAAGTACCTGCCCAAGCTGGCCACCGGCGAATGGATTGGTTGCTTTGGCCTGACCGAGCCCGACCACGGCTCCGACCCCGGCAGCATGGCCACGCGCGCCTACAAGGTGCCCGGCGGTTACAAGCTCAAGGGCAGCAAGATGTGGATCACCAACAGCCCCGTGGCCGACGTGTTCGTGGTCTGGGCCAAGGAAGTCTCCGAAGGCGGCGCCGTGGGCCCCATCCGCGGCTTTGTGCTGGAAAAGGGCATGAAGGGCCTGACAGCCCCTGCCATCCACGGCAAGGTGGGCCTGCGCGCCTCGATCACCGGCGAGATCGTGATGGACGACGTGTTCGTGCCCGAAGAAAACGCGTTTCCTGAAGTGCAGGGCCTGAAGGGCCCCTTCACCTGCCTGAACAGCGCCCGCTACGGCATCGCTTGGGGTGCACTGGGTGCCGCCGAGTTCTGCTGGCACACCGCCCGCCAGTACACGTTGGACCGCAAGCAGTTTGGCCGCCCCCTGGCTGCCAACCAGCTCATCCAGAAGAAGCTGGCCGACATGCAGACCGAGATCGCCATTGGCCTGCAAGCGTGCCTGCAGTTCGGCCGCATGAAGGACGCGGGCACGGCCAGCGTGGAAGGCACCTCCATCATCAAGCGCAACAGCTGCGGCAAGGCCCTGGACATTGCCCGCCTGGCGCGCGACATGATGGGCGGCAACGGCATCAGCGACGAGTTTGGCGTGGCGCGCCACCTGGTGAACCTGGAAGTGGTGAACACCTACGAAGGCACGCACGATGTGCACGCGCTGATTTTGGGCCGGGCACAGACGGGCATCGCCGCGTTCGCGAACTGAGGCAGGAAGGCCCCCCGCTGCTCGCTGCGGCGGTGAGAACTCCCCTCTCCCCTCTCGGGAGAGGGGCCGGGGGAGAGGGGGCAGCGGCGCATGTGGTGTGCCGGATCGCCCCCTCTCCCCCACCCTCTCCCGCGAGGGGAGAGGGAGTGACACAGGGCACGACCTACAAATTTCAAGCTTTTTAGGCCTTCTCCGCGCTCTGGATATGCCTTTACAGCTATCAATTTAATAGTATTTATCCATGTCCACACCCTCCTCCAACGCTGGCGCCCTCGCAGGCATCAAGGTGCTCGACCTCTCCCGGGTGCTGGCCGGCCCCTGGTGCACCCAGATCCTGGCCGACCTGGGCGCGGACGTGGTCAAGGTCGAGCGCCCCGGCGTGGGCGACGACACGCGCCAGTGGGGCCCGCCCTTCTTGAAGGACGCGGACGGCAACGACACGAACCAGGCCAGCTACTACACCGCTTGCAACCGCAACAAGCGCTCGGTGACCATCGACTTGGGCCAGCCCGAAGGCCAGGCACTCATCAAGCAAATGGCGCAAGAGGCGGACATCGTGGTGGAGAACTTCAAGGTTGGCGGCCTGAAGCAGTACGGCCTGGACCACGAGAGCCTGCGCGCGCTGAATCCGCGCCTCATCTATTGCTCCGTCACCGGCTTCGGACAAGACGGCCCCTACGCCGAGCGTGCAGGCTACGACCTCATGGTGCAGGCCATGACGGGCCTGATGAGCATCACGGGTCAGGCCGACAGCCAGCCCGGCGGCGGCCCCATGCGCGTGGGCGTTGCCGTGATCGACCTGTTCACCGGCCTGTATGCCAGCAACGCCATCCTGGCTGCGCTGCATGCGCGCGACAACGCCGTGAACGGCACGGGCCAGGGCCAGCACATCGACATGGCGCTGCTCGACGTGGGCATGGCCGTGCTCGCCAACCAGGCCTCGGGCTTTCTGGCCACGGGCAAGGCGCCTGGCCGCATGGGCAACAGCCACCCCAGCCTTGCGCCCTACCAGGACTTTGCGACCGCCGACGGCAACATGCTGCTGGCCATCGGCAACGATGGGCAGTTCCAGCGCTTTTGCGCCGCTGCCAACCAGCCGCAATGGGCCGCCGACCCGCGCTACTCCACCAACACGCTGCGCGTGCAGCACCGCGCCGAGCTGATCCCCGCCATGGAGGCCGTCACCCGCACGCGCACCACCGCCGACTGGATCACCCTGCTGGAAGACAAGGCCGTGCCCTGTGGCCCCATCAACACCATCGCCCAGGCGTTTGACGACGCGCAGGTGCAGGCCCGAGGCCTGGCCGTGACGCTGCCGCGCTGGAAGGACGGCGAGGCCGCCACCGACAACGTGCAGCAGATCACCGGCGTGGCCAGCCCGCTGCGCCTCTCGGCCACACCGCCCGTGCTGCGCAACGCACCGCCTGCGCTGGGGCAGCACACGGATGAGGTGCTGCACGAGATGGGGCTGGATGCTGCACGCATTGCGGCGCTGCGGGCCCAGGGCGTGGTGTAGCGGCGCACGCTGCCACCCACCCTCAACGCCCCGCGCCGACAGGATGCGGGGCGTTGGTCTTTCTGAGGTTACTGCACGGGCTGCGCGGACTGCACCAGTGTTTCTGCAGCTGCCAGCAGGCAGTCCGTCACCTCGTCCGAGAACTGCATCAAACGGCCATCCAGCCACACGGCATCCGAGCCATTGGCGTCTGGCGCAGCGGGCGGGAGGCCGTGGTCCAGCAGCGCCTGCGCGCAGCCAGCCCAGTCGCCGCCCGCCTGCGGCGTGTTGATGGAGCCCCACTCGAGTGCACCGCAGGCGTTGTCCTGAAAACCATGTGTGGCCTGCCAACGCGCGCCATGCTCCAGCACAAAGCGGGTGAGCGCTGCATCGCCCCTGAAAATGGCGTGGTGCAAAGCTGTGCCATCCCAATCGCCGCCCGGCGTGTCGATGGGCCAACCCAAACGCACCATCAGTCGCACGGCTGCGCCGCAGTCCGGCTGCGCAGCCAGCTCGGGCAGCAAACGCTGCTGGGCGGGCGCCAGGCCCGCCACCAAACCCGGCTGTGCGGCCAGCAGCGCGCGCGCCTGGGCTTCGTCGCCCTGCGCACAGGCCGCTACAAAAAGCTCATCGACGGCCACGTCAGCCACGCCGAGCACGCTACGCAAAAAGGCCGCCACATCCGGCAAACCGTAGCGCAGCGCCTGGATGTGCGCAGGCGTGCCGTCGGCCGTGCACACCGTGGGGTCGGCCCCCGCAGCCACCAGCGCTTGCACATGCGCCAGCGACCGGCGGCGGCGCAGCGCCCACAGCAGCGGCACAGCAGCGGGGGGGCTTCCAGCCAGTGGTTCGCGGGGGTCTGCGCCATGGGCCAGCAGCAGTTGCAGCGCGGGCAAGTCGTCACCGTCAAGCACGCGGTGCAGCGCGTTGGTGCCGGGCACACGGGCACCCGCCTGCAGAAGCAGGCGCGTGCACTCCGGGCTGTCCAGCGCGTGGTACAGCGACTCACCGTCGTTGGGGTCCGCACCCGCATCCAGCAACAGGCGGGTGATACCCGCGTGGTGGTTTGCGCCCGCTGCACCGTACAAGGCAGACAGCGGATGTGCGGCGTCCGGAGCCTGCAGCGATGCGGGTGACCAGCGGCTGCCCACGCACTGACGGGGGTCCGCCCCCTCCTCCAGCAACAGCTCGGCACAAGCCCGCAAGCCATCTGCAAACACGGGCAGCCGTGCCAGGCTGGAATGGGTGACAGCGATCAGCGGCGGCAGCTGCAGCGGCCCTCCGGGCAGGTGCAGCCAGGCTGGGTCGCGCGCGATCTGCGCACGCAGCCGGGCCACATCGCCCACAGCACAGGCCAGCCAAGGGTCATCCGGGTCCGCCTGCGGCACGGCACCCGCGGCCCACAGTTGCTCGGCCAGCGCGGGACGCGCAGTGTGGTTGCCCCCGGCGATATCACCCGCATAGACCAGGCGCAGCCATATCAGCATGGCGTGTGCGGGGTCGTCCGCCAACGCGCGGCGCGCCAGCACAAAGGCCTGGAACTGCGGCCACGAGGCAAAGCCGTGCTCGCGCGCCAGGCACCACTGTGCATGGTGCAGGCGCAGGTCGTTGCCTGCGGACAACATCAGCGGCTGCAGGCGCGCCAGCGCGGCGGCATCGCCCGCGCGGGCCTCGGCCAGCAGCGTTTTGGCTTGTTTCTTGAGATGACCCAGGTCGGGCCGGGGGGGAAGACGTTTCACGAGAACCTCCGTGCATCGGACGCCGACGGCCTGCAGTTCCGGCAGCACAAAGGGGAAAGAACGGTCTCTCTGGGAGTCGGCAAGTGGGTTGCACCCTGTCCGCAGGCCCGGGCGCGGCTTGCATCCGCGCTGGGCGGGATCTTACCCGCGCCGCCCTCCAAAATACTTGTACAAAAATTTACAAACACCCCACAATGCAACAAAGCACTGCATTGCGCAGCTCCAGGTTGGTTTGTTGTGCCTATCTGCAGTCTTCACCGCTCCCCGCGTTGGTTGCCCACAAAACCAAGGAGTTCGCCATGAAGCTTAGCCTCAAGCTCCCCCTTGCCTTTACTGCGGCCTTGCTGCTGCTGTTTGCGGCGGCACTGTTCGGCATCAGCCGCTTGAACATGGCCTTGGACACCTACCAGACCTCTGTGACTCAGAGCTTTGAGCACGAGCGGCTCGCGTCCACCATGCTCAATGACTTCAAGGTGCAGGTGCAGGAGTGGAAGAACGTACTGCTGCGCGGCAAGGACCCTGCCCAGCTCACGCGTTTCTGGACCGCATTTGAAAAGCAGGAAAAGATCGTCCAGGAAGAAGCGCAAAAGCTGATTGCCGCCCTGCCCCCGGGCGAAGGGCGCGAACGCGTGCAGCAGTTTGCGCAGGCCCACGAACGCATGGGCGCCGCCTACCGCAAGGGCTTTGAGGCCTTCAAGGCAGCCGACCACGACCCGCAGGCGGGCGACAAGGCTGTGGCGGGCATGGACCGCGAGCCCTCCAAACTGCTGGACCAGGCGGGCGACCTGATCGCCAAGGCCAGCAGCGAGGTGGCCGAGCGCGCCGCAGCAGCGGCGCAGCGCGCCACCACCATCAGCCTGGCCGTGATGCTGGTGGTGTGTGCACTGGGCATCGCAGGGGCTGTTGGGTTCAGCCGCACAGTGGTGAAACCGCTGGACAACGCAGTGCGTGTATCGCAGGCTGTGGCAGGGGGCGACCTCACGGTGGCGCAGAATGTGCAAGGCAAGGACGAAGTCGCGCTGCTGTTGAACGCTCTGCACGCCATGCAGATCAGCCTGTCGCGCGTGGTGAGCAACGTGCGCAACAACGCCGACAGCGTGGCCATGGCCAGCACCGAGATCGCGCAAGGCAACAACGATCTCTCGGCGCGCACCGAGCAGCAGGCCAGCGCGCTGGAAGAAACCTCCGCATCGATGGAAGAGTTGAGCTCCACCGTGCAGGCCAACGCAGAAAACGCACGCACCGCCAATCAGTTGGCGGTGAGCGCCAGCACCGTGGCCGTGCAGGGCGGCGATGTGGTGGCCGAGGTGGTGACCACCATGAAGGGCATCAACGACAGCAGCAAAAAAATAGCCGACATCATCGGCGTGATCGACGGCATTGCCTTCCAGACCAACATCCTGGCGCTGAACGCTGCGGTGGAAGCAGCCCGCGCGGGCGAGCAAGGCCGGGGTTTTGCCGTGGTGGCCAGTGAGGTGCGCAACCTCGCGCAGCGCAGTGCCGAAGCCGCCAAGGAAATCAAGGGCCTGATCCACGCCAGCGTGGAGCGCGTGGAACAAGGCACGGCGCTGGTGGACAAGGCAGGCGCCACCATGACCGAGGTGGTGGCCTCCATCCGCCGGGTGACCGACATCGTGGGCGAAATCAGTGCCGCCAGCGGCGAGCAGAGCCTTGGCGTGTCGCAGGTGGGCGAGGCCATCACCCAGATGGACCAGGCCACGCAGCAGAACGCAGCGCTGGTGGAGCAAAGCGCGGCAGCTGCCGACAGCCTGAAGCTGCAGGCACAGCAGCTGGTGCAGGCGGTGGCGGTGTTCCGGCTCGCCGAGACGGATGCGGATACCACGGCATTGGCACGCCCCGCGATCACAGGCAGCCACCAACCCCGCCTGGCCGCGACCTGAGCGGTTTTCATGAGAAAAAAAGGCCGTTACCGCGCGCCCACCAAGCCTTTTAAGCTATATATTTAATAGCATCCAGACATTGACAGGCACCCCATGGGGCGGTGCCAAGCCAGCCTATGCAACCACGGCCTCAGCCACCGCAGGCGTGACCTGCTGCTGCGTGCCCAGCGTGGGTGAGGCCAGCTTGCGCAGGTAGGCCATGGTCTGCAGGCAGGCCTGGGCGACTTCGGTGCCCTTCTTCACGAAGTGTTCGCGGAAGAAGCGGATGTGGTCCTCGTGGTCGTGGAAGTCGCGTGGCGTGAGCACGGCCGACATCACCGGCACCTCGGTGTCCAGCTGCACGCGCATCAGGCCGTCGATGACGGCGGTGGTGACGAACTCGTGGCGGTAGATGCCGCCATTGACCACCAGCGCGCAGGCCACGATGGCGTCGTAGCGCCCGCTGCGTGCAAGCTTGCGCGCCAGGAGCGGGATCTCGAACGCGCCGGGCACATCAAACAGCGCCACCTGCGCGGGCGGCAGGCCGTGGCGGTCAAACTCGGCCAGGGCCGCATCGCGCGCCTGGTGCACGATGTCCTGGTGCCAGCTGGCACTGATGATGGCCACGCGGGCGCCACGGTGGGCGGCGACGGGGGCCAGGGGAGAGACGGAAGAAGTAGCAGAAGACTGATTCATGGGTTCCTCAAAGCAGGTCGTACCAGAATCAGGGCGCGCGAGCACAGCGCCTGCACACGGCGGCGCAGGCCTCCAGGCGCTCGCAAGCGGGCAACATCAGCACGCAGACGAACGCCATAAGCCCAGCCACCCATGGCGGGTGCTCCAGGGATGTCCGGCATAACTCCCTGCGGTCCGTGATAGCGCGGTCTCGGGCGGTCCGCTGCGTTGCTTTTCTTGCCAATAGCCGGGCTATTGGCTGCCAAAAGTCGCCTTGCGGCCCATCCCGATCCGCACTACCCCGGCCTCGCGAGGGTGATGCAGGACATCCCTGGGTTCGCGATCTCTTTCATCCGGACTGTGACCGTCGGCTCTGGCTTTGCACCAGATCTGCTGACCCTGCGGGGGACCGGTTCCGAAGAACGGCACCGCAGGCGCTCGCGGGCTCTTGCAGGCTTTTCAGCCCGCAAATACCGCCGGTGGGGAATTCCACCCCGCCCTGAGAACGCTGTCAGCCCCGAAGGTCATCCGGGGCCGACGGCTTAAATTCTAGAAGGTCGGCGAAATCAGCGCCGTCGCCAAGGCGATTGGCCCCGACGCCGACCGAGCCCTGCGGGCGGCGTTGGCGCTTCAGGGCGGGCATCGCCCCCCAACCCCGTTCGGGCTGAGCCTGTCGAAGCCCTGCGCAGCGCTGCGACAGGCTCAGCGTGAACGGCGATCCATTGTTTGCGAGCGCTCAGCGCACGCGCTGAAACCCGCCTTCGGCCCAGGCGGCTGCGCTGGCGGGTGTGAGCTTGAAGGTGGGCGGCGCAGACGCACGCGCCAACTCCTCGCCCAGCTCGTCCTGTGCGCTTAACGTGGCCGTGGCGCCCTCCTCATCGGGCACGATGGCCAGCGCCACGCGCAGGCGCTGGCCGTCCGCGGTGGTGATGTGCACGCTCTTGTTGAGCTGCGCGTGCAACTGCTGCTCATGGCGGCGCAGCACTTCGCTCGCAGTTTTGACCAGGGTGTGGAAGGCCGATACGTCCAACGGCTTGGGGTTCTTCTTGTCACGCCCCATGGTCCAGGGGCCCACAAGTGCGGGCTCTGCCTCGCCCCGCAGCGTCATCGCCACCGCCCAGCCGTCGTCGTCCTCATTCTTGATGACCTGTGCCGTCCAGCGGCCATCGCTCCAGCAGCGGGATTCCTGGATGGTGTCGGGCGTGTCGTGTAGGTCAGTCATGGGGCGCAGCGCTGCAGGAAAAGGCGCAGAGCATACGCGCAGACCAATTCGCCCCGTACGCAGGTCAGTTCGCCACGGTAAACCGCTTTTGCACATGGCGCGGCGTCTCCAGCTCGTCCACGATAGCCACCGCTAGGTCGGCCACGCTGATGCCGCCGGGCTGCTCGCCGTTCATCAGCGGGGCTTCGTCGCCCAGGCGGTACTGGCCGGTGCGCTCGCCGGGCTGCAGCAGGATGGGGGGCGACAGGAAGGTCCAGTCCAGCGTGTTTTCGGTGCGGATCCAGTTCAGTGCCTCGCGGGCGGCCAGGGCACCTTGCTTCCATTCGGCGGGGAACTGGGGGGTGTCCACCAGCTGCACGCCGGGCGCCACGAACAGGCTGCCAGCGCCACCCACCATCAGAAAGCGGCGCACACCAGCCGCTTTGGTGCCGTCGATGATGGCGCGGGTGCCTTTGAGGAATTCGTCGTGGATGTTGGGGTTCTCCCAGCCGGGGTTGTAGGCGCTGACCACGGCATCGTGGCCCGCAGCGGCCTTGGCGACCTGGTTGGCATCTTGCGCGTCGGCAGCCACCACAGCCAGGCCTTCGCGTGCGGCGAGTTTGGCGGGGTTGCGGGCCAGCACAGTCACGCGATGACCGCGTTGCAGCAGTTCACCGGGCACGGCCGAGCCGACAAATCCGGTGGCACCAATCAGAGCGATGTTCATAGGGTTCCTTGGGTTCGAAGTTGCGATGCAGTGAGAATATGGGCTTGTCAAAGTAGGCGGTAGAGGCCTAAAACCACCTACTCTTTGAAGTACCACTTCACAATCACCCCGTTCCCCTATTTCCCCCTTTCTTTGCTCCATGGAAGATCTCAAACGCATGGCCGTATTTGCCGCCGTGGTGCAGCACGGCTCGATGAGTGGTGCAGCCCGCGCTCTGGGCATGAGCACGTCGGCCGTGAGCCAGCAGGTGCGCAAGCTCGAAAGCGACGGCGGTGTGACGCTGCTGCATCGCTCCACGCGCAAGCTGGCCCTGACTGAGGCGGGCCAGCGCTTTCACGCACGCTGCGCCGCCATGTGGGCTGCGGCCGACCAGGCTCGGGCCGAGCTGGCGGCATCGCGCGATGAGCCCAGCGGTGAGCTGCGCCTGTCCGCCACTGTGGGGTTTGCCAGGCACATTGCACCGGCGCTGGGCGAACTGCTGGCTGCACATCCGGCGCTGCGTCTGCGCCTGCTGGTGGACGACTCCACCATCGATCTCATCAACGCCCGCATTGACCTGGCCGTGCGCTATGGGCGCCTGGCAGATTCCACCTGGGCAGCACGGCGCCTGGGGAGCATGCAGTGGGTCCTGTGCGCCTCGCCCGGCTGGGTGGCCGCCCACGGCGTGCCGCAGCACCCGGATGCACTGCTCTCACACACATGGCTGGGTTTTGCGCGAGAGAGTGGCGGACTGCTGATCGACCTGCGCAGCCCGGCGGGCGAGCCGCGCGCGCTGCGGGTGGAGCCGCGCATTGCCAGCAACAACCAGCTGTCCATCCAGCAGATGTGCGAGGCTGGGCTGGGTCTGGCGCTGGTAGGCAGCATGGATTCGCACGATGCTCTGCAGGCCGGGCGGCTGGTGCGGCTGCTCCCCGACTGGTCCTTCGGCACACTGGACATCTGGGCCGTGACACCCCAACGCGACGCGCAGCCCGCCAAGGTCCGCCAGGCCATCGCCGCGCTGCACCGCTATCTGGGCCAGCTGCCCGGCGTCACGGACTGAGAGAGGAACCTGCAGACCGGCTGAAGGGCCTGGGAGGAAAAGGGACTTATCCTGTCGCACAGCGCAACCCCCCATCATCGCCACCATGGTTCTCGAAATCGCCCACCTCAGCATTCGCCCAGGCCAGAACGCTGCCTTCGAACGGGCTTTTGCCCAGGCGCAACAAATCATCGCCTCGATGCCCGGATACCTGTCGCACGAGCTGGGCCACTGCCTGGAGCGCCCCCAGGATTACGTCCTGCTGGTACGCTGGGCCAGCCTGGAGGACCATGAAGTCGGATTTCGCCAGTCGGCGCAATACCAGGAATGGAAACAGCTGTTGCACCACTTCTACGACCCGTTCCCCACGGTGATGCACTTTTCGCCCGTGGCGCTGCCTGGCGCGGCCTGAACCGCGCGCAGCACGACCCAAGCTGTGACCGTGCCACCACGCCAGCATGCCGCAGCGCACTATTCGGGTATTGCCTGAAGATTTAGCGCACTGCGCACGCCGTTTGGGTCCTAGAATTTGTAAAAGCGCGTATCTTCACTTCTGCGCAAAGGATTCAACATGAAAGCCATCCAGCAGGACATCGACGAGCGGACCAACCTCACCAGCACCAACAAGTTCGAGTTGTTGCTGTTTCGCCTGGGCACCGACACCGCCTTGAACAAGTCCGAACTGTTCGGCATCAATGTCTTCAAGATCCGCGAGATCGTGGCCATGCCCAGCATTACGCCGATTGCGGGCACCACGCCCCATTCGCTCGGGGTGGTCAACCTGCGCGGCCAGGTGATCCCGGTTCTGGACCTGCCCTCCATCGTGGGCTGCAAGCCCCAGACGGGCCTGAACATCATGCTGGTGACGGAATACGCACGCACCACACAGGCGTTTGCAGTCGAATCGGTGGAAGACATCGTGCGGCTGGACTGGAAACAGGTGCTGTCTGCCGAAACCAGCGGCGCCAAGGGCAAGCTGGTCACCAGCATCGCCCGGCTGGACGGAAACACCGATGAGTCCCGACTGGCCCAGGTGCTGGACGTGGAAGCCATCCTTCAGATGGTGTCGCCATCCGACGGGCATGAGGTGACCGAAGAGAAGGTGGGCGCCAAGCTCAAGCTCAAGCCTGGCTCCATCGTTCTGGCGGCAGACGACTCCTTCGTGGCACGCTCGTTGATTGAGCAGGAACTCAAGGTGCTCAACGCCCCCTATGAAATGGTCAAATCGGGCAAAGAGGCGTGGGACCGTCTCAACGCCATCGCCAAAAGCGCCGAGGCTGAAGGCAAAACGGTGCTTGACCGCGTGGCCATGGTGCTCACCGACCTGGAAATGCCGGAAATGGACGGCTTCACCTTGACGCGGAACATCAAGCAGGACGCGCGGTTCCATGGCCTGCCGGTCGTCATCCACTCGTCGCTGTCAGGCTCGGCCAATGAAGACCATGTGCGCAGCGTTGGCGCCGATGGCTATGTGGCCAAGTTCGTGGCCGAAGACCTGGCCGATACCATCCGCCGCGTCCTGCCCAAGTAAGCCCGCCCCCTGCCCACCAGCCCACCGCTGGGCTCGTATATGGCGTGGCGGGGAGTTAGGCAGATGAAAATTTTGGAATTTTTGGCCGTTTGCGCGCGCCCATCAAGCCTTTTTTGCTATCAATTTTAATATTGACACGAGGCGGCTGCATGCAGGGACTGGCGCAGGCTGTGCAACCGCCGGGCAAGCGCTCTGGAGAGGTCAACCAAATGGTGACGCCAAACGTAATGGGTTTGGCACAGCCCACGCCAGCCCCTGAAATTTGTAACATCCCACCGGGGTGTTTTTCAGGGGCGTTACGGACCCGGGTGGAACGCACACCCCGGGCCGGAGTCTGATCACCATGACCTACACACTCGCGCGCATCCTTTCTGCCTCGGCCTTGGGGGTTCTCGTGACGGGATGCGCCACAGTGCCGGGCGACCCGTACTACGATCCCCCGCGCTACCAAGTGTATGAACAGCCGGGATACATCTACAACGCCCCACCGCCGGTGTACCGTGCGCCAGGGGTGATCTATTCAGCCCCGCCCCCCCCCATCTACTACGGCGGGCGGGAC